>NZ_CP073766.1:6862500-7232275 GCF_018255755.1 Chitinophaga sp. HK235 | reverse complement strand
TTCACGCCTTTCGTATAGGCGTTGAGTGCAGCACTGGTTTCAGGGTCTGCCTGGATCAGTTCCAGCGAACGTTGGGCAGCATCTACAATGCCCAGCCTCCGCTGGCTGCGGTCGTATTCCAGGAATTCCTTTTTCCCGAATATATCCGACAGCCAGCCTGCGGCAGCATTGCTGATAAAGTCCATCTGCTACCAGGATCATCAGCGCTATCAGGGGAAACAAAAAACCAATGTTGATCCCCTTCATTTGTTTAATCAATTATTGTTGCGGCATAGTTTGCATCCGGCGGTAAAACGTACTGATAATATCAGCCATACGACGTGGATGCTGGCGAATAAAGAAATGATCGCCTTCCAGCACTTCGGTATGAAAAGTATGCTGTACGAACCCTGACCAGTTGTCAATTTTGTCCACATCACTTTCAAGGCTGCCCATCACGGCATATAGTGGCGCCTGTATAGCCGGTTCCATTGCCAGGTTATTTCTTTCTGTAATTTCAAAATCGGCTCTTAAGACGGGTTCGAAAAAACCGAATAACTCTTCGTTGTCAATCAGCTCCTGTGGCAGGCCGCCCAGCTTTTTCAGCTCTTCCAGAAACTCCGGCTTGTTCAGCAGGTAGCGGACTCTCCGACCTGGTTTTTCTATGCCTGGTCCGGCATTACCACTTACCACAACACCGGCAGGGTATCTGCCAGCCGCTTCCAGCATATTGGCCAGCCGGAGCACAAAGGAAGCGCCCATACTATGCCCGTAGAGCAAAAAGGGCGTATCATCTGAAAGCCTTGATATCACCTGATTGTACAGGTCTACCGCTGCATCATCAAACTCATTCAACAGAGGCTCATGCATCCTCCTGCCCCTTCCGGGCAACTCTGGTATGATAACTTCAAAACCTGATAACAACGGCGTCAGGAACTGGAATGAGTAACAGTTACCGCCGGCAAAATGAAATAAAAAAATCTGTGGTCGCTTCATATCTCTAAAAAAACATAAACTATTGAAAAACCTGAACACTTTCCGGTATCAGTTTACCATACTCCATCCTGAACAGCTTATCCGCACAATGATAATAACGGTCATCATGGGTGATGGCTATGATGGTGATCTCCTGTTGTTTCAGCAACGGGATGATCGCTGTGTAAAACTTCCGCCTGAAATAAGGGTCCTGATCAGCAGCCCATTCATCTATCACGAGTACCGGCTTTTCTTCCAGCAGAGCTGCAATGAGCGCCAGGCGCTTGCGCTGGCCGGTAGAGAGATTGGTGGGTGAAAAAACACCTTTCTCGCCCTGTATGCAGGGTAAAACGCTCTGCCTACAGGAATATTGTTAAGCCTGATCTCTCCCCAATACCTTGTAACCTGGCTCACTTCTATATCTGCCATCCATTCGCTGCGAAGACGATGCAAGTCGATGAAGAAGGAAACAACCCGCTCTGTAATATAATTGAAAGGACTGATACGATCGTAAAGGCGCTGGTATTTTTTATTCAGACCATCTATCTTTTCGAGTGCGAGAAAGTCAGGAATCCCATTGACTACCGGAATAGTATTGCCGGATACATCTTCCAGGTCATGCGTCTCCGTTATATGTAATGGTTGATGATTATAAGGATTGATCAGCATGGCTGTTAATTCCGGGATCTTCATGGGTTCCATTTTTCCTGCAAAAAAATACGATCAGCAGGCTGTAAAAAACAGGACCTGTGCTCAAAGCCGCTGTGTTATCGGTAAAAGCCGGTTTCTTGCCGGAAGGAAAGTTCCCATTCTTTTCCAGAGATCTATAACGGGGCCCCCTCAACGTAATTAGCTTTAAAGAGACGATGGCAGCGGCTCCGGCTCTCCAACAGAAAAGTCAAATAATAAACGTACCTTGCATGATAAATTTAATGATATATAAATTTCCGCTATCTGGCTGGAAATCAAACATTGGTTTTACTTTATGTGTTAAATTAGATAGACGAACAATGTACCATCAGGATGACTGACAAGCCACCTGTACTTTGGAAGAATGCTATTGTCATGCACCCTACATACTGTTTTAGGTTTTTGTATTAAAGGATATTTACGCGAATCAGTATCTATCTCAGGATTAAAATATTTTTTTTCAATGAAGAGTAAGCTGTCTTTCCTGCTCCTTTCACTTATATTCTATAATTATAGTAACGCCCAAACGGCCCCTGGCTTTAAAGAGTTGCTGGATAGCGCCATGGTACGGGATGCTGATCTCAAAACCCAGCTCACCAAAAATAAACTGACCAGTCTTGATCAACACAAACTTAAAGATGTTTATCTCCCTACCCTGGAAGTAAGTGGTATGGCTGGTTATATGAATGCTACCGCGCATATTATCTCCCCTGAATTAAACCTGCAACCTTTTCTGAATATTCCGGAAGGGAAATACAACAATAACATCAATGTATCCGGGTTTTCAGGACTTGCCAAAGCAAATGCTAAAATGTTGCTGTATTCCGGCGGGAAAGTAAAATACCTGGGCAAGGCACTCGAAGAAAAAAAGCAATCGGAAAATATTTTACTGGAAAAAACAGCAGATGAGGTAGTGGCGGTTGTTTCCAGGGCCTACGACCAGCTGGCCCTGATACATCAATCGAAGAAGGTGCTGGACGAAGGCAAAAGAAGACTGGAGGCCAACCGTAAAACAGCTGATAAAGCATTGGGATACGGGCTGATCACTCCTTATGATCATAAAAAAATAGAGCTGGCACAGGCCACCCTCGATGCCAAAGTAGCAGAATATGAAGGCAAAAAGGAATTGTTGCTCACTCAGCTGGAAGTCTTAACCGGCATCAGCCAGGAAAGGCTACGTCTTATAGAGCCGGTGCTCATAGCTGTCACACCTGCTGTTCCACAAAAAACAATTGAAGAACGGGCGGAAGTCCGTGCATTGAACCATGGCATCAATGCCACCGGCTATAAAATAAAAGCCGAACAAACCTGGTGGATTCCCAAAGTACAGCTCATGGCCTCCAGCTATTACCTCGGCCTTTACGGCGCCAGGGTTAAATCGTCAGACAATATCATACCGCCTATTCCGGCCCTTAATTACCCCGGTCGTAAGCTGGACTGGAAGCCTACCAACCTGAATATTTTCCCCGTATTTATGGGCGGCATTGGATTTAAGTGGGAGATTTTTGATGGCAGAGAAGGAAAACATGCCATAGAAACAGCACGTATAGACAGAGAACTGCTGCAAAACCAGAAGTACGATGCGTTGCGTAAACTCACCTTAAACCAGGCTAACAATCAATCCAATTACGATATAGCCAATGCACAAATAGCCTTAAAGAGAAAACAGAAGGAAATGGCGGGTGATGCACTGGTACAGGCAGAAAAGGAGTTCAGGTATGGCATGAGTAAATCCACCCAGCTGATAGAAGCAGAAAATGATCTTGAAGCGGCGGAACTGGATTATCAGAACGCTATTTTCAATCAGCGCAGAGCGGCTATAGAATTAATGCGGTCTACCCAGGAGCTGGATATCAGCAGGCTGTATTAACTTTTACCCCTTGCTAACACCCAAACAACAATTACTAAAATTAATGACTATACAATGAGAATAACTACCTGCATATTTTTATTCAGTTTACTGGCGCTCACAAGCTGTGCCCCCCGGAAACGAGGTGCAGACAATTTCGAGGGAAAAGCAAAAAAGGATGTCATCTCCTTTGCCCCGAAGGTCACTGGCAGAATACTGAAAATTTATGTAGCGGAGGGCCAGACCGTAAAGAAAGGTGATACCCTGGCTTTACTGGATGTACCGGAAGTTTCAGCCAAAATAGCACAGGCCCAGGGAGCAGTCAACGCTGCCACCGCGCAGGAACAGATGGCACGCCGTGGTGCTACCGCCGACCAGCTGAAACAATTGCAGGCCAAGTATAAAGGACTCAAAGAACAATATGAATTTGCACAGAAATCGTATAACAGGGCTTCCAATATGTTTAACGACAGTCTGATGTCGCCCCAGGCCTATGATGAGATTTATGCAAAGCTGCAGGGTGCCAAAGCACAATATGATGCAGTAGTGGCCGAGCTGGATGATGTTAAAAAAGGTACCCGTATCGAAAAGGTGGAAATGGCCGCAGGACAGGCATCCCAGGCGAAAGGTGCTTTGCAGGAAGCCAATGTTGCCTATTCAGAGCGATACATCATCGCTACCAATGACATGGACATAGAAACCATCAGCCTCAACCCGGGAGAACTGGCTACTGCCGGCTTTGCACTGTTTAACGGATATATTCCCGGAAGCACTTACTTCCGTTTTACCGTACCGGAAAGCAAGATTGCAAAATATAAAAAAGGGCAGGATGTAAAACTGCAGGTGGTATACAACCAGGAAGAACTGGATGGAAACATTGTGTCCATCAAACAACTGACCCGCTATGCGGATATCACCACCGCATATCCTGACTATCAGCTGCAGGAGGCCGTTTACGAGATTAAAGTGCGGCCAAAGGATACGGATAAGACAAAAGATATACTGGTAAACGCGAATGTTATTCTGAAATAATCAGACATGAGAGAATTTTTCCGATTGCTGAAACGTGAGTTCAAGCTGTTCCTGGGCAATGCAACATTGCGTTCAGTATTCTTTCTGGCGCCGGTTTTATATGCCACCCTGCTTGGTTTTGTATACAAAAGCGGGAAAGTGGAAAATACGCCCGTTATCGTTATAGATAAAGACAACACACCATTATCCAATCAATTGGTGGAAATGCTTGGAGACAACAGAAGTATCAAGGTACTCAAATACCTCCAGGATCCCGCTGAAATCAATGATGAAGTTATCAGGCGCAACGCCGCTGCCGTAGTAAGAATCCCGTCCCGGTTTGAGGCAGATATCCTTCAGAAAAAATATCCGGAAGTCAATGTATATGTCAACACAGGGAATGTACTAACGGCCAATTTTGCCTCCAAGGCCTTGCAGCTGACCATTGGTACCTTTTCTGCCGGTGTTTCCATTAAAGCGCTGCAGAAAATGGGCATGCCGGCACCCAGGGCCGTTACACAATATGAGCCCTTTAAAACCAACTACATTACGCTTTTCAATACTACCAGCAACTACCTCATATTTATGTGGCCCGCCATGCTGGCCGTGGTACTGCAACAGGTGATCCTGCTGGCTATGGCTGTCAGCTTTGCGACCGAGTTTCAGCGCGGGTCTTTTATGAGTGAATATCAACACATGCGCCGCTGGGCCTTTCCCATCATGCTGATCAAGGTAATCCCTATCTGGACTTTCTCCATTCTCATTGTCTCCGTGTATTACCTGATGCATATCCTTTTTCATGTACCCTTACCGGAAGGTATTCTCAACTTCATATGGCTGACCGCCTTTTTTGTTGGTTCCGCTTCCTTCATGGGCGTGTTTGTCAGCATTCTGATCCCGGATGCGTTAAAAGCCACACAGGTGTTAATGATCATCGCCTCCCCTGCTTTTATCGTCAGTGGCTTTACCTGGCCGCTCAATGCCATGCCGGTGTTCGTACAGTTCCTGGCCAGCATTATTCCTTTAACACCTTTCCTGCAGGCGTTTAAGATCTTACTGATACAGAAAGGCGCTGTAACACTTACCTATCCATACATCAAACACCTGGGCATTTTGCTGCTGGTGTATGCTTTCCTGGGATGGCTGGCGTTAAAAATAAAACTGTGGCTGATGTACAGATCTGCGCCTACGGGGAATATGAAGGAGGATTAAAGTACTAAACTGTCAACTGCATAGACTATCTGCCAGTACAGATACATAACCCACTCCTTTTTAAAACAACTTCTTAGTCGGACAATACTAATAAAAAGTATGGGCCTTGGCTGCTTATGCTGCTCTGCGTGAAATAAATCCGCGCAGAGCAGCACGGGTATAATTAATTAGTGATAGAGTGCTGCCGCCGCCGCTTTATCGTTGGTTGATAATACCGTGGCACCGCTGCCGCACTGGCCACCGTTCATGATAGAAGAGGCATCTGTGCCTGGCACTCCTGGTACCGGAGTGGCGGTAGGTTCGCCGATAGCCTGCCAGTTGGTATGCCTGAATGAAACGTTATGGCCCATTTCATGGCAGATGGTGCGTGCACGTTGTGCGAAGCTGTTAGCTGCAATAAAATTCCTGTTGATGCGGATCAGGTTTCCGGCAACGCCGCCGGATGGGAAAGTGCCCTGGCCGCAAACGCCGTTGCCGAGGTTGAAGTTGGTAATCAATACATCATAGGCACCTGATGTAACAATGCTCCAGTGAATGGTACAACCGCTAACGGTGTTCCACTGGTTTATAGCAGAATTGATTTCAGGGAGCATCACCGTCATCGATGTATCCACCATAAGCCTGATATTGGTAACATTAGTAGCGCCTACAAGGCTGCCGGTGTAGAACTGCTCCGGTTTTACCTTGCTGTCGAAACCAACAGGTACCTTCATGTTTTTAGGAAAGATGATATCTTCTTCAACAATGTACTCATTTGTATTTTCTACAATCATATGAGCAGGGAAACCCATGTTGAGAATGTAGGACAATACCTTCTTTGCATTGTCTTGTTCTGGTACAGGGGCCGGCGCGTCAGCCGATTTTTTACAGGAAACAAAAATGAAACTGATTAGTGCTGCTGCGAGCAAGAATTTAATGCTCTTTTTCATGAGGAATTGATTTAGGTAAAATAATGGTATTGAGAGATTAAAAAAAGCCTGGGTAAGCTTTACACCTACGTTAGTGATCGCGCAATTAAATGTGTAACTGTTTCTTTGAAGAACGGGCTACAAAGATTTCAGATTTTGGTTATAAGACAATGATACAAATCTTTCTTTAAAGAAATTATTTTTTTTCATTACTGATACAAAATTCTCATCTATAATTCTTAAATCAATATATAGCTCTTTTAATATTTTGCGCGATCAAATTATCATCAGCAAATATATCTTACTAGTCTGCTTGTTCGCTGAAAAATGGCCGCAGCAATGCATTTTGCAGAAGACAGGAAATATTCTCCGCAGAAGTTGAAGGTATATTTACAATTTCTGAAACCGCAGATAACGGTAGCTCACGTTAACGATTATACGGAGATTAGTGAAACAGTATTTGAATACATCTTTTACCTCCTCCTCAAAAACCAGAGGCTACCCCTTTTCAGGAGCAGCCTCTTTTTATTTAATGCTACAGTCTGCGTTAGTTGCCTACAGTACCATAGAAGAACTGAGCTGCATTGGTGCTTTTCACCAAACCACCCAGTACTAGTTTGGACCCAGGAATAGTATTAGCTATCCAAGCCAGGTTAAACGAATTTGTTTCAAAGTAATTTCTGGTCTCTGCAAGGGCCGACGCTCGGACACCAGCATTTCCATCCTGGGAAGTAAATACAAACTTAATAGAACCATCTGGGTTCTTTGAAGGTGTATAAGTTACATTGGCCAGAAAAGCATTAACAGCGTTGGAGTAACTAAACCTCAGCGTAAAAGTCAAGTCCTGGTTTTGCATCATACGTACATAGTTCAGGTTATAGCCAGTTGCATTAAACTGGTTCTGGCATTGTGCAAAAACCGGATCAAAGTCGCTATTCAGCGTACCTTTCAGCGTGGCAGCGCTATATTCAATAGCTGTATAGTCCTTTCCGGCACCAAATACCAGATTCAACGGCACTACGGGCATTGTTCCTGCCTGCAGGTTGTAGGTGTCGGTACCGTTTTTCACGTAGTATACCTTATTGGCAGCATCCCACAGCAGTTCGCGGATGGCGAAGCCATTATAAACAAATGCTGAATCCAGGATAAGACCATTAGGCGTGAAAGCAAAGGCCCTAGTTTTACTGAAGGCATTGTTATTCTCCCCTAAGTAAGTAAACCGGATCCTGCGTGTGCTGGCATTAATGGCCGCATCCATTTTTTTGCCGTCCTTGAAACTGATATAAGGAGCAGGTGTGCTGGCCACATAAGTGTTGTTGTCAGTCATGCGCTCGGCGATTTTACCATTGAGGATATCCTGTTGTTCCGCGCTGGTCAGTCTCACCATCATCATCGGATTTCCCCGGTCCATACCTACCACATAAAAGGTATCACCGGTCACTTTATCCATGGTAAACTGGAAATCGGATTTTAAGCCTGCACCGGCGGTACCTCCGCTTACACCAGGTGCCGGATCATTTGGCAGATGTATATAATTGTAGGTATCGAATATCAGCGTGGGCCATTGCAAGGCTTTCAGGCGGAAAGTAGATGTCTTGGGCGTGATGGCCGTAGTACTGTTAAAGTCACTGATCATCTCCACAGAATTATCTTTTCCAAACTTAAAATAGTAAAAGAAACCTTTTCCTCCTATGGGATAGATCGTTGCTTTCCAGCCGTACTGAGCGCTGGTAAGGAGCTGCATATTCTCATCCAGGCGTTTGGCGAGCCTTACGTCAGGGTCTTCCATAAATGGATCGGAAGACTTGTTACAGGATATAGCAGCGATGGCCAGTAATGTATATAGCGTAAGTTTTTTCATGATGTTCATTACAGATTTAAGGTGCCGAATGTGAATGAGGTTGCATCATTAGCTTTCTCGAAACCACCGAATTCCACTTTCGCATCGGGGCCATAGAAGTATTTTGTCTTCTGTGCACCGCTGAAGAAATCGGTCAGTGGTTTCACCGCAGCTGCGATTGTATTAGCGGTGGCATCTGCTCCGGTGAGTGCGAAGGTGTATGTTTCCGCAGCCGTGTTGGCCACTACACTATAGGTAAATGTACCGGTGGCCAGTGTTCCTGCACCTGGTCCTGCAGCAGAACGGTAGTTAACTTTCAGCTGCATGGTAGTAGCCGAATTAAACACCACATTGATGCTTTCCAGTGTAAACTGTGTAGTAGCGTCTACCTTCAGTAAAGCAGCTTTGGAAGTTTCCCATGCATTGTTGAAATTATCCGACTGTCCACCTACCAACGCAGGATTAATAACAATGGATGTAAAGGCCTTGCCAAAACCGATATGGGAGAAAACCGGCGGATTGGAATAACTATTAAAGTCTTTCTGCACCTTGGTTTGCAGCCCGGTAAAATCAATGCCCCATGTTTGTCTGAAATAACCCACTACAATGGCTTCTTTCTTGCGGAGAATACCCACATTCACACCTGTCTGTTTCATGATGGTTTCATAGCCACCACGGCCCAGCGTGAGCATCATAGAAACCATTTCCGCGAAATCCTCTTCAGGAGCGGCACGGGCATACTGGCTAATAAAGCCCAGTGTATAAGCATCTGTCAGGGGCTGGTTATTCCAGTCGGCAGTATAACCACCACCTGTCAACAGCGGGAAATCCTTCGGATAAATCACTGTCTGGTGCAGGATATGTGTAAACTCGTGATGAATGGTTTTCAGTACCTGCTGTACATTAGCGCGGCTGGATTTGTTGAAGTTGTTGACATTATACAGTGTAACCCTGTATCCCCCTTCTGCTTCACCCAGCTTAACGGTTCCGCCGGTATTATATTCCACACTACCTACCAGCATGTACTGTTTGGGAGAATACATTTTGATAAAATCGGCATTTTTCTCCATCACATATGGCTGAATCCAGGCAGAATTCACTGTTTCCATCAATGGTCTTACTTTGGCACTGTCTGGTGGAACCAGGGTTTTGGTGGGGTCCAGTTCCGAGCCATCGAACCTGTATTTTACTTCCAGGTTGTATGGTTGTGTAAACGTGGCAAACAGCCAGTTATCCAACGGTGTTTTCACCCATTTATCGCCACCAAGGCCCACCAATGGTTTGTCCAGATCATCTGACTTTTTACAGGCGGACAGCATCACTGCCGCAAAAGCTATTATTAAGAAAAAATGTTTTTTCATACTTACAGCAGATTAACGAGGATTAAGAGGAACACCGGACAGGGTCACTTCTTCCGGTAATTGCAACAGTTTGCGTTTATCATCCGCAGCCAGATCAAACACCTCTCCTTTGGAGGTAGTATGTGTTACCGGCATTTTCAGACGCAGGATGTCGAGCCACCTCATGCCTTCATTGACAAACTCGGCACGTTTGATATCCAGCAATGCCAGGCGGTAAGCCTCTTTCTTATCGGTTGTTCTGGAGCCATAGTAGCTCATCACACGGGCATCTGTAATTAAGTGCTGGGTAGTATTGTAGTTGGCGACACGCGTTTTCACCAGGGTGTTCATATCATTGAGCGCCTGGTCATACATTTCCTTGCTGAGAGATGCTTCAGCTCTGTTGAGCAATGTTTCCTCTGTGGTCAGCAACGGCACCATGGTATAGTATACGCCAGTGTTGGCGTTGATACTGGAACGTTTGAAGTAAGCGAGATACTTCATCACAAAGTAAAAAGTGCTGCTGGTACTATATACCTTCATTGCATCCCAGCGGTTGCCCAGGGGGCTGATGAGTTGTATAACCCTTGGCTGAGACATCGCATACTGGTAGCGGTAATAATAAACACAATAGTTAGATACCGTTTCGGCCAACAACAGATTGCCCGGATTGGTGGCATTGGTGTAAAAATTCTGCAGGTCATTGACGGTAACAGAAGCACCCTGATAGTTCAGCCATGGTCTTACGTTAGTCGCAAAATCGTTGGTAGGGAATGCCAGGTTGGCTTCTTCTATCACTTTATCATAGTTGCGTTTCCACAGGTAAAACCTGGATGCAAAAGCATGTGCCGCTCTCCTGGTAAAGTGGTAGGCAGGAATGGCGTATTTGTCATTCAGCAAAGGAATACCTTCTTTCAGGTCTTTCTCGATCATGTCATATACATAGGCCACGGTTTTGCGGTCGTAATTTTTCAACACTATTTTCTCAGGCTCTGTCACATATGGAATACCTGGGTCCTGGCCGGCAGTAGCCGGATCATAGGCTTTTGAAAAAAGAGTCACCAACATAAAGTGTGCGTAAGCCCTTGCTACCAACGCTTCTCCTTTCTGACCAGCGTATGACTGCGGATTAGTGGCTTTGTTGCAGATGTCTAATGCCTGGTTAGCGGATGCGATCGCGGAGTAACAGGCGTTCCAGTAGTAGGTAGGACCATCCTGGGCAGTAGAGGTGATATCTCTCCAGAAATACGCGTCTGCATTTCTTGAGTCAACAACGCCGGTGACACTTACATCCATGGCGTTATCGGACATTGCTTCAGCAAAAGTGAAGTAGTTGGCACTGGGATAAGCTGTTACCAGCAGCTCAGCCACCTTCTCAGGTGTGTTCAGGACCGCCCGCTGATCGGGTGCCTGTTCCAGATACTTTTTGCAGCCGGTGGTACCCAGCAATGCAACAGCCGTTATATATAGATATGTTTTTTTCATAATTATCACAATTAAAATCCAACTTTTAAGGTAAATGTGAATTGCTTAGGAACAGGCATTGCCACACCGCCGGAAGTAAAGAACTCCGGATCCTGGCCTTTCAGCGCCTTGTCTGCATATATCAGCCAGATATTGTTACCCTGCAGTTTCACAGACATATTGTTGGCACGTATCAGCCTTGCAATCCTTACAGGCAGATTGTAAGCCAGTGACACCTGTTTCAGGCGAACAAAACTTCCATCTGCTACCCGTCCGGAAGTGTAGTTATAGACGGTATAGGGATAAACTGAACCAATGGAGCTACGAACGAGATAGTCGGCGATAGCCGGTACATTGGTAGCTTTCTCGTCGAGCGGTAATGTCCATCTGTCCAGGAATTCCTTCGGCATCGCATCGGCATCAGAGTATTTCACTGCAAACGCATTGTTTAACCTGATCTTGTTTCCAGCCTGATAGGAGATGAAGAAATTCAGCATAAAGTTTTTGTAGTTGAAAGTATTGTTCCAGCCACCTGTAACGATAGGATCTACAGATCCTTCATATATCAGATAATCCTTGTTGCTGCTCTGAACATATACCCCACCGTTCAACTTACCGTTTTCGTCGATGTAGGTAGGTATTCCGTCCTTGCTCAGGCCCTGGAAATTGACTGAGTAAAGTCCACGTACAGCATGTCCTTCGCTCGCACCACCTTCTGGTACGATCAGATCATAAATACGGGGTTTGCTCTTCAGATTGGTGATTTCGTTTTTGTTGAAGCCAAAGGTCAGGTTGGAAGACCAGTTGAAAGACTTGCTTTTAATCAGTTTTCCACCAACGGTCATTTCCACACCATAGGATTTCATGTCTGCGTAGTTGGCCTGTTTGGTACCTTCCCCACCAATGCCGGAAGTACGCAGTCCACTGATCAGGTCAAAACCATTGCGTTTATAGGCATCAACAGTAACGGCCAGTTTATCACCCCAGAAACCTGCGTCAACACCGACGTTACCTTCGTATTGTTTTTCCCAGGTGAGTTCGGAGTTTTCCAGGTGGTCCAGTTCAACTCTTGGTTCCACTTCTGATAACCTCGGACGTATAGCAGAGCTGTTCAGGAATACCACACTGGAGTTGGTGGCGCTTCCGATACTGGCGGTCAGACCGTAAGAGGCCCTCAGCTTCAGGAAGCTGATATTTTCCCTATACTTCAGGAAATCCTCCTGGTCGAGGTTCCAGGCGGCACTCAGGGTCCAGGTAGGCAGCCAGCGCGCATTTCTGGATTCGCCCATTCTGTTGGAACCATCATATCTCAACGTTCCGTTGAAGATATATTTACCATCATAGGAATAGCTGGCATTACCAAAGAAAGAAGCATATCTGTCGTACTGCTGGTTCATCCCGAAATAGTTGTAACCACCTTCGAGCAGCATTTTAATGATACGGTAGTCAGTAAATGGTGTACCACCTTTATCATACTGGTAACCGTAGCCATTAGCATAGCTGTTCTGACGGTCAGTGTATTTGATTTCCTGTCCGAGGAAAGCGCTTACCAGGTGTTTTTTGCTGAAATCATGTTTCCACTCCAGCTGATTACGCACATAGTAGTTAGTGAGCTTATCATCATTTTTATTGTAGAAACCACCTTGCGGCAATGCGATTTGTTTCACCGTTAATTCAGGATGATCTGGATCCAGGTAGAGGAACGGATTTGCAGCAGCCAGGGTGGAATTGGGAGCATACCGGTATGCCAGGGCCATGTTGGAGTTTTCGCTGATGATATTTTCGCGGGTGGTTTTTACGAAGCGGATAGCACCAATGGTCCGGAAACTGAAGTCATTGGAGATCTTATAACCCAGTTCACCCTGAATCTTAGTATCCAGCATGTCCAGGTTAATGTAGTTATTTTTTAACTCGTTGATGATGTTAAATGGTGCGTAGTTGCGGTTGAAGAATTCCAGGTTGCCACTTTCGTCGTAGGCTGTCATGGCACGGCTGGTATTCAGCGCATAGCTGTAGGGGTTGATATCAAAATCCCTGGTATATACCCCTTCCACTACGTTGCTGGATCTTCCCTGAGTACCGGGAGCCCGTTGTTGTCTGATAGATCCGTTTACAATCACATTCGCAGTAAGGCGGTTGGTGAGATTGTAGGTACCGCGGAGGTTAGCGGTATAACGGCTTACACGATCGGCAACAGACCAACCATTATCATTATAATAACCGAGGGAGAAGTAATGTTGTGATTTATCTGTACCGGAAGAAATGCTCAGGGAATGTTCCTGTACAAAAGAGTTTCTGAAGAGTATGCTAAACCAGTCTGTATTGGCTTTTGCATAACGCTGCAGGAAAGCTTCTCTGGCTTCGGGAGTATTCTGCAGGCCAAATGTGCCGGTAGCCGGATTATACTCTTTCAGTTTCTGGTACATTTTCGAGTATACACCACCGTTATTTTCGTTGGCGATGGAAGAGCTCAGTCCACCTTTACGGTACATCTCTGCATACACAGACATCTGGTCGGCAGAATTCATAATGTTGAAAGTGCTGTAATCCGGTTTGAGGAAGGTGGAGAAGTTACCGTTGTAATTCACCTGGGTAGAACCGACACGGCCTTTCTTGGTGGTGATCACCACCACACCGTTCATCGCACGGGCACCATACTGGGCGGTAGCAGCAGCATCTTTCAGGATGGTAAATGTTTCGATATCGTCTGCGTTGATACCTGCTACAGAAGAGCCGATCAGCGTTAGCGCGTCTCCGCTGGAGAGCTGGTCGTTGCTGATGTTCACGATATCTTCCAGTACCACGTTATCGATTACCCACAGTGGTTTGTTTTCACCGGAGATGGAAGTAGCACCTCTTACGCGGATTTTAGGGGCCGCACCGAAGGTACCGGAAACGTTCTGCACAGAAACACCAGCTACTCTACCTTCCAGCATACGGCTTACATCGATGACACCATCCTGTTTCACCTCTACACCGCTGATGTTGGTAGCAGAACCAGTAAACAGTTTTTTGTTTACGTTCTGGTAACCTGTTACAATCACCTCTCCCAGCCCTGCAATGTTTTCTTCCATGGTAATGTTGAAAACAGTCTTGTCATTTACCTGAACTTCATGTGGTTTAAAACCAAGAAAGTTAAATACCAGGACATCGTTATTATTTGCAGTGATGGAAAAGCGGCCATCCTGGTCGGTGATAACACCGCGGCTTTGTCCTTTGATCTGTACGGAAACACCGATCAGGGGATTACCCTTTTTATCGGTTATTTTACCGGTACGTTGTGTTTGTTGCTGTGGTTCAGCTTCCGTAGCGGTTTTGGTGGCAGATGCATCCTTTACGGTCAGGATGATTGTTTTAGACAGCAGCTCATATTCTATGGGCTGATCTTTCAACACCTGGTCCATAAATTCATTCAAGGGCACCTCTTTAGCGTTCACGGAGATATCGTGGGCACGCTGCAGCACTTCTTTTTT
This sequence comes from Chitinophaga sp. HK235, assembly GCF_018255755.1. NCBI lineage: Bacteria > Pseudomonadati > Bacteroidota > Chitinophagia > Chitinophagales > Chitinophagaceae > Chitinophaga > Chitinophaga sp. HK235. The sequence continues at coordinate 7,217,534 of NZ_CP073766.1, read as the reverse complement.
ATAAAATACCAGGTATCCTGTCTGCTTTTCAATGGCAGTAAATACCTTTTGCAGGCTGACCTTCTGGGCACTGAATGTAATACTCTGTGCCCTGGCCCCTGCAGCCACTTGCATAATGGTCACAAGGATTAACAATGCTGTCAGTTTCATAGTAATCAGCAGTTTTTTTAGCCCGGTAGCTATACCCTTCACCGGATTCTGCCGATTTTCCAATACCGTTTCGGCCCTATGGTGGAGGCTGACCGATACTACATTTCCGGGCATAGCATACCAACTACAATTAGCATTTTTTTGCATAAATTGCATTAGTTTGATGGTTTTAACTGGTTGTTTAAAAAAATGGTTTCATTCGATCAGGATCATTCAAACGCCTTCCGGGGGTGGTGATGACACCTCCGGTTTTTGTTGACAGCCCTTTGTTGTTATTTCCGTTTTTAAATTTTTACAAAAAGAGAAGTGCCACTATTTTCCTATAGCATAGTGTGGTAACAGTACCCTCATTTTTGGTTGACGGCAGCTTCCTGCCTTAAATAATTAATTCTCATTGTCAGGTTAAGGAATAAACACTAGTTTTTTATCATTTTCCAGACGGCAATGTACACCTGCCTGGTTCAATACTTTGATCATTTCCTGTAATACCAGGTTGCGGCTTATTTTACCACCAAACTCAGTATCAGGTGCATTCTCCATTACTTTGGTATCAACACCGTACCATCTGGTCAGTTGGCGTGCCAGCATGGTAAGGTCATTATTTTCAAAATCGAAATATCCGTTTTTCCAGGCCGTTACACTCTCTGTATTGGCATATTGTACACTGATGTGTTGATTTTCGGAAATAGCTGCCTGCTGGTCGGGCTTCAGCAGTGTTTTCCCGGCTGCCGCTCCGGCAGATACCATGACGGCTCCCTGTACAAGTGTAACCTTACAGGCGCTTTCATCGGGGTAGGCGTTGATATTAAAATGGGTGCCCAGCACTTCCACTGTTCCTATACTTTTATCGGCACGCAGGATATTTACTTTAAACGGATGTTTCGCATCCTGTGCCACATCCATATATACTTCACCGCTCACTTCCACTGTACGATCATCTCCGGTGAAATAGGTCGGGAACTTCACTGAACTTTGGGCGTTAAGCCATACAGTGGTTCCATCGGGCAGGGTTACCTTAAACTGCCGTCCAACGGGCGTGGACAGGGTATTGTATTGCGGACCTTCTTTGGCATTGGCTGTCTGATCGTAGCCGAGCCGGCCACTGTTCAGGACAATACTGGCACCACTCTGCGTGGCTACAATACCGTTACCCAGGCTGTCCAGCACTATCTGTGAGCCATCACCCAGCGTAAGCACCGCCCCATCGCGGCCAGGGAGAATGGGTGCCTGTTTGGCCACCACCGTAGGTTTAGACTGATGGTTCATCATGAGAGCCGTACCAGCGCCCAATAATACAAGTATGGCCGCGGCAGCCCACCACCTGCGATAAGAAATAATCCGGGTGGGTTTCTCTTCCTTTTCCTGCCCGGCTTCATCCAGGGCTCTCTCGATCATGGCTATACGCCGGAAGTCCATGGAAGGAGTATCAGGCATGCCATTCAACAACTCACCGTATTTATCCAGCACCTCCAGCTGTTCCTCCGGACCGGCAGCAGCCAGCCACTGGCGGAATGCAGTATAATCCTGCTGCGAATACTTACCCGCTGAATAGTCTTTTAAAAATGAGTGTAGTTGTTCCTTCGTCATAGCCTGGAATATGTTTCCTGGTATAAGGACGTTTCAGGAATTCAAAAGGACACGTCGGAAGAAAAATTTTTTTTTAAATATTGTAAAACGACGGGAGAGAGAGTATAAACAGAAAAAATGCCAGGGTGTCTTTTTCCTCAAAACACTCACGGATCAGCTTCTGGGCTTTATAAAGCTGATTTTTAACACCTGACTTGGAGATATTCAGCTCTGCAGCAATTTCATCGAGACTCAGTCCACGCTCCACACTCAGGCGGAAAACATGCTGGCACTGAGCAGGCAGAGCTGCTATCTGCCGTTGTACCTTTTCATAAATGGCCCGGTAGTTCCAGATATCTTCAGGAGTATCAGGGGTGGCTTCGCGTTGCAACAGATCTACAAAAGCAGCCTTGCGTACCTGCTGATGACGGAGATGATCCAGCAGCCGGTTCCTGGCCGACCGCGCAATATAAGGCCTGAAAGCAGTAATGTCGGCCAGCTTTTCACGCTGTTCCCAAATACGGACAAAAACTTCCTGAATAATTTCATCTGCTTCATCCTGAGATCTGGTAAAAAGATGGACATACTGCGTCACGGCATCCAGGTGATGGGAATACAACTCTGTAAAGGCCTCCCGGCTCCCTTTCGATGCCTGTAATATCAGGTGAGGTTCGTTATATAATGCTGTATTGGACAATCTGTAATGCTGCTATTTCCTAACCGGTCATTAAACCGGTTGCGCTAAAGCTAAGTATTTTTTTCTTGTATTGCAACCTCTCCCGTATCTGATTACGTAGAAGGAAATATTATCGGTACAGGCGGAAATCACCCCTCTGACACACATATTTATTATCTTAATTTATTCAGATACCAATCAACAAAGCGACAAGTCTGATGAAATAATATATATTTTTACACCCTAAAGTAATCGGACAATGTCAGATTTTTCATTGTTACTGAGTCTCGACAGCGATGCATTACAAACACTCGCTCATGCATACAGCAGTTACGCTGCTTATCTTGATACCGGGAATGCAGAGGATATACATACAATCGCCTGCTGTTATATGAAGGCCGCAGCCTATGAAATGCTGCTCGACCAGTCCAACGCCCGGTCACTGTTTGCACTGGCAGCCACCCGCTTTACACAGATCAGTGATCCATACGGACTGATCGCCGGTATCTGCTCCTATCAAGGTTGTCCTGATTTGTCTATTACAACAGAAGCCACACCGGACATACAGTTCTACCAGCTGTTGAACGGAACATTTACAGGAGCAACTGTTGACACCTCCGCCTGGCAGGAACCCGTAGGACGCCTGCAAATACCCTTCCGGCTATACGCAGATGCCATCACAGATACCATAGATCAGGAGGTAACACAACTACCGAAAGTATGGAAATCATTACTCACCCGCATGTATACACGCCCCCGCCTGTTAAGTAAAGATACGGCCCGGTGGCGCAAGCTGGAAGGCACTATCACTCCCATAGAACCCGAAACAGTAGCCACCTGTATTGCATTGCTGCGTGTTGCAGAAAGACAGGGTATTTCTTTAGATATACTTACTTCACTGGTACAAGCGCAACAGGACAATGCGTATATACCGATGAAAATAGGGCTGCTGCTTAGATAATCGGGGCTATTTCCACATACTGATCACACTCCTGTCTGAATTCATCCACATGATCCAGCAAAATAGCGGCGCCTCCCTTTTTTACATGCTCTTTCACAATACCGAATACTTCTTTCCCTCCCATAGGGTCTAACCCGGCCAGATCAAATATGATATGATTTAAACGGGACAATGTAGCATAAAGCGCGAGTAGTTTACGGGGAGTCCCGGCAAGGTGGTTAATGGGTCTTCGAGGGATAATATAACTGTTCTCATAAATCCTGTTGGCATAAGGGCTTGAAAGATCAGCGTTCTTTTTCAGGTATTCACCAAAAGTTACAGGGTAAAATCTGCTTCGAAACCAAGACTCCCTGAAATGTGGTACAAACCTGTTTTGTCATTAATTTAGGATTGGGAGAAAACCCAACCCTAAATTAATCTTCCTTTCTAAAATTTCGCTGCTATTCCTGCATAAAAACTTCTTCCATCAGAAGGGATAATTCCCGGCCCGGGATATTCATCTGTCCTGCGGGTAAAATAAGCTTTGTTGCCCAGGTTGTTAATACCACCTTTCAGCACAAACCGGTTCCACCTGTAGGTAGCACTGACATCCATTACAGTATAGGCAGGGATATAACCGGCTACAGGATCTTCGCTGAACTTAGCATTGGTGGCATCTCCATAAGCATCACCTACATGATTTAGCTGGAAGGTGACTGAAAAATGAGGATCCATGTAACTAAGCCCTACCCTGTTGATGTATTTGACCGCAGCCTCTACCCGGTTATTTTTAAATTCACCGGAAGTATATCTGGCATCTGTATAACCAAAAGCATCAAATATGCTGATACCTCTTTTGGAAAGAGGATACAACCATTTCAGTATGTTTAACTCAACATAACTTTCCACGCCTTTATGTACACTGTTAGCTACATTGGTCCGGAGCGTATAAGGTTCTCCCTGTGCATTTGTCTGTAGTATTGTACCGATTCTGTTGTTGTAAGCCAGGTAGAATACTCCAAGGTCAAAGTTCAGGAAATTTTTTACCGTACCACGATAGCCCAGATCTGCATTGAATCCTGAAGCATCCTTCATATGAGGATCTATTTTGGAGGTGATACCGATGGGTGTTAGCTGAGCGTAATCAACCGGCCGGTAAGCCTGACTGAAATTGGCGTACACGTTGGTGTATTGACCTGTTTTATATTCTGCCCCGATACCTAGCAGCGGGAAAACCCTTGATTTGTTATCATCTGTGAAGACCTTCACGCTGTCTGTGATATAGCCTTTCGCGGTATTGTACAGGTATTCGAGCCGAATGCCCGGAGTAATGGAAAAACGTTTACCCAACCTGAAAATATTTTCCACAAACGGCGCTATGTTAGTGGTTGTAAAATCCAGGGCATATTCATAAGGGCCGCTGATGCTCAAATCAAAATCGCTGCCGGTAGTCCCGGGGCCACCTCCCTGCCGTTTAAACCAGGCATAGCTGTAGCGCAAGCCACCAGCCAGGGTATTGCTGGTCTTGCCCAGTTTGTATTGGTGCATCAGCCTGACTTCCGTAGTTGTATTGTGCATTACCTCATCCTGTACTTCACGGGGCACATATTGGCCGGTAGCAGGATCTATCGTGTCCAGCTCTCCCGGGCCCCCTTCTTCATTGCGCCATACCAGCGCCCTGCTGCTGAACAGGTAAGTTGACTTTACATTCAGTGTAGTAGCCGGAGAAATGGTATAGTTAAGGTCTGCAGTGACTACATTCCACGGGCTTTTAAGCCAGTTGCGTGCACGAAAGGATGACTTGGGATCTGCCTGGAACATGCTGTCATTGAGGCCTCCCGGCATTTTGATCCGGTTGCGCAACAGCGAATATTCCAATCCAACGGAGAGTTTATCCGATGCATTATATTGTACTCTGGCAAAAGCAGTAGCCTGCTGTTGTTGACTATTGGGTCTGTATCCCTGCAAAGTACGGTACTGTATAAAACTGTAATAACTCCACTTCTTCAAAGTACCGGCGAAGGAGTTAAAGGAATTAAACAAACCAAAACTACCGCCGGTCTGAGAGGTATAAAATTCAAATGGTTTATCCTTAGGGGCTGTATTCAATACATAGTTCACTAACCCGCCAAACTGTGATCCAAACTGAAGAGAGGCAGCTCCTCTTACCATTTCGATACGGCTTACTGCTTCCATCGGCGGTAAATAATAAGCCTCATTATATCCATAAATATCCGCCGAAATATTATACCCGTTCTGCCGGGTATTCATCTCAATGCTTTGGGTTGGATTGAGTCCGCGGGTAGCGATACCATTAGCTGTAAAACCACCGGTTTCCGTTTCCGTGATATTCAGGCCGGGAATACGGCCCAATATCTGGCGGGTATTGTTGATCGCTTTATTGGCATCAAGACTGTCGACAATAATTACTTCATTCTTCTTGCCTGCATAAATAATCCCGTCGTGCTCTTCCGGCAAATGACCAGTACCACGAACACTACGGATACCTCTTACCCTGACATCCTTCAGGTAATGAATTCTGGTTGAATCCCCGGTCCGCTGTGCGGCCGCGATAAAAGGGAGCAAAACAAAAGGCAACCCCGACAGTAATGATTTGCGCATAAATTTAAATGTGTGAAACGAAAATCAACACATCTGAACAAATCAACTAATCAAAAGCGGAAATTAAATTACGCAAACGGGAAAATTGGTTATACTAACAAAAAATAAAGTATAAGTAATTAAAAATCAAATATAATAAACCAATACCCAATAGACAACTCAGTTTACTTTATTCTTTTAATTCTTCTCACAAAAGTATAATCTCCGGTGATCTCTTCTTTATAATCCATCTCTTCATCAAAGATATAAGGGTCTCTGAAGTAGGTACCAATGCTCAGATATCCCATGTCCCAGCCTCCGCCGCCACACAGGTTGCAGCCACCATCGCCGCTTTTGAGGAACCATTCGCTGTCCATCATCACTTCGTAATGATAGGGATCATTGGCAATAACGATACCGAAGTGATTGGGCGTATCGAGGTAAAAGCCCTGTCCATCATCGCCTTCAGCCACAAAGTGATGGTATTTTTTATTGTAATCGATACCATCGCCCCAGGGGTATAGCGTCCGCGATCCGCCACCACAAAGGTATTCCCATTCATCTTCGGTAGGCAGCCGGAAACCGCTATCTGCGATTTGTGCTGTCAGCTCATCATAAGAGGCAGACTCATACAGGAATGCGCGGATGTCTGTCCCATTCTTTTCCAGCCGGAAACTGTCGTTGACGATCCAGGTATGTTGCTCTCTGGGAGAAGCTTTCAGGTCCTTCATGGTTTTATGGAAATAATCATCCGATACCAGGTGCTCATCATCGATGTCCACCGGGAAATAACCTGTCTCTCTTACCTGACGTTCTACGATCATGGGAGGAATGGTCACAGTACGTACCGGAGATAAACGTTCCCTGATATAGTTGTCCATCCCCTCTTCATTATTTTCAAACATGTCCACCATATTCACCTTGTTCTCTTCCGGCATGTTCCATTGGTCCAGCCCCAGCAGCACGGTGTCACCCGGTACAAAAACGAACTCCGTTCCCTGGTAATCCAATACAGCTGTGTAAGTACGCTGATTAAATTTATCGAACTGCTCAAAATGTTTGATGGTAAACTCCGGAAACTGCGTTTTTATCAGTTGTTGAAGGATGGCTTCTGCGGCCGTATGAGGAAGTTCGTTCCACGCCTTACGGTCATATATCTGGGTTACATTCATGAAAATTCAACATTAAATCTGCTTGCTAATTTAGGCAAACTTTCATGATTTCTGTAACGATGCGTAATGTAAAGTCTGTAACCTTCCATTCCCTACCACATTAAACACTACCGTCTGAGGATTCCCTTTTCCTTTGAGTGTGAGGGTGATCCTGTTATCCCCTTTTTTCAGGGGGATACGGGAGTAGTAGATAGAATGCGGAAGACTTTGCCAGTTGCGTGTATCTGCTTTTTCTGTGAGTATACTTAACAGATTAAACGCTTCTCCCAGTACCTGATCTTCTTTTTTGATCTGGTATTCAGCCAGCTTTTTGATGGCCAGTCTTGTCAGGGCCAGGCCCATCTCCTTTAAAAAGCGCTCCTGTAGCGTGCGAAAGGCCAGCTGGTTCACATCTTCCACTTTTTCGAGTGAAGAAGAGAAGGTACTATCTCTTTGTATACTGGCCGCTGTGTAGTACAAGGGCTGTTCCACATAACTGGGGAAGGCCACCCGGAAGGCTTCAAAGTTGCGTCTCAGGCGGTGGCAGGAATCACGCGAAAAAAGAGCAAAATCAAAGGGAATAAAAATGGTGTTTTTGGGGTCCGTAAAAACAAAATTACCTGGTCCTCTTTCCGTCAGCGTAAAGAAAAAATTGGTCTCTTCTTTTACAGGTGCCAGCCCGTTCTCCCAGAACACCAGCACTTCGCCGCCGTCAGTGTCGGCTGCAGGCTGGTAGGTAAGCCCAAACTGTTTTTCATAGTATTGCACTTCCTCGTTAAAGCCCAGCTGGTAGGCGGTGCGCAGCAGGTCTTGCTGCAGTTGTGCCGGCATGGCTACGCCGTAGTAACTTTTATCTTCTTTTTTCAGGAAGATGTCTGCCGCATTGCGGTAGGAAATAAAAGCATTGTTCACATCTCCGCCGCTTTCGTAGATGATGCCCTGTACAATCAGAGAAAAAGCGTCTTTGCTGTATTTGTTTTCGTTATTTTTTTTCCGGTCGTTGAGGGCATAGGTGCCCAGTGTGATGCGGCGTGCTTCTACCGTAGCGTCTTCTGTTTTATTCAGTTGCAGGTAGTTGATGGATTTATAATAATGAATGAGCAGTCTTTCAAAATCTTCTCCCTGGTATACCTGCATGGCAGGATTGGTGATCAGTCCGAGGGCCTGGTCCAGGGCTTTGTTCCGGCCTCCGCTCACGAGTATGGAATCGGCTGCATTAAAATACAGGTTGCTTTCCTCATAACGTCCCTGCAGGAAAGCCGTTTTTCCCTTCTCCATATTAAACAGCAGCTTGTTGCGGCCGTATCTGAAAAACTTTGTCTTATCCAATTTACTGGCTGCTTCATCAAACCGGCCATGGGAGACAGCTTCATAGTAAGGGCTGATGGCTTTGTTGTAAGTATGGCATGAAAAAAAAGAAGGCATAATCAATGATAGCGGCAGCCACCACCTCCATCGACAAACAGAATTACACATGGCTCGTTGTTAGAGTAAAAAATGTGCGCCGGCACACAGAAAAACCGGCGCACGGTTACACGTAGTGGTAACTAGAAGTAGGCATTAATTCTTAACGTATTTCGCAATCTTTTTATTTCCGATCCATTTTACTTCGTTGCTTTGCAGGTCGGTCAGTTCCAGATCTACCTGATAGTATACCACCATTTGTTTTTTATGTGAGTCGACGATGGAGTTGATGCTTCCCTGGAGTATATAGTCTGCTCCTACTTCCAGTCCCCATTTTTTCATGGTAGACACGGAAGCATTTTTTTGCTGATCGGCCCGTTCTCCGCGCAGCTCTTCTCTTTTAGCGCCACCTTGTACCAGCCTTACTTTCTGGGTGGTCACAAAAGATCTTTCCATATCCTTGATAAAGGTTTCGGCATCGATGTGTTCATGGCTTTTGTTGGCCACCATGCCCACGATTACAACGGGCTTTTTGCCGGCATGTTCCTGAGCAAATTCCGGGAGCCAGTTTTCACTCAATGCGCTGTTGATCATTTCTTCAGCAGTGAGGCGTGAATCGGTATTATTCCAGCGGCCGCTGATATCTATCTGTTGCTTTTCATCTACCCTGGTAACTTTGCGGGGAGCACATCCCTGCATGAAAATAGCGGACATAAGTATCCCTGAAAATGCTAATGCATTGATTTTAGACATTGTTCTGATTTTATATAGATGATATTTTATCTGAAAAGCATATAAGTTCCCATAGCGAGGGCCGTTACCGTAGCCAGGTCATTCCATTGAAAGGAAGATGAACAGCCGTAGTTGTAACGATGGTGTCGATATCCGGGATAGCCGTAACCGTAGGAATAGGAAGGATAGCCGTAACCGTAGGAATAAGAAGGATAACCCCATCCCCAGGAAGAAGCTGCGTACAGGCGTTGGCGTTCGCGGCGGTCCTGTCTGCGTTGTTCCCGTCTCTCCTGTCTGGCTTCAAAGTACTGGTAAGCTTTGTAGGTTTTTTGAACGGTCACACCTTCCTGCATAGTCAGGGAGTCTTCTTTGACCAGGTATTCGTTCATGCTTTCGCGGTAACGCGGATTCTGATCGGGCAGCAGCTGCGCTGATGCCGGCAGGGCGCCCATCAGCAAACAGGTGATGATGCCTGCATAGAAACGGTGATAGATTTTAGAGTATCTCATAAAATGGCTGCTTAAATGATGCTACAATATAGTGACGCAGCTCGAAAAGAATCCCCCTAATTTTGGATCTGTTAAAAAAGCGTTAAGGGGCCTCTTCCCAAACATTTTAAAGGGTCTCCGCGTTATGCAATGCAAAACCAGGGCAATTATGGCAACCGTATCACTTCAGAGCGCTGCTGGCAGATGGGTAGTAATATCCTCTATCCTGGCTTCTGCCATGGCTTTTATAGATGGCACCGCGCTTAATGTGGCACTGCCTGCCCTGCAGCGCAGCCTGCATGCCACCGGAGCCGACCTCTTCTGGGTATTAAACGCCTATATGCTGATGCTGGCCTCCCTGATATTACTGGGTGGCACACTGGGCGACAGGCTGGGCCGCCGCAGAATTTTTATGACAGGCATCTTCATCTTTATCGTCGGCTCCGCCGCCTGCGGCCTGGCCGGCACTGTTACCTGGCTAATTATCTTCAGAATGCTACAAGGCATCGGCGGCGCCCTGATGATACCCGGCAGCCTGTCCCTCATCTCCTCTTCCATCGATGAAGCAGAAAGAGGAAAAGCCATCGGTACCTGGTCATCCGCCACTACCCTGGTAACCATCGGCGGCCCCATCCTCGGCGGCGCCCTCGCCGACGCCGGCCTGTGGCGCTACATCTTCTTTATCAATATACCCATTGGCGTTATCACCCTGCTACTGCTGGCATGGAAAGTGGCTGAACAACAGGAACAGGGCGGTCCGGGTAAACAGGACTTCGCCGGCGCCGTACTGATCGTACTCGGGCTGGCCCTGCTCACCTTCGGCTTCCTACGGATGCCGCTATCCGGATTCAGCAGCCTGCCCGTATATGGCAGCATCGCCGGCGGCCTGCTACTGCTCATAGCCTTCGTCATGGTAGAACGCCGCAGCCCCTGCCCCATGCTGCCCCTCTACCTGTTCAACAACAAAATTTTCAGTGGCACCAACCTGCTGACCTTCTTTCTATATGCCGGACTAAGCGCCGCCATGCTCTTCCTCTCACTCAACATGGTACAGGTACAAGGCTATACGCAACTGGAATCAGGACTTTCATTTCTACCCTTTACCATCCTCATGGTATTCCTGGCCCGCCTCGCCGGAAGCCTGGCAGATAAATACGGTCCGCGATGGTTCCTCATCACCGGCCCCTTTACCGCCGGCACCGGAATGCTACTGCTGGCATCCGTAGGCCAGACCAGCGGTCCGGCCAGTTTCTGGACCACCTTTTTCCCCGGCATCGTAGTACTGGGTCTGGGCATGTCACTGACAGTAGCCCCATTAACCGCCACCGTTATGGGCTCGGTAAGCAACCACCTCTCAGGCACCGCCTCCGGCGTCAACAACGCCATCACCAGAATCGCCGGCGTATTTGCCATAGCCGTCTTCGGAGCACTGGCCGTCCTGTATTTCTCTGACAGCGTACAACACTCACTCTTCCAGCTACCACTCAACACCTCACAAAAACAAGCCATCATAGCGCAAACAGCCAACCTCGGCAATGCCACCGTCCCTGAAAATATTCCTCCCGACAACAAAGCTACCATCATCCATATCTATCATCAGCACTTTATTCAAACCTACACAAGAGTAATGGGCACCTCCGGACTACTAGGCTGGCTGGGAAGCTTGATGGCGCTGATATTTATCAAGTCTCCCAGGGCTAAAGCCCTGGGCTAAATTGGATGAATGAAGCACGGAGCTTTACTAAAAGAATGAGAACTGTGATAAGATAAAGGGAATAAAAACCATGATAAAATTGGAGATGAAAAAAATAACTAAAGCACCGTCTTCACTCCATCTATCGTAGCCCAGGAATTTAGTCCTGGGATCTAAATCATGATAAAATTGGAAATAAAAATGTGACTAAACCACCGTCTTCACTCCATCTATTATAGCCCAGGACTTTAGTCCTGGGGATTTAATTATATAGCTAAAACCAATTATTATGTCTAAAACAATCATTCAGGATGTATTATTTAAGAATACTACACCTAAGGAACTCTATGACATTTACACGGACGGAAAAAAACACAGCATCGCTACTGGTGCTCCTGCCGAAATCAATCCCACTGAGGGCAGCAGCTATTCCGCCCATAGTGGTTATATCACGGGGAAAAACCTGCAACTGATCCCGGATCGGCTGATCGTACAGTCGTGGAGAGCACAGAGCTGGGATGCCGGTGATATAGATTCTACCTTTATCATCCACCTTGAGTCAATAGGCTCCGATGTCATGCTGCATGCCATTCATGCCAATGTGCCGGACAATGCCTACGATGACCTCGACGCCGGCTGGAAAAAAATGTACTGGGAACCTTTCAGACTATACCTCGCCGGAACACCTATTGACAAAGCTTCCATGTAAGTAAAATTGTTACCGGACTGGGCAACAGATTGTATTTTCGTTAGCTCTCCCAGGACTAAAGTCCTGGGCTATGATAGATGAAGCTACAACTCACCTAAAATCAGATTATATGCGGCTCTTGCTAACGATTATCTGTTTGCTGTTATGCCAGTATGTACGGGTTCATGCCCAGACCGGTAATACACCTTTCCTCTATGCTGGCCGGATCGTTTTCACTTCAGAAAACATTTCTCCATCCAGTCTGAAAACGACAGCCTTTCTTAGCACCTATCATCTGACCCATAAAAGTAACCTGTTCTTCACTGCCTATGCAGATAGTCCGCTTGTCCGCTACCTGCACCAGCTGGAGCCGGAGGCTGGCACTGAAGAATTACTACAGCGTGGCAATTACCAGTTCACACTTTATTTAGATAACAGACAGGTGTATCAAAGCAACCTGCATCCTGGCGCTCCATCCGCCGAAGCCAAAAAGACTGAAACCATCATCAGCAAACCGCTGATAGATAATACCACTCCTTCCATGCTCTGGAGCCAGTACTTCTGGATGCGTTTTCTGGCCAATGGCGGCGACAACGCACTCACAGAAGGTCCGCATCAGCTGCGTATGGAGATCCGACCTTATATCCGGGATAAAAATGAGGTCATCAAAACAGGAGTACTCATCGCTGCCGGCGAACTTCCGCTGACAGTAAAAAGAAGACCTGACATCAACCTTCAGACAATCACGCTACACACCCCTCCGCCCTATCAGGGCTTTCCCCTTTCCCATGAAAGCTTTGACCATAACAAAATCAAATTATTAAAGGGATATATCGATGAAGGTGTTTTTAAAAATATCACGAGCATAGCCGTGATCAAAAACGGGCAACTGCTGATAGAGGAATATTTCAATGGCTCAGGCCGGGATTCCCTGCACGATGTACGTTCCGTTGGTAAATCCTTTGCCGCTGCTATAATGGGTATGGCCTTGAAGGATGGTTATCTGAAAAGCGAAGAACAGCCCCTGCATGATTTCTATGACCTGAAGACATTTGCTCATTATTCACCGGAAAAAGAACGGATTACCCTGAAAGCACTTTTGACGATGAGCAGCCCATTGGATGGAGATGATAACGACAATGATTCACCGGGCAACGAAGAAAATATGTACCCTACCGACAACTGGGTGAAATTTACACTCGACTTACCGTATAACCGTTCCCGTAAGCCCGGTGAATGGCATTATTTTACTGCAGGTGTTGTAGTACTCGGGGATATCCTGCATCAGCGTATTCCCGGCGGACTGGAACAGTATGCAGACCGTCGGCTTTTCCGTCCGCTGGGCATTACACATTATCAGTGGCAATACACCCCACAGGGCGTTGCCAGCACCGCCGGCGGCATCCGGATGAATACCCTCGATTTTGCCAAATTCGGCCAGCTATATCAAAACAATGGCCGCTGGCAGCATCAATCCATTCTTCCTGCCAGCTGGGTGCAGAAAACATTCACGCGGTATGCCAGCATACCGGAAAGAAATCAGGAATACTACGGATATCTCTTCTGGAACAAAACTTTTCACATCCACAACAAAAATTACGAAACCTACTACTGTTCAGGCAATGGCGGCAATTACATTTTTGTATTCAAAGAAGTGCCACTGGTGATAGTAGTTACAGCAGAAGCCTATAACAAACCTTATGCACATCCGCAGGTAAACACCATCATGGAACAATATCTGTTGCCGGCATTACTGCCATAAAACAAGCCGGACTGCTGGTCCGGCTTGTTTGTGATCACATGGGTACACCTGTGTAACTGATAGCATTATGGTCCCAGATGTAGATGGCGTTTTTGCCCTTTTCGTGGCGACCCACATACCAATCCTTGTTTTCAATCGCATTCTTTAATATGATCGGGTAATCGGATTTGCCGGTGGTGCTCCAGCGGCCCCGGCGCTGTTCGCCGTAGGCCTCCCAGTAATAGGTGCCATCTGCATTGATCAGTAATGGTTTTGTACGCGCATTAACGTTAACGACCATCGTCTGAATACCGGCATTGTTGGTTACATAAAATGCATCGGTCACCCCGGTTTTCCATTTACGGATAAAAAACTGCAGGGCTTTGGCATTAACAGGGCTGTTATTCACAACCGGCGCAGGTTTGTTTGTTTCCTGTGAAAGATCGCGGCCTTTATGCACTTCAATCTCTTTTGACTGATGAGGCGTCAGCTGCGCCTGAGAAAAATGAAAACTTCCGATAAGTGTAACAGCAAGTGACAGGTACTTCATATAGGGGATATTTGATGTAGGTTTAGTGCTGACAGATAACACTAAAGTAAACAAATTTCTCCCCCAAACCAACTATCCCCCTACGATACTGCATATCCAGTCTACACACTCCTTAGCATCCACAATAGACCAGGAGTGCGGATGCCGGCTACCATCCGGGCGATAACCTTTTCCAAAGGCATTGATAAAGTCGGCCTGCGTATTACCATGCTGCCGCAACCAGTTGATGGCGGCGGACTGGTCGAGTGCATTCATATCGTACAGGTCTACGCTCCTGTTCTGTATCCACCAGTTGACATCTGTATCGTTGTAGATGCGTACCGGTACTTTTGTCAGATAACGGATGTTACCACCCTGCTCATTTTCCCTCGAATAAGCAGCATAAAATTCATATTGCTGCCGAGCTTCAGCAGGTGTTCCGCCCATGATTTTTTTAAACTCCGTGGTGATATAAATACCTTCCTGTGAGGGCGGATTTTTTTCAGTGCCCCGCCTGCCCGACTCATACAGGTGTGCCAGGTCCATAGGGCCATCCACACTATAAACAGCCAACGGACGTATAGCCGTTTGCGTAACATCCATGTAAGCCAGTTCGGTATACCGTAAACTAAAGAGTCCACCGACAGAGAACCCGCCCAGTATAAACTTACCGGCAGGCAGCCGGTATCTTTTTATGGAGTCGAGCAGCACCGTATTCAGAAAGTCCAACACTTCCTTGTCGAGTGCCAGGCGCCGGTTGATTGAGGGAACAATCACTGCCAGCTGCCGGCTGTATGCCTGCTGGCACAGCGCTTTATTACTACTAAGCACCGTTTCTACCTGTTCCCAGGCACCCGGTAGCAATACAATTACACCCTTAACTACGCCTTGTGGCACGAGGGCATAATACAGTAGGTCTTTAGATGTGCCGTCATTAACGTACAGGTCTGTACTGTCGTTTCGGGACACGATATTTTTCTGCAGCTGCTGAAGATAGGAGTTGTCTAAACTTACTCCCTGCGGGTGCTGCGCATGGGCAACTAATGATAATAAACAGCCTGCCAGTAACCATATATTTTTTATCATGCCGGATAGATTTATGTCAAAAAATATCTAAAAAGAAAACAGCTTTCAAGGTCATTTCTAATTTTAACAAGCATTTGTGTAAAAACCCGGAGATAGGCCCCTATGCTCAATCGTGTCCAATCCCCACAACTTACCATGTCCGTTTTTGAACACCTGAAAATATATTTTTTGTATTCCTGTGAAACATTTTTACATTTACGTAACCAGTTACGGAATTGATTACTAAAATTAATGACCATGAATTTTTTTGATACCGTAGGTAAAATGGCGATCGGCAGCAGGCTCCGGCTGCTGACAGACAAGATCACCGAAGACGCTGCCCAGATATACGATACCTATGCCGTAAACATGCAGCCTAAATGGTTTCCCGTATTTTATGTGCTCTCCCGGGGCGAACAAAAAACCATCACCGAAATTGCCAGGGAGATAGGGCATTCGCATGTATCGGTCAGTAAAATCGTCAGGGAAATGGCGGGTAAAGGACTGGTAAAAGAGAAAAAAGACAAAGCAGACGGGCGCAGGACTATGATCAGTTTATCCACCAAAGGTATGGACATGAATACCCGGATCGCTGATCAGTACACAGATGTAAACAATGCTATCGAAGAGCTGTCGGCCCAGGCGCAGCATGACTTGTGGAAAGCCATTGAGGAATGGGAGTTTCTGCTGGAACAGAAATCGCTGCTGCGCCGTGTTCAGGAACAACGGAAACAACGGGAAAGCCGGCAGGTAAAAATCGTTCCTTACAAACCCGCATACCGCAAGGCTTTCAGAGATCTCAACGAAGAGTGGATATCTACCTGGTTTAAAATGGAGCCTGCAGATTACAAGGCACTCGATGACCCCGAAGGTTATATCCTTCGTAAAGGCGGTCATATACTGGTAGCGCTTTACAACGACGAGCCGGTTGGTGTATGTGCCCTGATCCGTATGCAGGACCCCGACTATGACTACGAACTGGCCAAGATGGCGGTTTCTCCCCGTGTACAGGGCAAAAACATCGGTTGGCTGCTGGGCGATGCCTGTGTTCAGAAAGCCCGTTCACTGGGGGCTTCCAGGATATATCTCGAAAGCAATACCATCCTCAAACCTGCCATCAATCTGTACCATAAACTGGGATTTCAGAAAGTGGCCGGCAGAAGTACACCTTATGAACGGTGCAATATCCAGATGGAGCTGGTGTTATAGAAAACGCTGTTGTATCAGAGCCATAAAATCAGGACGAAACTTCTCACTCAGCGGAATCCGTTTGTCAGCAATATGGATATGATTGTCCAGTATCTTCTCTATCTGGCTGGTATTCACGATGTAGGAATTATGTACGCGGATAAAGGGAGCTCCCAGTTGTTCGGCGATCTCTTTCAGACGTTTGTACACCAACACTTCTTCACGGATGGTGACCACCCGTACATATTCCTTCTCTCCTTCAAAGTATAGCAGTTCGGACAAACGGATGCGCAGCAGGGTTTTGCCTGACTTCACAAAAAAGTAGTCCTGTTCAGGTTGCTCTTCTATCTTATCCAAAGTAATACCATGGCGGAAGCTGGCTTCTATCTTCTGCCGTGCTGCCAGGAAACGGGTAAGGGTGATGGGTTTCAACAGATAATCCAGCGTTTGATAGTTATAGCTGGCCGCCGCAAATTCTGAATGTGCTGTTGTAAATACGATCTTCACGTTGCTGGGCAGCAGCCCCGCTAGTTCCATGCCGTTCAGCTGCGGCATATTGATATCCAGGAATACCACATCCGCTTTATGCTGTTTCAGGCATTCCAGTGCTTCCAGCGCGTTGTAACATTTACCTATGAGCTGCCAGTTGGTTGTTTGCTGGATATGCAGTTCCAGCAGTTTAACCGCGTTGGGCTCATCATCTACAATAAGGCAGTTCAAACTCATAAGGGGACGGTTAAGGAGGCTATAAAATGGTTATTTGATTTCTCTGTCTTCAGCTCAAAATTATCTCCATACAACAATACCAGGCGTTTACGCAGATTTTCTATTCCCGATCCGCGCCCGCTGCTACTAACGGGCTGCCGGGGCATTTCATTGCAGGTGCTGAAAACAAGATGGTCGTGTTGGCATACCAGTGATATCTCAATATTATTACGGGTACTGGTTTTATCAATCCCATGCTTAAAAATATTCTCTACAAAAGTCATCAGCAGCATAGGAGGTAACTGGCAGTCATCACTGGCATCTTTGATAAAATTCAGACCAATTTCGTGCCGGATTCTGATCTTTTCGAGGGCAATATAGTTTTCAAGAAAATTTATTTCTGTAGATAATTTGACTTTGTCTTTCGGGCTTTCATCTACAAAATAACGCATGATCTCCGACAACCTTTCTATCAACAAAGCCGTGTGGGGTGCTTCACGGAAAGCTTCATAATAAATGTTGTTGAGCGTATTAAACAGAAAATGCGGCTGTACCTGCGACTTCAACAGGTTCAGTTCTGTTTGTGCATGTTGTAACAGTATCTCCTCCGTTTCCCGCTTCAATATAAAATAAGCAATGGCTATTCTCAACACATAGCCCAGCAGAAAAATGGTGAGCATACCAGACACATTACGGAGGATCTGCATGGTACTCAGCATGATAGTGGCTTCGGGCTTAGGATTAAAAAAAAGGTTGTACAGCCACATCATCAGATAGCCTCTGGTGATGCCCAGGCTCACCACAAAAGGAATGACAGCAATGATATACAGCACTTTCCTGTTTTTCAGGAACAAGCGGGGATATAAAAAACTGATATTACCATACACCACCATCGCGTAGAAGGAAGTATTCAGCAAAGCATAGGTGGCTGACTGCCCCAGGCTATCCTCCGGCAGCAAAGTAAAAAACAGCAATAGTAGCACCATCAGCCATATCAACCATTGCACCCGTACTGCAGTAGACATCTCTTTAAAAATTCGCATGGCTGAAAATACAAAGGTTTTAAAACAGTTCAGTCAAAAGTACCATGTCATCATGCTTTTACCGGCGTATTTTCAACCATTATTACTGGCTATTCAACCATCACCGGTTCATTTTCAATGATGATGATCATCCGGGAGATACCTGCCATTGATTTAAAATTCCGGGGAGATGATTGAAAACAGTTGATCTGTTGTTCCGGAAGATGAACATTTGCTATGAAACAAAACAGATCATTCAGCAATGACAATTACCTCTTTCTTCCGCCATGTATTCGTTGTATTTATTTTCCTGTTGTCTCTGCAGGCGGCCTTTGCCCAAACCGATACGATTGATCAGCGTCATCAGCCGTTGAATACCCGTCTGTTGCGGCCTGGACTGCGGCAGTACCTGGTGTATTACCAGTTTCCCAGTCAGCCGAAAATCATGGCCTTCTCGCTCTGGACCAGGGATATCAGCCAGTCCCGCCGTGGAGGCCATCCCGTATTTGAGATCCGGCAAACCTGGTACAGCGCCGACAGCAACCATTACCGCAGCGTGTATTCCGTAAACAGTGCCTCCGACTTTTCCCCGCTCTATCATACAGAAACCACCGGCCCTAAACTGAAGGCCTACAACTGGTCTGCCGACGGCATCAAAGGTGCGGACACAGTGGCCAACAATACAGCTGCCGGGTACACACTTGATTTCAACGGTCCCAATTACAACTGGAACCTGGACATCGAAACGTTTGAAATGCTGCCACTGGCCGCCGGCAAAACATTTGCCATCCGCTTTTATGACGCCGGCCTGGAACCACCGGCCTATGTCAATTACACCGTTGCCGGCAGTGAAATGCTGACCACACTCGACAATAAAAAAGTGGACTGCTGGAAACTGCATACCGAAGGCACTTCTCCACGTGGCAAATACACACAGACATTCTGGATCAGTAAAAACGGACATGAATTGCTGAAGGAAGAAGACAGTTTTAATGGTATGTTCCGCTATAAGGTGAAACTGCCAGGACTAGCGCCCAACCCTAAAAATTTAGAAATTTCCAAATTTTAAAATTTTTTTACCGACCCAAATCCTGTTTTTACCGAGGTACATATGCATTCAACTGAAAAGCCCTGTTCCTGACCTGTGATGGTTATTAGTTTTGTAACATCATTCCAAAAACAGGTATACTATGAACAAAGTAGTGGAAATAAAAGCTATCAGACAGGCCACCGAAGAAATCTACCGGTCGTTTGAAGCCCAGGATTTCAGAAGCTCCGCCGTTCATCTCACGGAGGATTGCGACTATATTACTTTTGACGGAACGCACCTGAAAGGAAAAACAGCTTATATCGAATCGCACGAACAACTCATGAACAATTTTATGTTCAGAGGCGCCAAACTGGAAGGTGAGATAGACCAGATGCGTTTTCTGAACGACCGGACGGTGGTCATGATCGCACGCGGAGCCATCCGTTTCCGCTGGCAGAAAAAAGCACCACAAAGCCGTCAGTCTATCAACACCACCCTGTGGATCAAAAACACAGAAGACCGCTGGCAGATGGCCGCATTCCATAACTGTAGAATCAGGAAACCAGGCTTATTAATAAAGTGGGTTACTAAGGTGGCCGGTTTAATTAGGGGATGACCTGAAGTGGAGATCATAACGAAGAAGAAACGGAACCAAAGAATCAAAAAGAGAAAAAAAGATAAAACAGAAGATATTACCTTCGTTGTGTTCTCCGCTTATCAGGCGCATCAGTAACATCACAAACCATCGCAGTTGCCGGCACATCAATTATTACTCTTCGCATTGGCCGCCCTTATCATGGTATTGACACCAGGGCCGAATATGATTTATCTGGTTTCCAGATCAGTGACACAGGGAAGAAATGCAGCTATGATTTCGTTGGGCGGAGTGGCGTGTGGATTATTATTTCATATTACGCTGGTATCTTTTGGTCTGACGACCATTCTGATGGCTATACCTTACGCCTATACGATCCTCAAAACTATCGGGGTGATGTATCTGCTGTACCTGGCCTGGCAGGCCGTAAAACCCGGCGGCAGACCCGTTTTTGAAAATGCCAGTGCCCTTAAATATGATAAGCCCGTGAAACTGTTCAGTATGGGATTGTTTACCAGTATGCTGAATCCCAAAATTGCGGTGTTTTACATGTCTTTCTTTCCTCAGTTTATCAAACCGGAATATGGTTCTATTCTGGTACAGAGTTTTACATTGGGTTTTATTCAGATACTGATGAGTTTTACGATCAACAGTATGATCATCTTTTCTGCAGCAAAAGTAACGCGCTGGTTCAGCGCCAACCCGAAGTGGGTGCGTGCCCAGAAATGGTTTATGGGCAGCGTTTTTGCCGGACTGGCGCTGAGGATGGCGTTAGACAAAGGCAAATAGCTTAGTCAATAAAATTTTTCTGATCAGTAGGTTTACCTGTTTCCACGTGACGGGAAGGCTGGAAATAGTCGTAGAAATATAATTTATCCTGTTCGTACAGTTTCATCTGGGGTTTCAGCCTTTCGATGTATTGTTCGAAATTCCTGGAGGCTGGTTGTGTCCAGGCAGCTTCTGCCAGGGCAGAGATACGCGGGAACAACAGGAAATCCAGCCTTTTAGGGTTGGAGATCGTTTCAGACCAGAGGCAGGCCTGTATGCCCAGTATCTGCTGTTCATGCCCGCTGGCAGCTGGTACATTACCTGCTGAAAAATCGTATACCGATTTCAGTGTATTATACTCTCCCACTTTCCATCTGCGGCCTATTTTGTGCGCGCTGTCCTGTATGAAGTCGAAATAGAGCGGCAGCCGCGGACACATCACCACTGCATATCCTTTTTCCAGCGCCAGGCGCAGATTTTCAGGTTTATCATGTCGCCACCAGCAAACGATGGTTTTGTTGACCGGCAAAGTCGCTGTGGCCACTTCATCCCAGGCCATCACCTTATTATGCAGATCAAAAACGGTATCGGCCATACGCTGGAAGAAATAATCTTCTACCTGTTTGCGGTTGTTGAATCCTTTTGTTTTCATGAGGTGTGCCACACCACTGTCTGCATCCCAGGCTTTGTTGCCGAAAGACACTTCATCGCCACCCAGGTGGATCATACCAGCAGGAAACAGGGTTGCCGTTTCTTTCAGGATATCAGCGAGGTATTGATAGGTACCTTCTTTTCCCGGATTAAAGGTGAAGGAAGGATATTTTTCGGTACCACCACCATCAAAGGCAGGATAGGCCCTGTTGGCAGCACTGGCATGTCCTGGCATATCGATCTCTGGAATCACCTGGATAAACCGTTCCTGCGCATAGGCTACAATTTCCCGGATATCTTCCTGCGTATAGAAAGTAGCTGGTGCTTTAGGGTCGGTGTGATTGCCGATGCCTCCTACTGTTGTCAGCAGCGGATATTTTTTGATTTCCAGCCGCCAGCCCGGGGCGTCGGTCAGATGCCAGTGGAAGCGGTTCAGTTTATAGAAGGCCATCCAGTCGAGGATAGACTTTACTTTTTCTTTTCCGAAGAAGAACCGGGATTCATCCAGCATGAAGCCACGCCAGGCGTAGCGGGGTGCATCGCTGATGTTCCAGCAGCCTACATGGCGGGGAGTTGCAGTGCCGGAAGTAGCTGCCAGCTGCAAGAAGGTGGTGATACCGTTGAAGACACCCTCGTTACCGGAGGCGGCAATCACCACAGAAGCCGGAGTCATCTTCAGCGTGTAAGCGTCTACGTTATCATTCTTCTTAACGCGTTGCAGGGTGATCACCGGAGGTTTGGCAATGCCCTTGCCGGAACTAACGATATCGAACCTACGCTGTAACTCCTTTCGCAGATAGGTGGCCAAAGGCTGCAGGGAAGGATCTTTTGCCTCGATCCTGATATTATCGTTGAGCACCAGCTCACCTTGTACCCTGGTATATTGTGCGGGCAAAGGAATCACCGGACATGCCTGTTGCGCTGACAACTGCAGGCAACAGGCAAAAATCAGCATTGATAAAAAGATAGTTTTCATTGTTCGGTTGATGATTTGGAATAATCAACCCACAAGATACATGCTGGATCTTTGAAAGTCTATACTTTTTTGAATACTACGATCCCGTTGTGTCCACCGAAGCCGAAAGTATTGCTGATGGCTACTTTCACTTCTTTTTCCATGGCTGTCTGCAGTACTATTTGCAGGCTGGCCGGTATCTGCGGGTCCAGGGTAGTAGTGTTGATGGTAGGTGGAATGATGCTGTCGGTAATGCTTTTCACACAGGCGATTGCTTCGATGGCACCGGCAGCTCCCAGCAGGTGGCCTGTCATGGATTTGGTGGCGCTGATATGCAGTCTGTCTGGCTGTGCCCCGAACAGGCGGGTGATAGCCGCGATTTCACTCAGATCACCTACTGGTGTGGAGGTAGCATGCGCATTGAGATAGTCTACCTCCTGCTGGTTGAGGCCAGCATCTTCCAGTGCTCCCTTCATAGCCTGGTAGGCACCCAGTCCTTCCGGGTGGGTGGCAGTCATATGGTATGCATCGGCTGTCATGGCTGCTCCGGCTACTTCTGCATAGATATGGGCGCCTCTGGCTTTTGCGTGTTCGTATTCTTCCAGTATGAGTGCAGCGGCCCCTTCTCCCATTACAAAACCATCCCGGTCTGTATCAAAAGGGCGGGAGGCTACGGCAGGATCGTTGTTTCTGGCAGACATGGCTTTCATCGCACAGAAGCCGCCTACAGATGCCGGTGTGATGGGTGCTTCAGAGCCGCCGGTGACCATCACCTTCGCCTTGCCCCAGCGGATGTAGTTAAGTGCGTCCATGATAGCCGTGTTGGAAGTAGCACAGGCAGACACTGTTGTATAGTTGATGCCCATCAGTCCGTACTTGATGGAGATCATGCCCGACGCCATATTGCTGATGAGGCGGGGAACAAAATAAGGGCTGAAGCGGGGATTATAATCACCGGTAACATACTCGGTCACCTGTTCTTCGAAGGTCTGCATGCCTCCTTGTCCGGAGCCCCAGATTACGCCGGTATCAAAAGGATTCATGGTGCTGAAGTCCAGACCAGCATCGCTGATGGCTTCTGCTGCGGCGGAGAGGGCGTATTGAGTGAAGGGATCTGTTTTACGGATCTCTGCTTTGTCGAGTGCTGCGGCAGGATCATAACCTTTCAGTTCACACGCAAATTTTGTCCGGAAGCGGGCCGCATCGAAACGGGTGATGGTGGCGGCTCCGCTGGTGCCGGCCACCAGATTGTTCCAGAAGGAAGTCACGTTATTTCCAAGCGGGGTAATGGCTCCCATCCCCGTAATGACAACTCTTTTCATGTAGGTAGTTTTTAAGCGCAAAGGTCTTCCAGCAGCTGGTGGCTGATCCGGTCGAATGTTTCCGGTCCCATGACCCTTGACAGCAATAAAGAAGATTGAAGATTGGAAATGACCAGCAGAGCTCTGTCACGTGCTGTGCCTTTAAAATGAAAGCGTTTGTTTTTCCGGCCTTGTTCCAGCAGGTGGCTTACCCACTCTACGATAGCATCTGCCATGGCCTGTATTTTTGTTTGCATGGCAGGTGTCAGTGTTTCGTAGTCCGGGGCCAGAGAGCCCATCAGGCATACGTTGCCGGCCCGGCAATGACGACGGAATACTTCGAATAAATTTGCCAGCTGCCTGTCTTCCGGCAGTTTGTTCCAGCTGGTGGTGTTGCGGGAAAAACGTTCCATCTCGTCGTCCACTACGGCGATGCCCAGGTCTGCTTTAGACGGGAAATGGTAGTGGATGGCAGCATTCTTCACTTCCAGCGGATCGGAAATATCCTTGTAGCTAAAGGCGTTGAAACCTTTTACGCGGATGAGTTTATCCGCCAGGGATACTATCTTGTCTTTTGTCTCTGACATGTGGATAGGTTAAAAATCAGCCGCAAGATACTTACTTACTAGTAAGTAATCAAAAGATTATTTTATCTCCTTGAAAAAGGGGACATTAAACATTATCTCAAAAAAAATTTGGTGAATTAAAATCAATGCTTACCTTTGCACTCCCCTGATCACAAATATCAGTTGCCCAGATGGCGAAATTGGTAGACGCACTGTGTTCAGGTCGCAGCGCCTGCAAGGGTGTGCTGGTTCGAATCCAGTTCTGGGCACTTAAAAGGAAAGATCGGAATTTCTCCGGTCTTTCCTTTTTTTATCATCCATACATCTGAAAGAGAGACTTGCGGAAGTCTTGTAGCCTGACATTTATATCCACTAATTAATCGCATGTTAGAATTCTGTCACTTCTTACGCTGATAAAGTATTGCACCTGAGTTGAATGTTCCTGTTTATGAAATAATATTTCTTTTACTATTTAAAGAAAACCAAATGTCAGTTCAAAACGCATTAAAAATAATACAGCAATACAGGGAACAGGAAGACGAAAAATTGACAAGTTTTTTGACACTTAAAGATCTCGTTGACATATCCGGCCAGGAAACTGCTCCATTTTCTATAGAGGAACTTAAAAAGGCTTTCCAGATTGATTGGGATATGCGTTGGCTTCAACACTGATCAATGAATTTTCCTTATTAACATTTTCGCATGCTGAACATTGAGACACTGAAATGCACCTATACAAATGAACAGGTGCTGGTTATTCTATTAACCCGTGCATATTTTGGCACACAGGGAATTGAAGCAACACGTGATTTTCTGGACAAAGAAGTTATTGATTGGAATTCATTTTATAAACTTATTTCGCTTAACAACATCAGGGGCTTTATTTATGACATCATTACGGTATCGCAGATAACAATCAACCCCCAAATCTACGACACGTTAAAAAAGGATGCAATGGGGATTACTTTACTGGGATCCTATCAGGCCGGCTTGTTAAGCCATTTAAAAAATAACTTCGAAAAGTCAGGCATAACAGCCATTTCATATAAAGGGCATACACTGGCTGCACGATATTACAAAGCGCCTCTTTTAAGGGAAAGCTCAGATCTGGATCTCCTAATACCTAAAGATAAGCTGTCTCAAATAAGTAAGTACCTCCTTGAAAACGGCTATGAGTCAAAATATAACATTTCAGCGCATCAGCTGCGATTCGTATTGCGCTTCCATCGGGAACTTTCCTTTAAGTCACCCAAAGACAGGATGGGGATTACTTGTTCTGTAGAGCTTCAATGGAAGCTGATTGAAAGATATCTGGGCCCTTTTCCCCGGTATGACTTCTTTGTTCAACATTTACAACGATATACAGCCGTTGACGGGACTTCGCATACTGGTTTAGCTCCTACCTATGACTTTTTATGTGTTGCCTCCCATCATTTAATCAGGGAACCCCTGCTAAAATTCAAGTATTTAATTGATTTAGCCTGTATTGTTCACGCTTCATCCGAACAGCTGAATTGGGAAGAAATAAACTTACACTTTAAGTCATACAACTTCTCGCCTCTCTTATGGTCCGGGATGCATGCTTTTGATGAGATAATCGGACTTCAGGTCCCGGTATCAAATATCCCGAAGGTGCCCTATCATTTATTTACGGCCACAGAAATGCAGACCGATAACAAAGCTCTTTATAAAAAAAATTTTTATAAAAAAATCAGGCTCATTAATTCAATGCGATCATTTCAGGAAAGGATAAAACTTACCATAAAAACGCGCTTACTTTTTTTGATACCTAATTTAAATGATCTGTCCAGGACAAATGCTCCAGCCTGGACTATCCCTTTAATTATCCCAGTAAAAATATTTAGATTTCTGACCGGGAAACGTTAAACTGATTATACTTATTCAATGCATCCAATATGGTGATAGTAGCAAAATTCATTTTTCCGTCTTTTACCACCAATGCATTTTCTCTGCTTTCGTGCTCAGTATCGTCACTATCCGGAGATCTCAATTCAGCAGAAGGATTCCAGCATCCGTGAACTTGTTGCGCATGTAGGAGGCTATTTACCATTGCTTTTACAAGGTGATGATCCTCTTTTGAGAGAGGGGAACATAATATTATTCTCAATAAAAGCGCTATCTTAAATTCATTTGGTACAAGGTACTCCAATTCTTTCCGGGCTTTATCAAGTGCCCATTTTATGGAGATATCAATTGCTTTTTTATATTTACCGGCATCTTTATTAAATAAGGCTTCTACACTTAGCGCAGTGGCATATTCGGGGCCATCCCACCAGTAACTGTACCAATATCCGGCAGTATTTTGCTGACCCAATAAGTAATCAATAGCATGTTGCCTTCCTGCCAGCGCATATGCGGCAGTAACACAGTTATGTGGTATTTGCCAACCATTAAAACATTGATCATCTGTTTTCCGCGAATTTCTTCCGAGCGGTCCATTCAGTGAATAAGTGATAATACCACCGTTTTCAGCTATATAGGTATCCATCATATCAACGCCAGGTTTCGGAAATTCATCGGAAAAACCCGCTGTATTTGCGAAGAGCCACGTCCAAATAGTGCTGTCAGCGTCCGCTGGCGTCCAAACATTATAACCCCATCCTTCATTTTCTCTATACCTGGTTTTTAATATTTTCCAGGCCCTCCCGATGGCTTCATTGGTTTTAGGGCATTTCAAACGGGCCAGATGGCAGGCAACATAAGCGGTTACCCACTCATCGCTGCTCCCTGGCGACAAATGAAAGTCCTTCCACCATCCTGACTGTAACTGACTGG
Organism: Chitinophaga sp. HK235; assembly: GCF_018255755.1. Taxonomy (NCBI): domain Bacteria; kingdom Pseudomonadati; phylum Bacteroidota; class Chitinophagia; order Chitinophagales; family Chitinophagaceae; genus Chitinophaga; species Chitinophaga sp. HK235. The sequence goes on along the minus strand of NZ_CP073766.1, from coordinate 7,190,533 downwards.
AGAGCAGGTAATCAACTCCTTTACTTATGGCCTGTTTTATATCAGGCGTTGTTGTAAGCACCGGTTGCTCTTTGTTATCGCTGTTAAAAGCCAATGGCTTTTTCACCTTCCATTTACTTTCATAACCGAGATAGGCCTTTAATTCTATGTCTTTATCCGGGCAATAAGATAATTTCAGATGAGAGATCCATTTCTTTAGAAAAGTAAATTCATTCCGGGGTTTACTTAAAGATGCTATCCATAAATGTTCCGGCCAATCCTTGATTTGTCCGGGAAATATTTCTTTATCCCAGTCTAATATAGCGTCTATTTTATCTTTGTTATAATCGTTGCGTGTATTGAGTTCTTCTATAAAAAAGCGCCAATAGGTTTCTGAGAGGGGTTGTTCGTTCCAAAAACACTCAAAGCCGATTTTTGGAAAAACATCTTTCCCAATGTCAATACAGAGTGTTACCCGGTCCGCATAATTGTATACAAAGGATATCCAACGGTCAAGATCCGGTCCTGTCCAGGCGTAGCCTATTTCTCTTAAAAAAGGGGTCACCGCAGTAACGGGTAGTTTTTTGATATTTACCCGCAGCACTTCAGCATCTCTGGAAAACAAAATTCCCAGATATGCAACAAATGCCGGCTCAGGACATGCACGGAGAATCGTTTCGAAGAGACTAAAATAAGAGGGAATTTCACCCAATGTTTCTTTTAAAATAGAAAAACAAAAATCCTTCCGTTGGGTATCATTCAGCCCCGGCTGTAATTCAAAAAACAGCAATGGCGTCTCTACACCTGATGGGAGAACATCCAATTCCAGAAAAACTTCACTTATGTTTTTATGACAGGAGGATGATTTATCAGCCCAGGTTCTTAAAAAATGGAGAATCTTTTCGTTTTCCGGATTTCCGGCCAACTTATTTCGAAACCAGTTATAAACTGCAGACAGGTCATCTTCGTCTCTGCGTATGCAGAATTGCAGGTCCACCTGTTCGTGGTTGCTGAGACGACACTCCAACGCAAATCTGATAATCGGAGGAAAAAAATCTGCCGACCTTTTGAGCAATTCCAACCTGGATGGAGACAACAGGCTTTGAGAGATCGTATCCCAAAAAATTCCGGTCGCCTTTAAAAGCGAGTATTCATTAGGCACTTGTGTTCTCATTCCGGGTCTTACTTATAGTTTCAAGTATTGAATCATACACCTCCCCGATACGCATGATATTATCCGGAGGATATAAATTATAAGACGGTACAATTTCCAGTAAGGTCAGTGCCGATTGAAAGTAAAGCTTTAGATACTGCTTCGAATTAAAGCCTGGAAGTAATATTTCATCCATCAGTACAGCCAGTGCATCCGTTTTTTTTATGTTGGTGATCAGTTTTTCGGGTTCAGGTATTCTTGGATTAATAAAAAACACAGCTGCCACTTCGCGAGGAAGTACATCTACTGCAGATTCCTGTTGATGGAAATAATATTTTTGGGTGATCATATCAGATAGCGCAGTTCTTTTCCAGTCAGCAGGCAATTCGAATACGCGTTCGAGGTTTGCCTGGGGGATATTCAGCACCGATACAATATCAGGGTTAATCTTCAGGGAAGTTTCTCCCTGTGCCACCCAAAAAATATTATTCTCCTGCTGTAACATAGAATAGTCATCACACCAGATGGCATGTCCATTCAGGTGAAAATAGGTAGCCAACGTAGATTTACCAGCTCCCTTTCTACCTATAAATAAAACTACCTTATCATTGACACACATGGCAGATGCATGTAAGCAAAAACGCCCCTGTTCCTGCAAACAAAACTTGGTAATATTCCCCCGAATTAATGATTGAACAGTTTTTTCAGTGGCAGCAGATGTGAAGTGATAGCATACGTCTCTCCCTTCTGATAAAATAATGAAGCTTGCTACTGTTGTTTGATCGTTGTGATACTCAAACAGGAAACACTTCTGATTCTCAGAAGTGTTTCCTGAATAAACATCCTCGCCAAAGGTTGCCGAAGAAGAAGTGAGTTTAAGTGGATTAAACATCATTTTCTCCTTCAGTTCGACAAAGTCAGCGGAATTTAAACCTGTGAAGTTAATAGCGGAATGCAATCGTTCAAATAATTATGAGTTATAAGCTGGTCCAGTACCACCGTCATTTCCATGGCCGGAATTGGTGGTATTTGTCACCTCTCCAATTTTTCCAAGATTTTTTAACTCAGGGGATTGATACATTTTTTTTTCTCCTGGTGTAAGTACTTCTTCTTGCATAATGTTAATCTTTTAAAGTGAGTGAAATGGATTAAGAGGGGTAATTCCTCCACGATAGAACATGTAAAATATGTAAAATGCTGTTATAAGATGCAGGTGAAATTCCAGGCTCTCCGATAGCTGTCAGCAAGCCATGGACGTTTATTTTACCGGTTAAAAAATCACCGGATTCCGAAACTTTTTTTCTCAGTATATCGACTATTTCCTGTGCTTTTAAGTTTTGAGCATGAGGATTCCCAAAAAGAGGTGTTTTGGGTCTTTTTACTACTTCTCCGGGAAGATAGGGAGTCATGGCCATTCGGAGCAACGACTTATGATACAATAAATGCGGAGGGAGTGCAAGTATAAAGAGAAATAGTTCTAATGAAAAAAATGGTTGTCTTATCTTTATTCTGGTTCCGGTAAAACCGGGATGGGATGTTTCAAATAGTGAAGACCAGTATACGTTTCCGCACATAGCAAAATTTGAACGTACTGAAGTTCCATCCTTATTGGGCTTAAATGGTAAATAATCTTCAGGAAAGAAAGAGGGATCGAACCAGGGAGGCATAGTTATCTTTGCGACGGGTGCTTTCCTCATCAATTTCTTTATTCTTTGCCAGACCATCCGGGAAAAACCGCCAAATGTTTTATAAAATATCAGGCTATCCCGGTATGCCTGCAATAAGTATCCCTGAGATATGAGCCGGTCATGTGAGTGTTGTTCAAACTCGAACAACGGATCTCCTCCAAAGCCTGTCAGGTAGACTCTTGAGAAAGCAGCTGCATCAGCAACTATCTGAGATTCCGCTGTAGCATTTGGTATCGCGGCCGGTTCGGGAATCCAGTAGCTCATTGGTTGGGCAATATTCTTCACATAGTCCTCTCCAATGTATTGTTTGAGCGGTATCTTAAGATGGCTGGCTGTGAGCTTCCCAAAATATCCTTCATTCTCACTTACAAGATGCCTGTATCCTATATTATAGGAGACTAGCATATGGTTGTCACCATAGGTATCATCAAGCACCTTTTTCGTTGTTGCCGTTATGGATGAACTATCCATTCCACCACTCAATGAGCAGGCTACTTTATTAGTACGGGTACGGTCTTTAATAGATTGCTCAAATAAACGATAGAAATGATAAACATATTCCGTTGTCGTCTTGTAACGGATAGGTGTAATATTGGCAGGAATTTCCCAATAGCAACTGATATGAATTGTTCCGTCTTTATAAATCAATTTATGAGCCGGCGGAAGCTTCTTTATCTTTTTATAAATCGTTTGATCAAAACTCCTGTTTACCCCACTTCGCAGGTAGTCACGCAATACATCATCGTCTAAGTCAGACATCAGACCGGGTATATCTTTAAGAGAAAGATAAAAATTTGTGAAAAGAAACCAGTTATCAGATTGCGTATAATAAAAAGGGATCAGCCCGAAATGGTCACGGGCACAAAAAAGATAACTTGTTTGTTCGTTCCAGATAGCAAAAGCATAATCACCGGAAATATGTTGCAGGCAATCCTCGCCCCAATGCTGATAGGCATATAGGATGAGGTAAGAATCAGGGGTGGCATTACTGATGCCCCTGAAACGTGCGCCCAGCTCTTTCAACAGCTCCATACGGTTATCCAGGCGTACATCCCCCACTATCCGGAGATTTTCATCAATCGTAAAGGGAAGTTGTTCTTCTTCAGTGTCCTCGCAGGTTTTAAGCCAGCCAAACCGTAAATCCGCCTGGTTACTGTTCCATGCTCCCAGATAGTCATCGCAACAAGATGCAATAACAGCTGTAGACACATCAAGTAATGTTGTGTCGGACTTTTGGAGCTGAGAAGATACTATTCCAATGAATCCACTCATTTAAATTTAAGGATACCGTTTAATTTACCTTCCGGTAAAGGAAAATACTTAGTGATAACAGAAGGATGATCATTCAAAAGCATTCCATCTTTCTCTAACCAGGCATGTGCATCAAATGTGCCATTAAGCTGGTGTACACCAATCCGGAGTTCTGAAGAGATTCCTTTTCTGCTTAATAAGCAACGCATAACCAGTGATTGCGATAAACATCGCCCTTTTAAAGAAGACAGCTGGTTCAGCTGATTAAAGATAGTTGCATACCTGTCGAGAATGACTGTTGTTTCATGGTCACCCGGTGGCGGAACATTCTTTATGAAAAAAGAAAGCAGCCTGTCGGTTGTTTTTAAGTTCGTAAAACGAAGGCATGCTTCTGTTAGGATAGTAAGAATACGAGTACGGAAAAGCGTTCGATCATATGCTCTTAAAGATCTGTTCACTTGAATGAAATCGTGCTCCGAATACATCAGTAACCAACAATTAGTTCCGCCTCATCAAGGTCCCCTATTAATCGCGTGATATCATCCTGAAGTTGCTCTGCACTTACCTCGTACTCAGCTTGTAGTATATTCAGGATTGACGTGTAGTCGTGATTATCAGATAACAATTCCCAAAAGCGTTTTCCAACCTCATTGAGTTCATAAAACCGCTCCGTGTTTAAATTCAAAATAACAATGCCAGCGCCCATTTCCCGGACAACACTGTTTTCAGATACTTTTATTTCTTTTCCTGAGAAAATCATCAATATTAATATTTTAGGGTCGGAAGAAGACTACGTCGGTGACGGCGCATAATCTCCATTATTGAGGTGCCATATAAATATATATGACAAAAAAACTCAAATCAATACTTGGTAAAGGGACATCAAATAAGGATAACCATAAATATATGGGAAGACCTTACATTAATAAATAACTATATACGTGTAACAGATTCTGACATTAGTGCTCTAAAAAAAGGTCACTTTCCTTCTTTATCGCAAGTTTACAGCAAATACTAGAGCAAAACAAGTCCCCCGGTTAAAATTCCCGATATTTTTTACTGGCCCTGATACTGCGGGCTACTGTTAGGAAATAGCATCCTCCGGAAAAGTGAGAACCTGGAAGGCTTTTTTGTTTAGCGTATAAGTTGTATCGGGTTTCCGCATCATGCAGAAAAGTTAAGAGGACCTGCAAATAAATGATAGCATTAGCCATGGCGACTTATGCCTGGTCTAGAGTCAACAGCATTGGGTTCGAGCATACTCCGCTACTGGGCACAAAAACAAAAAGAGGCTGCTCAATACTTTTGATACAGCCTCCTTTTGCTTTTAAGGTCTTGTAGGTCCGCTCTGGGCCTGGTTATTTTTGAATCAGCAGATACTCCGCAGCATTTTTTTTTGCCCCACTCCCATTGATTATTTTTTTCATCCCAGATAGCTGCTTCGGGAATACTTTTATGCTTTTGCATTTAAATATAATGATGTAAGGTTTAACTATTAGTATCATTGGTTTTTAAATAGCAAACTGATAATAAGTTTTCCGCGCTCGTCTATCAACTCTTTGAAATCTCTCCCAGACACCTGGAACAACTTTTTGTAAAGAGGAGCCATGATTAATGGGTAGGACAAAAGAGAAAATAAGTTCATCAGAAAATGAATTGGATTCATCTTCTCAATCGTTCCTTTCTCCATTTCGTCCGCAGCTTCTTTTAAATAGGACTTTACAGGGTCCGATTGAATGTTGCTGATCAGTTTCTTACCTAAAGTGTTGATCTCAGTAACCAAAAATGTTTCCTGATAGGGAAAAGCAATCATATGCCTGAGAAAAACTACAATAATATTTTCTGTCTTAGCTTTAAAAGATTGGTCAGAAGTCATGCATTCGTTGAGGCGTTGGCTCAAATCCTGCATAGCATCTTGAAATATGGCAGAAATCAACTGATCTCTCGAACGGAAATAATAATGTAGTGCCGTTCTGTTAACGCCAGCGGCATCTGCTATTTCCTGCGTAGTAGCATGGAGTTTTCCTTCTGCGAAAAGCAGCCGCTTTGCAGTGTCTTTTATATGCTGCTCAGTCCCCGTATTTTTTAGTGGCATATTTTTTAAGTTAAACTTATTCTATAGTCAATTCCAATTTCGTTGATAAAATAATCATCATGCGAAATCACTAACAGCGTACCCCCGAAATTTTTTACTGCCAAAGTCAACACTTCCAAACTCCGAATGTCAAGATTATTTGTCGGTTCATCAAGAATCAGTAAATCCGGCTCCTGATTACTTACTAACAGACAACTCAACGATAATTTCATTCTCTCTCCACCACTTAACCCTGAGCATTTTTTATCAAAAGCTGCCGGTTTAAACTGGGAATAAACTAATAATTCTTTTAATTCATGCTCCTCTAACCCACGTTTATTATATTCTTGTATTTGTTCATAAACACTTAGTTTAGGATCTATCATCGAGTAGTTCTGATCAAGATAAAAGTAAGAGAATGCTGAACTGTTATAGCTGCCTTCAAAAGGTTTTAGCTCCCGTGTAATAATTTTCAGCAATGTGGTCTTCCCGCTTCCATTCCCGCCTTCGATTTGTACTCGCTCGCCGGATTTAATCTGAAAGCTAAGATTATTCCATAAAAATCTATCACTATACTTAAAGTTAACATCTGCAATATCGATAAGCAACTTCCCTGGACTTAGTTCCGGAGTCTTGATATCGATTTTAAGAATTTCATATTCCTGGATTTGTGCTTTGGTCTCTTCAATATTATGCAGCAGAGTGGCTATTTTTTCTTCATGTGCATTTAGCATTCTCGCAGTACTGCGTTCAGCTTTGTTTTTTAGACCACCAGCAATAATACGTGGTATTGAATTGCTCAATCCTGCCGACCGACCTTTGGATTCCTGCTGTGCCCTTTGGCCAGCCATATCCGTGGCTTTTTTCTCGGACTCTTTCAATGCTTTGGATTGCTCGTTCAACCGGGCGCGCAATGCATTTACTTTTTCCATTTTTTTCTGCTGATAAAACTCAAAATTTCCTCCAAATACTTCAATTCCCTTTTCATTAAGTTCCAGCGTTTTGTTCATGAGATTCAATAATGTTCTATCATGACTCACTATAAGCATGGTTGATTTGCTTTGAAGGATCATCGTGTAAAGTTTCATTCTGGTTTTGATGTCCAGATGATTGGAGGGCTCGTCTAACAAAATAAGATTCGGGCTATTCATATCCATTGCTGAAAGAAAAGCTTTTGTCTTCTGACCACCGCTTAGGCTTCCTATTAACCGATTTTCACTTATATTACCAAGTTCCCATTTTTCAAGGACCTTTTTAACTTTATTTTCGATATCCCAATCATCATCCAACTGTGTAAAATGCTGTACATCAGTATCTCCTCCTAAAATAGCATGAAGCGCATCCAGTTTCTTATCTGCTCCTAATACCTGAGCGACAGACCATGTGTCAAACTCTCCCAAATGTTGTGGTACATACCAGGGTATCTCCGAAGAGATAATTTCTCCCGATGTTAATTCAAGTTTTCCTGAAACGATGCGAAGCAGTGTTGATTTACCGGCGCCATTTATTCCAACCAATGCGGCCTTTTCTCCATCATTTAAAATAAAGTTCAAGTCATAGAATAGCTCCTCATTATCTGGATGAACATAATTCAATGATCTTATAATTAAGCCCACGGGATTTTTTGATTTTAAATATTAATACTTCATTCCAAGAAGGCAAATATGGCATTAAATATTCATTTTTGTTAGACAAAAATGTTAAAATAAAAAAATGACCGATGGAAAATTGCTTTCGATTCACGCTTGCCTTTACCTATATATCTTGCTGTATAATCTATTATATATATTAGTATATATAAATATATCATACTTTATTAACACCTCTGAAAAGGTATTTACACGGGATGATTTTTTTCTCCACATGCATTAAACTTTTATTTTATAACTCAGTCTACTTTTTCATGTAATCTGTTTTACTAATTAAACCATAAGCAACATGAAAGCACTTTTGATTTTAGCTACTGCCACTTTAGCAATTGGTGCTACTGCACAAGCACAGAATGCTCACCGCTTAATGCACGATGCACATGATATCAAACATGATCGTCATGATATCCATAAGGATGTTAAAGAAATTCGTGGTGAGAAAAAAGACATCGTAAAAGATAAGGCCGATCTGAACAAAGACCGTAAAGATGCAGCTAAAGACAGGACTGACCTGAACAAAGACAACAAAGACATCGCCCACGATAAAGCAGAGATCAGACAGGAACGCACTGAACAGAATGCTGACGTAAAAAAAGGCGACTATAAAGATGCATGGAAAGAGCAAAAAGAAATTAATGCAGAAAGGAAAGATATCAACAAAGACAGGACTGACCGTAATGCTGACTTCAAAGACCTGAAGAACGACCGAAAAGACATCAACAGCGATAAACGCGGCTTGAGTAAAGACAGACAACAACTGAAACACGAACGTAAAGACCTGCAACAGGATAAAAAAGACCTGAACAAAGATAAGCAGCAGCTCATCAAGGATGCCAGCTCTAACTAATACCAGGCATTAAAATCACTACCATAAAAAAACGTTCGCCGAAACGGGGACTATTTCAATAAGTGTGTAAACTTAAAAATCGGGGATCAAATTAAAGGTTAGATTCTCACCCTTTTATCAAAAATAGTTAAAAACTGATTTAGGATCATGCCCCAGTTTCTAATGGGCATGGTCCATTTTTTTGACACTTCCCGTAAAGCCAGGTATACAGATTTAAGGACAGCTTCGTCAGTAGGGAAGGATAGCTTGTTTTTGGTATATTTTCTAATTTTACCGTTCAGATTTTCGATGAGATTGGTCGTGTAGATGATCTGTCTGATCTCCATGGGGAAGTCAAAAAAGATAGTGAGGTCTTCCCAGTTTTCGCGCCAGCTTTTGATGGCGTATGCATACTTTGTACTCCATTTAGCATCCAGGGCGTCAAGAGCCGCCATGGCAGCTTGTCTGGTTGGTGCTGCATAAACATCTTTCATGTCCGTAGTAAACTCCTTTTTATCTTTCCAGACTACATAACGGCAGCTGTTGCGTATCTGGTGTACGACACAAACCTGAGTAGCAGACTGTGGGAACACCGATTTGATGGTCTGAGTAAAGCCATTAAGATTATCCGTGGCCGTTATTAGAATATCTTCCAGGCCACGGGCCTTCAGATCTGTAAGTACAGTCATCCAATAGGCAGCTGATTCATTCTTCCCCAGCCACATTCCCAGGACTTCTTTGAGGCCATCCCGCTTTAGGCCCACAGCGATATAGATGGTTTTGTTCACTACTTTGCTGTTCTCCCGTACCTTGAACACAATGCCATCCATCCAGACGATGAGATAAACTGGTTCTAACGGTCGGTTTTGCCAGGCGACAATATCTTCGGTCACACGGCTGGTGATGCGGCTGATCGTGGCCGTCGAAACGTCAAATTTATAGGCTTCTCTTATTTGCTCTTCTATGTCAGACACGCTCATCCCCTTGGCATAAAAAGACACTATTATCTCTTCAAGGCCCTGAACCATGCCTTCGCGTTTAGGTACGATCATAGGGTTAAAACTGGCATCACGATCTCTGGGAACTTTTATCTCAGATTCACCATAGCTGGTCTTAATCTTCTTTTTACCGTATCCATTACGGCTATTTTCGCTTTCATTTGGCTCATGCTTATCATAGCCTAAATGGCTATCCAATTCACCTTCCAGCATCTTTTCAATGCCCCGCTTCTGAATCTGGGCCAGGAAATTATTTAGCTGATCTGCTGTTTTAAACTGCTTCAGAAAGTCGTCTGATAAAAAATCTTCTGTCTTCATAAAACTGTATATGCTTTAAAATTAAAAAATCCGAGCGAAACCCCGATTTTTATGATTTACACAGTTTTTGAGATAGTGTCCCGAAACGTGAACGTTTTTTATGTTGTTTTAGTCCAGCATCGCGTGCAAAAATGCTACTGCCAGTTCCAGTTCTTTTTCATTCATTGAAGCAAATCCAAAGCGAAAAGCATTATGTTCAATATCAATTCGGGTAACTTTTAGTTTAGGATGTGACATCAGTTGAGTTACTGAAAATTCCGGATTTAATTTTACCCAAATTGCCATCCCGCCTGACGGCAATGTATACGAGATGTATTTACCTAACTTTTCTCTCAATAAAGTATCCAAAAAATCTCTACGTTGATGATAACATTTCTTTGCTTTTTTGACATGGCGTTTTAGTTCCCCGTTTTTGATCAAAGCAGCCAACGCATTTTGCATGTAGCCATCACCCCCAACATCAATTATTTTTCTCAATGCAACACACTGCGTAATAAAATTTTCGGGAGCCACCATAAAGCCTATACGTAGTGATGGATCGAGCATTTTAGAAAAAGAACCAATATAAATTACACTTCCGTCATGTTTGCAACTCGCCAAGGGTAAATAGGGAGACGTTGTATAATGATAATCATAGTCATAGTCATCTTCAATGATAGCAAATGAAAACCGGATGGAAAGTTCTAATAATTTCAGCCGTCTTTCTGCGCTAAGTGTTACAGTTGTCGGATAGTGATGGTGCGGAATTACATACACGGCAGTAACCTTTTTCTTCTTACAGACTGCTTCAATATCGTCCACATTAATCCCATGTTCATCGGTGCGCACTTCTATGAGTTGAGCTCCTGTTTCTTCAAACGCCCTACCCGCAGAAGGATAATTTGGTTTACCAACGATGATATTGGAACCAGGCTCCAAAAGAAGCCGTGAAGCAATAAAAATACCCATCTGTGCGCCATGTGTTATCAAAAGATTGCTGGCAGAAATATTCAACCCTCTTGTTTCAGAAAGATAATGGGCCAGTTCTTCTCTTAGTTTAGCAGTTCCCTGTTCTGTGCCGGTATTGGCATCTTTAATAGCATACTTGAAAGAAGTATAGGAACGATAGGTTCTCAACAACGCATCGATCGGTGACAGCCTGACATCTGGGCAACCATCATCAATTATTATCTCCGGATTCGGTGTGGTGTTTGTTTTCTGAACTCCATTGTCAATTATCCTGAACCCGATGTGAAAGTCATGCTGGTATGGTAACGCGGACGGTTCCGAACTCCACTTCCGGGGTTTAAGCAAGGGAATTCGTTCAGCAACCGAAATATGCTTTCTGGGCGTAATTATGATCCAATCCTGTGCACTCAATTCATCATAGGCTGCCATCACTGTTTTACGATGGACACCCAGGGATTTCGCTAATTCGCGACTGCCGGGCAGATGAGTACCAGCCTTCAATGTACCACGCTGAATAGCATTCGTAATAGAAAAAGCTATCTGCTTATAAACAGCAACTTTACTTTCCTTGTCAATTATAATAATATGCTCAAACGGCAACATTCTGGACTACCTAATAATTAAAATCTGGATCATAAAGGTAGTCCATCTCCGCGGTATTTTTGCGTAAACAAACAAAAGTAATATTTGCATATGGACTACAAGATTAGAAAAGCAAGCCTGGAAGACCTGGACGAGACAGCTGAGTTATTCGATCTTTATCGTGTATTTTATCGTCAGGAATCAGACGTAAAAAAAGGAAAATCTTTCCTGAAAGAGCGGTTTTTAAACAGCGAATCGGATATCTTCCTGGCTATTGTTGACGGGAAGGCTGTTGGCTTTGTACAGCTCTACAAATTATTCCACTATACCAAATTACAAAAGCAATGGCTGTTAAGTGATTTGTTCGTTCATCCGGACTACAGGGGATCTGGATTGTCGGTAGCACTGATTGATCGCAGCAAACAATGGTGTGAAGAAACAGGCGCTTGTGGCCTGATGCTTGAAACAGAAAAAACAAATGCTATCGGTAACAAGCTGTATCCTCGTTGTGGCTTCGAATACGATGGGCTACATAATTATTATCATTGGTGGAAATAAAAGGTGACTATCAATTTCCCAGAATTGTGATTGTAGCAAAAACCCCGATTATCTGATAACCAGCGTAACTAAAAATTACGCTGGTTATAAAGATAAGATAACAACAGCGGTGAAACCATCATTTAAAAAGTTTACAAATAGCTTGCGTGACAAAGCGGAAAAAATTCACAAAACATCTTAACTTGGTAAAAGTATCAATAATAAATCCTCTTACTTATACCCATGAAAAAGTTAATCATTGCAATTGGCCTCCTACTTTGCAGCGGATTTGTAGAAGCACAAACTATTAAGTCCACCAGTGGCAGCACCCGATTCACGGTAAGCAGTGATGGGGTAATTAAAAACAGTCACTATAGTACGGTGGGTTACATCAAAAGCGATGGTACAATACAGAATGCAAATTACCAAACCATCGGTTATATAAGAGGTGAGCAAATAGCAAACAGCAGCTACTCTACTATTGGTTATGTAAAAAAAGACGGGACCATACAAGACCGTAACTATAGTACTATGGGTTACATCAAAAAAGATGGCACCGTCCAGGACAGGAACTACAGCAGCCTGGGATCAGCCTCTGGTATTAAAAAAGAGTGGGCCGCATTAATTTTCTTCTTTTTTGATTTCTAAATTCCCAGGATGGAAAACAGTGCAATGCCAAAGGCTGTAATGAAAGATAATACAAGACCTGTACGTACATGGGTATGCTGCAACAATTCTGTCCTTCTCTTTTCGTACGATCCGTTTCTCACAAAAAATTAATATCAGCCCCCCCACAACAATACCCACCGGAATATTGGCGAAAACACCAGCATACCGCCGCCGATTCCCTGAATAAACCAGAATGTTGCTAAGTTAATGCGATTTTGAAATGCATCTCTTTTTAATGGGTGATAATTTTTACTGACAGGTATTAATATTCAAATTCACCCTTTAAACAACAAATCATGTCAGGAAGAACAAAACTTATACTCTGCATCATCTCGGTAGTATTGACAGCCTTATGCCTCTATCATTTTTTTGGATAACCAAAACCAATTAATATGGAATCATTTGAAAAGGATGGGGTAAGCTGTCCGGTTATCCCGGCAAACCTGCCTTGGTACAAAAAGGTTGCTGCCGTATTTTTCAGATTCGGGGTATGTCCTTTGTGTATCACTATGAGCCTGGCATACAGCATTGGCCGGTTTTTCAGGAAAACAAAAGGATAAAAGGACAGTCGTTTCCGGAAATGGAAACGACTGTTCTTTTATCATATCAGTTTGCTTCCACTTTCATGGAAGAGACTTTATCATTAAAGCTATTGTTCTTCAGGCAGCTGCCATCGGCTGTTAGTACCAGTGAGTCACCGGTGAAGTTGTCACCGTCATACAGGGTTACTTTTAATCCTGCAGGTATTTTAAGTGATGAAGCATCGTTGTCGATACCGCCTTTGGCGGTGATATCTGCTGTAGTATAGCTGCCAATACCGAAGGTAGCGGACCATCCGGTATAACTGCAATTTTGGTACATGGTTGCCAACAGATTACTACCGCCACCGGTTGGTGCAGCATCTGCATAGGTGGAGGCTATTTTGATAGCATGTACATAGTTGGTGATGTCGCTGGGATCGCCGCCGTACACGCCAAATTTGGGATCACAATAATCGGCATCCAGTGTGCGGGCCGGATAACGCTGTGTGCCATTAACGAGTGTTTGTTTGACACCATTATACCAAAATTCGATGAACCCGATACTGGCATCCCGCGATACTTTCAGGTGCAGTACCATTGTATTCCATGTATTGCGCGAGAGTGGCGTCACCCATACTTCGGTACCTATTTTCCCAGGTGCGTAATGCATAAGATGAAGGGTACCGGAGCTGGAAGTACTTACTACGATCGGATAGTTTTGTGTCATGGGCAGTGTAGAGCCATATGCTTTCCACTGGAATACAGCGTTGGTGTTCTGCGTGGCTGGTATGTCCAGTTTAGACCGCCATCCGATATAGATATCGTCTCCTTCCGCCGCCTGGTAGTTTTTGGCACCGTGTCCTTCTGTACGGTGGCTGCCGGCGGGTTTGTAGAACTTCCATACCTGTCCGTAAACGGGATCTGTATCTACGGAGATAGTGCCCGTACCTTCAATATTAAGCACTTTCCATACGTTGGATGCGCCCAACGCAGCGTCACCATCCCATAGAAGTGACTGGACATTTACAGTCGCAGTAGTAGCAGGGTTAGTGGAGAGGGTACTTTTACCGGGAAGGGCGTTCATGTTTTTTGTACAATGTGTGAGGGTAAACATTGCACTACTGGCTAAGAAGAGGGTGGCAATTGCCTGAGGTGTTTTCATGTCCGGAATTTATTAGAGGTTATTTAGATATACCTAATATACAATTCCGGAAATGACCAAACAGATAGCATCTTCACAGAAACAGGTATTGGATTCATCCAAACTTTGTGGCTGTCATCTAAGCCAGATTCTCGTCCTTCTCCCAATAAGTTTCTACAATATGTCTTAATATACCAGTATATGATTTCAGAAATGATGGTTGGCTAAAAGTATAGAATTGGTCATGGGTGGTATGGAAACCCATATAAAAAAGCCAGAACCCGATTGAGAGATAAGGTACTACAGCTAATTCCGGCTCACTGACAGGACGATATTCACGATATGCATTCAAAAAAATGTCATAGGCTTCATCTGCCGCTTTCTGCGTCATCCTTTTGGTGTATACATCCAGGGCAAGGTGTTGCCAAAAGGTCATTATATCATTTACCTGCCAGCCATACCCCATGAAATCAAAGTCGAAAAAGGTTACTGCATCATCTTTAAAATGAAAGTTTTTGGGGAGGAAGTCGAAATGGCAATAACCTTTTGAGAATCCGGCTGTGTTTAACAGCGATAACTTTTCCTCTACCTGTCTGGCTGTTTGTTCCAGCCAGGTGTACCCTTCAGGGTCTTCCGAAAAAACGGGCCTCAACTTTTCCAGGGGTTTTAAAAGGGTTGTCTCCAGATCAAAGCTCCACCTTTCTTTTCCCGGCGTGATCGTTGCTCCGACAATATGAAAGCGCGCCATTTCATGACCAAGGGCCCGAAGTTGATTTTCATTCAGTGATTTGACCACCTGACCCGGCGCATAGCTGAACAGCACCAGGTATCTTTCCCCTTCAGCGGCTTCAACCTTCAGGATTGTTTCTCCTGAAATAGCAGGAATCGGATATGATACCGAAATATTGGCTTGCTTCAATGCCAGCAGCAAATCCACTTCTTCTTTTATTTGTGGCAGATTTCGGTGGGAAGAACGATACGCCCTTAATATAAAACGGGATTCGGATGATTCAACCAGGTAAGTATCACCTACACCCCTGACCAGGAACTTACATTGAACTTTTCCTACTTCGTATTTTTCTGAGATGAGTGAGGATAGCGCAACAGGGCATAGCGTAGAATAAGTTACAGGGAAAACAGATTTCATGTGATAAAGATAATATAATCCTGCGTTGAAAGATAAAACATAAACAAAACCTCCGTATTGGTCATCTCTGCTATAAAAAGTAAATTTATTCCCCGGTTGTTATATACCGGCAAACTTATGAGCATCATCCTTTCACCTGGTCATTACTTTGGTAAGGAACAGCAGTATAATGAGAATGCCTTCTTCAAAATGAATATTACGGCCTATCAGCCGAATACGATTATCCATGCACATTACCACGAAAATGCCTACCTCAGCCTGCTGATCAATGGAGGTTATAATGAAGTGAGCCGACAGACGGAAAATGCGGTCCTCCCAGGAGAGATACTATTCAGACCCGCCGGATACACCCATGCCAATTATTTCCGGGAACAGCCCGGCCGGTGCCTAAACGTGGAATTTAAGCAACCAGGATTACAGGAGCTGATGCTGAAAGGCAGTCTTCCTCCAACACTGATGATTTATAAAGCCGGTACTTTTAATTATCTGTATCGGTTATTGTATGCTTTTTTGCATGATCCCTCCACCACTTTACCGGAAGAATATATCCTGAACTGGCTGTCGGAAGTGATGGAGATTAAAATTCCCACCCGTTTACCCTGGTTCTCTCAGGCCAAAACTATTCTGGAAAATGAATTCGATACACATCATACTATCAAATCCATTGCAGACAGGGTATTCGTACATCCCATCTATCTGGCGCGGGCCTTCAGGGAAAAGGAAGGGATGACTATCGGTGGTTATCAGCTGAAAATGAGGGTCATGAAAGCGATGGCCCTGCTTTTCAGTACCCGGTTGCCGGTAACGGATATTGCCATGTCTGCGGGCTTCTCCGATACTTCCCATCTGATCAGGGTATTCCGGCAATATTACCATTGCACCCCTCTTCAATTCAGGCGGCAGATGAATAGTTAATCTGATACTATTTTTTTCAGGTGCGCCGCTGTTACTTTGTAAAAAAAAGTATGCGCCGACTTATCACCCTTGTATGCCTGCTTTCATCGGGATTACTTGCTGCTCAGCAAAAGCTGGACTACCAGCTGCAGCTACAGGTAGATCCGGAGAAAAAGATCTTTGCCGTACAAGGGAGTCTTACCTTTGAAACCAGTGCTTCTTCTGCCGATTCCGTTACCATTGTTATCAGCAAGGGAAAAGGCACCACACAGTTGCAACTGCGCGGTATTGCCGCCACTATGTATACCAGCACTAACTCTTCCGGCGATATTGCCTATCACTGGCGGTTTAAACATTCGCTGCCTGCAGGCACCTCATTGTATTTCAGCTATGCTTATGACCGGGGCGATGCCCCCTCCTTTCAGTTCTATCTTGACAGTAGTTTCTGTATGGCCGGGGGTTATGGCTCCGCATGGTATCCGCAGGTGATGTCCCGCGCAGAGGATGGTACGGATAACTATACCCGTGGCACCGGTACGCTCCGTGTAACCACCCCACAGCACCTGATGCCTGTCATGGCCGCCAGCACATTTAAAACAACAACAGCGCCACTTGCACAAACCTTTGAATTCCATTATGCCCAACCCGATATCTTCTCCCTGTACATTGGAAATTATACCCGGCAGGAATATCAGGGCCGGCTCCCCTTCTATACTTATTGTCTGAGTAAAACAATCAACGGCAGCGACATCTCCCGTAAAGCCGCATCCGTACTGGATTATCTGTCCGGCGAATTTGGACCGCTGGCCATTCCCAATTTCTCTATCATTGAATTTCCGGAAAAAGTATCTGAACTGACCGGTATCGGCGGCGCCAGTATCCTGGGCGGTGTAGTGATGCCTACCGGAGCGCTCCGGGAATTTAACTATGCACTCTTTGGTCATGAAATAGGCCACCAGTGGTGGGGAAATAAAATCCTCTCCAAAGGCAGTGCAGGAGCAGACCTCCTCTCTGAAGGCATGGCCCAGTATGGTTCTTTACAGGTAGTACAACATTTTGACAGCACACATGCGGTAGACTACCGGAAGACAGGCTATCCTGGTTATCTCCGGGACCAGAGTGGACTTGGCTACCTTAAAAATGCAGCTGCCGGCAATGATGAACCGCTGGTTGCCCTCACCGGCAGCAATGGCCATATCCTTGGAGATAGCAAAGGTTTTCTCGCACTGGAGTTATTATCCAATATCACAGGCAAACAGGTATTTCATAAAGCCCTGCGAAATATTGGGGAAAAGTATAGTCATGATGGCCTTACCTGGAAGAATTTTTTACAGGAGATATCCACCGCCTACGGGAGCAGCCTGGAATGGTTCTACCAGCAATGGTTTGAACGCACCGGAGTGCCGGCATGGCAAAGCAGCTGGCAGCAGCAAAATAATACGCTGCAACTCACACTCACCCAAAAAGACAGCATCTACCGGTTGCCGCTGGAAGTGCTGATCACCTATCGCAATGGTACCATCGCGCTGCAACATATCACTATCCAGGAACACACAACTCAACTGCAGCTTCCTGTA
Organism: Chitinophaga sp. HK235; assembly: GCF_018255755.1. Lineage (NCBI taxonomy): Bacteria > Pseudomonadati > Bacteroidota > Chitinophagia > Chitinophagales > Chitinophagaceae > Chitinophaga > Chitinophaga sp. HK235. The sequence goes on along the minus strand of NZ_CP073766.1, from coordinate 7,172,581 downwards.
AACGGTCCGGTGACAACGGTGCAGATAGACCCTTACTTTAAAGTGCTCCACTGGGACGATTCCTTAACTCCTATTGCGATTGCCCAGTCCAAAGTAATACAGGTATTGAATCTGCGGATACAACAAAAACCGGAAGAAGCCATGGCATTGGCCAAATCCTACCTGCAGGCAGGTATTCCCGGAGATCATTACGGAGTGGAGTTTTCCTTGTATTATCAGCTGGGCCGTATCACCGCTACACAAAACAAACCCGACGAAGCACTGGCCTATTATCAGCATGCACTGCAAAGCGTATCCCGTGCGCCGGAATTACTGGCCTATACCTACTATCGCATCGCGCAGCTTGCTTCCGCAAAAAATGATACTACCCTGTTACAATGGGCTTGTAACAATGCTATTACCGCCGACGAAGCCAACCAGAAAGCAGATGGTATGGAAGCAAAGACGATGCTGCTCAGGAAATAATTTTATATCTGAAAAAAATAAATTTTGAAATTTGAAACAGCTGCTTATCTTTGCAGCCCTGAAACACAAAATCAGTTGCCCAGATGGCGAAATTGGTAGACGCACTGTGTTCAGGTCGCAGCGCCTGCAAGGGTGTGCTGGTTCGAATCCAGTTCTGGGCACTAAAAGTAAAAAGGCTTGTAAGACAAACTTACAAGCCTTTTTACTTTTAGTCAAGTGTCTTTCTTAACGGCTTCTACCGCTTTCTCTCACAACTCACAACACAAATCTGACACACCAAATGACACACTGAATTACAGTGCAAGCGCACTACAGGCATGCCTTACCCATTCATCAAAACCAACAACGACTACAAGAAGTACCACATAATTTCTGATTGATACTACTTTTTATTTCTAATCATTTTGCCATTAACAGTTTTAGTCGTAATTTTGCGCCCTAATTATCAAATGCTAGAGCAGAAATGTGGGATAGATTTTACTTTAGAGTCATTGGCCTTTTTATTTTATTGAGCGTCGTATTATTATACTTTAAAACCTGGTTGTTAGACAATGGTGTACACCACAACGTCCTACTCTTCGGCAACCTGGCATTAGCTTCACTTTCAGCATTCACTTACAATATGAGCCGTAAAGGCGTACAAGCCGAAAGCAATAGCGTATTTATGCTTCGGGTGTACGGTGCAATGATCAGCAGAATGATGCTTTGTCTGGCAGGTATTACCATCTATGCCGTTGTCAACAGAGCTAATACCAGCAGATATACAATATTTACACTGATGTTCTTCTACGCAGTATATGCTATTTGCGAGAATGTTAGTTTGCAGAAGGTTGCCAGGCCGCAAAAATAAAGCTTTGTGAAGCTGGCATTAACATTAAGAGGCTATCAGAAATAATTCTGAGTAGCTTCTTAATGCATTTCAGGTATCCTTTTTTACTAAAGGAATCCACGCCTAAGATGATCATTCGCCACTAATGATTCGTATAGCCGTTCCCATTAGAAAGTTTTTTTGGGATTAAGGGACAAATAAAAAGACCGGACACATGTGTGGACCGGTCTTTTTATTTGCGTTTACGGGCAATCTATTCTACCCAATAAGTTAATGCTACTACAATGTAGCCATCAGGGCCTACATTTCCACTGCTGAGCGTTACTGTTTTGGAAACAGCTCCATCCCAGGCACCAGCGTATGCACCAAAGGTGTAGGTACCGGCAGGGAGGTTCTCAAACTTGTCTTCATCTTCCTGTCCACCCGGGTAATAATACTCACCGGTTGCCACGTTCTGCGCCCAGTAACCACGCAGACCGGAACCACCTGTAACTGGCGCTCCATGGATATCCACCAGGGTTATCCGGACATTAAATTCTGCTGAGATCTTGTTGGCAGGTTTATCTGCAATCGAAGATAGGTTTACTGTTTTTTCCTTAGCTGTAGCGGCATTGCTTTGTACAAAAAATAAGGCTGACATGAAACTTAAAACAAGTACTTTTCTCATGGGTTAAAATTTAAAAATTCAGGTTTTCAAATACTTATTTAAGATAGATTTTTTTTCCCGGAATACGATGTTATTTTATTACGAAACAAGTCAGGGTTAAGAAAGTAAAAAATGTTCAGGAAGTAAAACCCGTTGGTCGACCAGCATAAAAAGGGGCCATCTCAATAATGAGACAGCCCCGGACATGGTTCTCTGTTGTTTATCTGTGCTGCCATAACTGGAGTCCCACCCCTAAGGCTCCTGTGGCTTTGGTTAATCCGCTGAGATACAGCGTTACTACTTTTCCTTCCGCCAGTTTTACAGACGGGATATCGAGAACGGTTGTAATAGTTGTGCCGGCTTTCGTTTTCACTTTCACCCGGTAATCGCCGGAAGCGATTGGCTTAAAGGGAGACAGTGCTGCCACATCCGGTTTATCACTGATATAGGCCACATTATTGATCAGACGGATACTATCGCTACCTTTGAAAATATCAATATCAACAGCTGTGGTATTGGGCGACAGATGCAGGAAGCGTATGCTGGTCTTACCTTTGCCAGGATCAGCGAGATTATCGTTCAGCAATACGGCTCTGATTTTATTGTTCAGCAATGTATCGTATAGAAACAAGGAATAGGTCCCTTTATCGTTGAGACGATATTTTGTATCCACTATCACTTTGTTACCATCCTGCATAAATTTCAGGGTACTTTCATTTTGAAAGGGCAGATTCACGTAGGCTTTAGATTGATTCAGGAATTGTAATTTATCCTGCTGTTTTTTTCCATCTATTTCCACAATCAGGTCACCTACTTTAGGGGCAGTGTGTATCATCTGTACACCGGCGTTTTTCACAACAAGCTGAGGTGCGGGGTCGTTATTCTTATTGCAGGACATAAAAGCTACCGTTACCAACAGTGCACAGGAGATACCTGTCAGAGACGCCCCTGATTGAGTTTTTACTTGTTTCATATACTTTTGATTTATTAAAATTTTCCCTGATCAGCGCATTGTGTAGTACTGGTTTTCTGCGGCTGAAAATATTTCATACAATACGGTTATTATTCTCTACTGTTAAAACAGCTGATCAGAATAACTTCCTACGTGGGGAACTATTTTTTTAAAAAAAAGATGGGGTAGCGTTCAAAAATTCAATGTATAGGAAAGATAGTAGGTTAGATTAAATATCCGGTTGCCGGATAAAGTAACATTACCATTGTCGCTTGTATTGAAGCTATCTGTTGAATACAATCCTTTAGTACGATAGACATTATATACACCGGCTGCCACCTTGTGATTCAGCTTCCCGGTGACAAACCGATAGTTCACATTACAATTGAGGCGCTGATAATTGGGGCCACGTTTATCATAGTAGGAAACACCTTCATACCTGAACGGTTCGCTTTCTTCACCGGGCAGCGTACCTATCGGCCGCAGCATCCAGTCGCCTGAGCTGAAGTACCACACAGCACCGATATCCCAGTGTTTATCCGGCCGGAAGTTGGCCGCTATATTCAGATGATGTCGCCTGTCGAAACGGAAAGGAAATTTCTCTCCTTCATTCACATCATCAAACTGTCGCCAGCTCCAGGCCAACGTATACGACAACTGAAGCTGCCATTTCCGCCACCGCTTTCCGGCCAGCAATTCCGCACCGTAGCTCCATCCTTTTCCGGTAAGAATGTCCTGTTCCCAGGTGTCTTCACCGTAAAAGATATTTCCTTTCTCCGCAAAATTGGTGACGTTGTTTATTTTCCGGTAATAGATATCAGCAGATAACAGCGTGCCTTTATTATCATTGAGACTATAACCGAGGTTGAACATGTCACTTTCGGCCGGCCTTAGTATGGCGGTACTGGGTACCCATAACTCACTGTTGATGCCCAGGAAAGGGCTTGATACCTGGTGCAGGTATTGGGCCATCCGTGCAAAGGAAAAAGTCAGCTGCTGATTTTTCGCTATCCGGTAGCTGGCGAATAACCGCGGCTGCAATGAGTTGTAGTGGTAATCCTTGAACCGGTAAGCACTGAAAAGCACTCCCGGCCTTAACAACAGGCGGGGGCTCAACCTGAATTCATTTTCGTAGTAGCAGGAGTATTCTGTAAATGGCAGTGGTTTCATGGGCTTGAACCCCTCTTGTACTGCTCCCAGTTCCGATGAAATATTTGTTCCGAAAGGATGAATGACGGTGTGCAATAACTTGCCACCGAAGCGGAACTGCAGATTGGTGGATGCATTCATCTCAAACTGTGTTCTGGCCTCATAGCGCTCTACTGATGCGTAATTATTATACGCTTTCGTTTCTTTCTCCTCTCCTGTTGAATCATCGTAGAGGATGAGCTTCATACCGGCCAGATTATGATAATTGCTTACGTTCAAGGTGGTGTTCACAAAAGAGCGGGCGCCGATCACGTGGTTCCAGTTGAGCGTAGCGAGCCTGTTGCCCCATACCTGCAGATTCTGATAATCGTTCTGTCTCAGCTCCAGCCGGTCTTTACCCATATACCCGCTGAGCATTATTTTATTATTGCTATCCAGCAGATGCGTGACTTTGAAATGAATATCATAGAACCGCAACCGGTAGTTACTATCGAGCACATTCAACAACGGGTCTGACCAGCTTTTCCTGACAGAAGCCACGATGGCGGTACGTCCCTTTATCAGCGGCCCGTCTACCGCCAGCGCACCTGCCAATAGCCCGGCATTTACCTGTCCGCTCCAGGTATCCATACTGCCGTCTTTGGTGTTTACTTCCGTTACGGAAGACAGCGCACCATCAAATCTGCTGGGAAAATCATTCTTAAACTGCCGGATCGATTTCATCACTCCTTCACTGACGATGGACAGCTCACCCAGTAAATGAGTAGGGTTGAATACCTGATTCCCATCGAGCAGAAAAGCATTTTGTTCCGGATCTCCGCCGCGTACCATCAATTTACCAGTGGTTTCCTGCGACTCAACATTTCCTGGTAACAGGTATAATGACCTTACCGGATCACTCTCCCCCAGAATATTATTATAGGCAGAAGAAAGATACTTTTCTGGGCTGGAGCCTCCGTCTTTCTGCAACATACAACCCGGTGTCACCTTCACCTCCGGCAACACCACTGCACGCATGGTAAGATTACGTCTGATGGTGCTGTTAACGGATACTGATGCTATTACCGGAGGATAACCGGCATATATTACTTTTATGTGATGAAGACCTTCCGTCAGCCGCAGGCTGTAATACCCGAACCTATTGGACTGGCATACACGCCCGGACTCCTGGTCCTTTATCATGGCATAAGGTATCGGTTCCAGACTATTCTCTTCCGTAATATAACCGAACAGCGTGTACTCATTCTCCACACTGTCAGCTGTCAACATGACCGTCGAAGGAATCAGAATCACCTTTCCGCTCCTTTCTTCTATCTTCACATGTTTGCCCACCAATAGTTCATTCAAAACTGAACCCAAAGATGTTTCTTCCTCCCGGAGGCGCATTTCCCCTCCCTGGTCAAGATATCCGCCGGAATATTCGATAACAGTTCCACTATAGGTACTAATTTTTTCGAGCAAAAAAGTAGTTGTACCGCGGGTTTTATGGCATGCAAACCTTCTGCCGAGCAGCCCCGTCTGTGCAGTGACGTTTATGTTGCCGGCAAGGATAATCAATATCAGTAGTAGTTTCAGTCCTCTTTTAGGGTATCGTAGCGGAGCGGATACCACCATTATCATTTACTTTAATTACTTGCTATTACAATCCATTTGTAAAAGGATCAATAAATTGTTACGCTGTCTTCCTGGTGACGGTAATGCAGCCCGGTGATGACCGTAATTTCCTCCAGCACTTCATGCAATGGTTGTTCACGGAAACTGGCCGTTACTTTCACCGATCCTGTTTTTAATGTATCATTCAGGTTAACAGTTTTACCATAATAAGCGGAAAGCTCTTTCACTACCACTATCAGAGGGGTATTGGTAAACCGGAGCATACCGGTTTGCCATGCCAGGTAATTTGAATCGCTTATATTCTTCTTTTCCAGCGTATGGCCGGTAAAGGATACTTCCTCTTTTGCAGAAACGATACATTTGTTTTCGGGCCTGGCTTTGTCTGTGAACATAATCTTTCCGGTTACGACCACCACACGGTCGGTATTGATGGTGGTATTCACGACAAAGGAGGTACCCAATACCTTTATCACAGCCCTTTCCGTCTGTATCCGGAACGGGATTTTTTCATATGGAGCAACATCGAAGAAGGCATCCCCGGAGAGTGTAACCAGTCTGTCGCTGTGACCAAAAGCAGCCGAATAGGTAACGGTAGCACCTTTGCGGAGCAGCACCAACGTGCTGTCAGGCAGTCGGAAATACTTATTGGTGGCGTCTGCGGTAACTTTAGTCCAGGTTACCTCCTGCCGGCCCGTTTGATGGAAGAACAACCAGGATCCTGCTACAACAACGATGATGGCTGCTGCTGCAGCGGCCCCTCTCCAATATCTCCGAATCCTGACAATGCGGCCTCCGGTGTTTTCATCAACCCCGGCTTCTTTCAGTCGCTGGTCCACACACTGCCAGGCTTTCGCGATATCAAAATGTGGCTGACTGAATGCATTGCCGCTTTCTGCCCATATCTTATCGTATTCGGCCAGTTCTTCATCCCCGACAGATTGTTGACGCTGCCATTCATCCAGCGTCTCCGCTTCTTCCGGTGAGATGTTTCCCCGAAGCCTGTTTACAATAATTGCTTTTATGTTATCAGGTAATACCATCATATTTTCTCCTCTCCTACTTAACAAAACAAAATCCTATCCTATTTTCCTATGTCGTTCATAAAAAAACTAGTAGTCCCATGCCCGTATTTCTCACGAAAGCCCTGAGCATTTTCAGCGCTTTCCATAACTGATTGTTGACTGTTTTAACGGAAATACCCAGACTATCCGCCACCTGCTGGTTACTCAATTCTCCCATACGGGACAAGAGAAATACCTCTTTGCATTTAGGAGGAAGTTGTTCTATCCCCAGCCCCAATAAGGCCTGGTAATTCAGCGTTTCATCAGCAGGAGGTGTAATATCGGCAGTCTCATCATCTTCCAGATCTATTTCGGAAAGGCTGTATACTGTCATTCGTTGTTCTCTGCTAAGGTGAGTAAGACAGTTATTGCGTACAGCCGTGAAAAGGTAAAATCTCAGACTATCGGACTGTACCAGGTCCTTCCGTGTTTCCCATATCCTGACAAACACTTCCTGTACAATATCTTCGCATACGCTCTGTTCCTTCACAAAACTGTTGGCATACATGCAAAGCGGGTTATAAAATTTTTCGAATCCAAGCCGAAACTGTTTATAAAGACCATCTTCACGCACAAGCGATAAATTTTTCAAAATATAATACAGTACCTCTGACGTGACTTATCGGGCTTTCCTGAAGAGGTTCCCTACGGTCTCCGTTTCTTTGTACACTAAAAACGTTGTTCAATATGTATCCCTCTACTGTTGCTTCATTAATTTTTAAATATTTCTGGCAGCACTCCCATCCACCATGCACGAAAGGCCCCCTGCTGTTGCGGGAGACCACGTGGTGCATAAACCGTATCGGGTTGCTTTTATACAGATGCCACACTAGTGCTTTTTGACTGGTTTACGAACGGTATCTGCTTTAGGCCCGCCTTTTCCTGCCTGCACAACCGAATGTCTGCCATCTTTCCGGGTGGTATCACCCGCCTGTTTACGTTGTTCTTTTGATGGTGCATGCTGCGCCATGGCTCCGGTCGCTGTAATCATTGTAACTGCTGTTGCCAGTATGCCCGCAAAAAATACCCTGTACTTCATAAAATTTTTTTTAGTCAGTGAGTGAATATCCGGCCGGAATAACCGCCGTGTATGACTGTAAAACATACGTTCAGGGAATCTTCCTATCCGCTTTTTGCACAGGAGCTGTTAAAATTCTGTTAAAGGCTTAATGGTAAAAGTGTTTTGGGGTTGGATGGCCGGGACAGTATCACCAAAAGTAATCCCTACAAACTGCAAAATGATAGCTCTTTCCTGGAGCATCTCCTTGAATCAGCTATAATTTGGGTTTGGGATTTTGTAAAAACTCTTCGAATTTTCTCACCTCAATAGAGTCTGACCCTCTTCCCTCTTTTATTTTAATGAAGATATATTTATCATTGAAATAAACTATCTCCGGGATTCTGGTGGGTGTAGTTTTAACAAGAGGATTCTCTTTTATGTTAGCTATGTTTTTGAAATTTCCTGGAAGTAAAAATGAATTATGAAATACTTTCAGGCAGAAGAAAAAGAGAGTAATTAATACTGAAAAGGAGAGACAGAAAAGTAAGTAAAGAATAAGTTCAGCAGTTTTAGATAAATATACCTTTATCCATCTGTAGATGAACTTTAACTTTATCAGTATTATCGGACATACCATTGTAACTTCCATTATTCCACCTAGACCGATTCTTTGACTTTTGAATGCCGGATAGAGAACATTCACCCACAGATAATGTGAAAACCCAATAACTCCAATGGAAAATGCACATATAATATTTTTCATCTCCTTCTTGTCATACACTATGTTATCTCCTTTTAAATATTCCTTCTCACACGATTCTTTATTATTGCCGGCCAGCTCCTTCATCCCCAAATCTGTATCAGCAAGCCACTTTGGAAACCTGATAACAACTAAGTTCACGAATAATATCAGTAAGAAAATAGAAAGAATCAGTAAGCCATCAGGAATTAACTGCGTTACTGAGAAAAAACGAATATATGAAGGACCAATACATAGAAGCTCCATAACCTGCCAGATTCCGCCTAGCAGAGCAGGCAACAATACAATCACGCTTAAATTATCTTTGATCAGAACATAGATTCCGGCTATTTTTATTGTATTCATCTTTTCTTGATTTGGGGGATCAACAAAGACTTTGTTGATTATTAAATTACAATTTACAACAAAACGTTTTCATTAAACAATTTTCAGTTAGGAAAACTAATCTTTTTATCATTTCACTTTTGAAAAAAAGTTGTAAGTCATAAATAATAAGGCATCTTTTTATTACAATCGTCCAAAAGAAAGCCGAAGAAACCGTAGCCAGTGGCCGCCAGGCAGAAGCCCGGCAAAATAACTTACCGTATATATGCCATTAAGTAAAGGAAGTTAGCTGAGGGCACAGCTAACTTCCCTTATCTGTTGTAATCTCATATCATCTTTAGTTACCGTATTGATAAGCCGCCGCAAACTCTTTGGAAAAATCCTGCAAGGTAGTTCCGCCGGCAGACAGTGATTTATTTTTGTTGTAATCTTCCATAAAACTGCCATCCCGTAAAGCTTCACCAATTTCAACCATATAAACCTTTGCCATTTGTTCTGAAAATCCGCTTTGCATCAATGCATTCAGAAGTTGTTCATCGGAAAACTCCATCCAGTTAACACCTGATTTTCCGACTGCATTACCCAATGTTTCGGCAATCTCAAAACCGTTCTTCTCATCGCTGATAATGTATTGGATTTGTTTGCCTGAAAACGACAAGTCATTCAACGCGCTGAACGCTACTGCTGCAATGTCTTTAGGGTGTGTAAGCGGTAAATTGACGGAACCGCTGAAATTGTTTCCTAACATATGCTGGTGCTTAATCATTGGAATGGCACCATAAAAATTAGTCAGGAACATTCCCGGACGCAAATGCAACACGTTCACATCCTGCAATTCATTCAACTTTTGCTCAACGTGAAAATTTGAACCTGTCGGACCTAAACCATTTTGAAGATGAGCACCTACGCTACTCAGATTCACAGCATACTTTACACCTGTTGCTTTCAACGCATTGGCGTATTGTTCACCAACAGTTTTAATATACGCTTTTAAGTCGGCTGTCCGGAAATTAGGCGGTATCATCAAATAAACCGCTTCACTTCCTTCAAAAGCGCTTTTAACAAATTCGTAGTCTTCCACCGAACCAACAAGCGGAATGGCATTTAATTGTTCAATTTCTTTTACTCTTTCGGAGTTAGAAGTTATTACTTTGACTTCATGTCCGTTTGATACCAATTTATCAATGAGAATGCGACTGATATTTCCCAAAGAACCTGTTACTGTTACATTCATATATTTTGTTTAAATTTTCTGGTACAAAAGTAAAATAGCACTTACTTTTGTACAAGTACTTACCCTATAGTATGTATACATATGACAGCAGTAAAAGAAACTTCGGTTATACAAGAGAACAAAAACAATGCGTATGCCAATTGTCCGGTAACATTTGTAATGGAGAGGATTGGCGGATACTGGAAGCCGATTATTCTGTTCAACTTACTAACAGGAACAAAACGATACAGTGAACTTAAAAAGTCAATTCCGGACATCACTGAAAAAGTATTGATACAACAATTGAAACAGCTGGAAATTGACGGACTGATCATACGAAAATCAAAGCCCGTTGTTCCGCCTTATGTAACGTATCAACTTTCAAAAAAAGGCAGGGAATTAAGACCTGTTTTATATGCCATGGCAGAATGGGCAGTTATTAATGGCGGAAAACAGTCCAAACAATTTTCAAAACAAATGGAAGACTTCCCGAAAGAGTAAAATTGCCTGCCACTAAAAAAAAAGAAAGGTCAGATAAAATCCGACCTTCCTTTTTTAAGTGCTTTCAATTTAACCGCAAAAACCAATGTGGTCTTACGAAACAGCGCTCACCATATACCGGCAATTCAACAATTCCAACTCTGCATAAGCATGCTGCAGTTGTGCCATGAACTTGTCCCCCGCGGCTGTCACAGCATCCGCCAATTTTTGGTAATACCTGATCCCTTCATTCAGATTATGAAAAAAGGCGGAATAATATTTTGTTCTTTTTGATAGCTGGTCTGAAAGGCTGTCGCTTTCCAGGTGTTCCTTCAGGTAGGCGATATATAACCGCATTTCCGCGATAAACATGTGCGGCCTGTCGGGATTGCTAAGAATATCGGTTCGGCCGTATATATGATCCGTCATCGTTTGCAGCGAAACCACCTTTGAAAAATTGACAATATTCGGTCCGGGGCAAACGGTTACTGCATTCAGTGTTCTGACGAATTTCTCGTCATAATGGATCGCGGCGGAGTTGCTCAGTCCTACGCACAAACATTCCTTTTCCAATACACTGTCACGCTGCTTTTTATATTCGGCATCGGGTAAATTAAGCGATTGCAGTTGAGCGATCTTTAACTGCTGGTATTTGTGCGAAGCTGTACAAATGGGTTCTGCTGTAAATTCAGTATTAAACGTGAGGTGCTTCTCCGTACATGGGCTTCCCGGTTTGTCTTTGGCGATGCGGGACAACCTTTCGCTTTCGCCGGTGGTACCTTTCAGGTAATGAAACCGGGCGCCTAATGGAGAACTGTTGCTCAGTACCACATCCTTTTCCTTAGCAGCACATAATAGTTTCAGCGTAGCTTCATCGACTGTCGTAGCCTCAGGCACCAGTAGAAAAGGGGTACCCCATCCCGTGCCTGCCACCTCGTAATGATTACGCAGGAACTCATCTTCTTCGCAGGTGCCTATGCCGCCCTGTACGGAATACTTCAGTTCAGGCGGGTCGGTAATCTCCCGGCCGCTTTTCCGTTTTACAGCAGCCTGGTACAGGTCAAACAACGAAGCAATGAGTTCTTTCCTGTTGCATTTGAATTCTTCCATGATGGGTCCCAGCAGGAATCCTTCTGTAGCAAAGGCATGTCCACCGCAATTCAAACCGGATTCAATCCTGAACTCACTCACCCAGATTCCCTTTTTAGCAAGGTATTTTCCCTGAATCAGGGCAGAACGGTAATCACTCACCTTAACGATCACCTTCTTCCTGAAAACGCCTGCTGCATCTGCATCAAACTGGCTGCATTCTTCCAGGTAGTTATACAACCGGGGGTCCATACCGGCAGAAAAAACAACTGATGAATCCGTAAGATCGCTGTTCACATATCCCTTCAATGCCGTAATAGGGTCTACCGTTTTTGTCATGATGTTCACATCAATGGCGCCAGGCTTTATTTGTGTGCGTAAAAACGCCTGCAGGTCCATTTTCTCTGTTGTATTGGTGACATGAAGCATCTTCTGGTAAAGATTCTTCAGCAGGGAGTCCTCCGGCAGCATTTCAAAATACTTTACTATTTCGGAGCCCTTTTCAAATGCAGCTTTCCTGAGTTTTTCCATCTGGGCCTGGACAATTGTATTGACCAGATTCAGGTAATCGGTGATTCTTTTTTCCCGGTGGTTCTCTTCATAGACAGTTATAGACGTGTACTCCCGGTTGATGGTGGGATAGTAATGCTTTCTCATCATTTCCATCAGCCGGTCTTCCACAATTGAAATAACTGACGAGATGCCAAAGCGCGCCACTTTGATCGGGCTATCGACCGTGTAGGCCAATCCCATTACCGGGATATGAAATGTATGCATGTTACTTATTTTTTTATTCTTCTCTTCTCCATATGTGTTTCCTGCCAAAACCCAGTTGGCTGTCCGTCATCTTTAAAGCGTTGAGCCGGATAGTGTATACTTTTCCTTTGATGGCCCGCGCCATCGGAATCTTGTGATGGTAGGCTTCCGCTGCATCAAGCGTTAAAGGATGCGGTGCTTCCTGTATGTAACCCTGCCATTGAATACCCTTTGTTGCCAGCTTATTAAGTTTGTCGGGGAGTATAGTACCGGCAACAGCCGGATTGTTTTCCAGCAAAGCAGCATGATAGGCTTTCTCCGAAGATTTGAAATAAATCAAACCACAGGCCGGTTCAAATACATAATAACAATTGAAACAATAAGGGACGTCGTCTTCGTTTATGCAGCAGATCGTGGCACAGGTCTGCTGTTCCAGGAAACCGGTTATCGTTTTATTCATCTCAGCACCGCCCCGGTTACGGGGATTAAGCAGGTTGTTTATAAGACCCCATTTTGCCATAAAACAGTATTCATGGAGCAAATATATCTATTAAGGATAATTTTATCCTTATTTATTTTTAAAAGTAAAATTTTAAATTAAGGCCCCTTCATTTTAATATTTAAATATTTCAATATTTAAATATTAAAATGAAGGGGCCCTTTCGGTCAGTCCTTTTCCATTGTGAGACAACCATCATTATTTTGAGCCTGTATTATTTTTTATGACACTTTCCTGAGCAGCTACCTTATTTTCGTTTGAAGCAGCAGCTGGCTTCATGACAATGGAACTGGCCGGCACTTCTACAAAATACCATTTCTGATTATTACCACCATTATAATCCCATTGTTCCACTACCGCATTATCATCATATGAAGCTCCTGTAACATCCAGCAACAGACCACTTCTCTTACACACCAGTTGATACAGCTTTTTGTTGTCAGCATCTACATACCTTAAAAACACCAGTTCCCATTTTTGATTATCAGCATTACCAAAGCGGTATTGTATAACCGGCGTTCCCTGTGTATATGATCCGCCGAAAACATCCATTACTTTTTTACTCTTCAGATTTTTAGCAACATAATAGAATTTTCCCTGAGCTGCCTCAATATTGCCTATTTCCCATTTTTTAATGGAATCGTTGCTGTAGCTGTATTGTACAATCGTATCGCCATCGGCCACACCTCCATTCTTGGGGTAAATGAGCTTCTTACTGTGATAGGAATAAATGTTGTAAATGCCCGGAGCCAGATTATTGAAATCCGGAAATACATTACTTAATGCCGCCAGTCCTCTGTTCAAACTCGTACTGGGCAGCGTTGAAACATAGTGTAAGGTATCAGACAATTTTTTCAGGGAATCACAAAATTTTGTCAGTGCAGCCGGGCTCATTTTTCTCAGCACATTGGGGTCCATAGAAGTATAAAATGGTACATCCAGGTGAGCGCCTGCTACAGAGGTACAGTTGTTATTAAATATATTCTTACGCAAACTATCTACTTCAGCTGTCAGTAGTTGCAGCCGGTAATTAGTCGTTGACGGAGGAATCCAGTTATAAGCACCGATCAGGTAGGTAATAGACGGAGGAACATTATCCGGATTAGCAATATCTTTATTCGCGTACTTATTCCAGTACTTCAACATTTTACAAACACTCAGCACTCTGTCACCGGTCGTAGCTCCTTCCGGAAATTTTCCGTTAAAATCCCCAACGAAACCTGGTGACTCTGTCTCCTCCCAGGTGGCCCCGCCTATCGCATTATCACTTGTTGTCCCCCACGCCATCTGAGAACACAATTTACTTGGATGGCAATTCGGGTTTTGAGGATTATTCAACTGGTTAAAAGATCCCAAATCCATGTGGTAATCCAGTCTGGTACCATCAGGAAAAGTAGTATCAGCCTTTATTTCTATAACAGGATCTTTCATTGTAAGATAGTAGTGGGAATAGGCAGTATTGGTGAAAATACTTGTTAACCAGCTTTGGACCTGCGTTTTAAATGTAAAGGCTGAAATAGTAGCCTGTGCGCCATTGTCTATCTTAAAAAGCATATTAAGGTCCAAATCTGATGCCTGGCCATCACCAATACTTCTGACAGGGGTATTTGTACCGTAACCACCCACTATGAGAAAGTTGAAATTCGAAAATGTTTTGCCCGGGAAAGTGGAAGTTAATCTGGTTTTGAGGCTTGAGCTGTCTTTTACCAGTCTATTATACTGGTACATTAAAACCTCCTTATCGCGTGGATTGCTGGTAACAAATCTCGTGTAAGATGTAAAATAGGGTTCCAGCGCAGCGGCTATTTGAGCAGATACAGAAATGGTGGAACAAATGAGTCCAACCAGCAACAGGGCTGTGTTAAAAAAGAGCTTTTTCATAACGTTTTTTTAAGGGTCATTCATAGCTGTCCGGATAGCTCTTAATTAACAGCAATATCGTTTAACGTACTGAATCCACCATACACGTGGAAAGCGTGGGGAATCCTACTGCATGCAAGAGCCTTGTAAGTCAATACTTACAAGGCTCTTGTAGTTTCCAGTTAACGAAAAACGTTTATTTTATTTCTTCACTGCACTCAACACTTCTTCTACCAGCACTTTATTAACGATATCTGTCTCATCGTTATAATATCCGGCAGTCATCACTACTTCCAGATCGAGAGAAGGTATCATGGAAATCGTCTGACCACCGTTGCCTGCAGCTTGTGCCATCTCTACCTGTTGTCCGGCTATCTGCGGCCGCAAACACCAGAACTGAAAACCGTAGCCTACACCATCTTCGCTGCTGTTGACAGTCCAGCGGGTAGACTGCGCAATCCAGGACGCAGGGAGCAGCTGCTGCCCTTGCCATTGTCCCTGTTGCATATACAGGCGACCTACCTTAGCCATGTCAATGGGGCGCATACGAAGACCGGAAGGCATCCACGCAATACCATCCGGACGTGTAGTCCAGAAGAACTGCTCTATTCCCAACGGTTGAAAAAGATAACGGCTAGCAAATTCCCGTATAGTCATTCCCGTGCTTTTTTCTACGATCTGTCCGAGCAGGTGAGTGTTGCCGCCGCTATAGTTAAAAACAGTACCGGGTTTAGCAGCGCTTTTGCATTGTAATACAAAACCAGTAGGGTCCTGTGCTTCCAGCATCTGCCGCTCACTGTTGTCGGGATCTGCATAAGATATACGTTCATTCCAGTCAAGCCCTGGGCTCATCGTCAGCAGGTGACGGATGGTGATATCAGCCTTATCCCCTGTAGCATATTGCTGGTAGCCGGGGAAATAATCAAATATCCTGTCATCGATGCTTTTGATCTTCCCTTGCTTCAGCGCGATACCCACACAGGCGGATATAATACTTTTGGTAACGCTCCTGCAATCATGCAAACTATCCCTCGTATGGGGCACTTTGCCTACCGGATTGGGAAAAACGGCGTCGTCTCCGGTAAAATAGTGTTCATATATGAGTTTGTTTTTCCGAAGAATAATAAGACTGTGGATATTGTACTTACCACTGTTAATCTCATTTTCCAGTTTGAGGATTTTGTCTTTGTCTATGTTGGCTTCTTCAAAGGTGCCCGTTTCCTGGCCTGGTGTTTCCGGAGATGGATCTTCATTTGTTTTGTGACAGGAAAAACATACGATAGCCAGTAGAATGGGAATAATGGTTCTCATAATAAAGATTTTAAAAAATGGTAATGGGGAATTCCCGCAAAAAAACATGCATGTATGTTTACGACGGGAAGAGAACGGTTTACCCCTATGCGCAGCATAAAAAATTCAGTTTTCACTTTAATTCCGGAAATTTGTATTGCTAAAAAGCATGGGAATGAACGGGAACAGCTCCTCCAATCTGCATTGTGTTTATAACACACTCCACTTTATTGAAAAAAACTATGACCAGCCCATTTCAATAAAGCAACTGGAAGAGGTATCACATTACTCCTACCGGAATATTCAGCGGATTTTCAAATATACCTGCGGGGAAACCATCGGCGCGTATCAGAAAAGACTCAGGGTGGAGAATGCATATAAATTAATGCTGTACACGAAAGAAAACATTACTTCCATTGCGCTCAAAGTCGGATTCGCCAACCTGTCTTCCTTCTCCAAAGCTTTTAAACAACAATTCAACTGTTCTCCCAAAGAAGCGAAATCCAACAAAACACTATTATTCAGCGAAGCTGATATTACTCCGGTTGAATCCGATGTAATATTACAGCCTGAAATCATCTACCTGCCATCTGTTCAGGTATATTATGAAAGCGCATTCATCCCCTATGAAAACAATGAAATCGAATTGTTATGGGAACGGTTTATGCAGCATGAATTTCCTGGTACCGGTACAACTTACTTTGGAGTGATAGCGGATGAGCCATTAATAAGAGAGGAACTGGATTGCAGGTATGATGCCTGCTCTTCCGTACAGGCGAGGCATGAGACCCTCCCTTCCAAAATGATACTGGGCGGTCGATACGCGCGGTTTATTCACACAGGAACTTATGAAACAATAGAGGAAACATATAAAAACATTTATTCAGGCTGGATACTGGAATCAGAACTGGAGTTTGACCATACACCCATTATTGAAAGATATATCAAACATCCTGATAATACCGATACGGAAGAAGAACAACTGACAGATATACTATTACCGGTTAAATGAGATTGTCAATTTCGGACAACATTGCACCTGCGTGTTCGCCTAGTTTTGCTGTATTATCAAACAAAGCAGCATTATTAATCATGTTTAAAATGGAAAATCTACTCTTGCTTTTACCAGCACTTCTGTTATCCTGTAATAAAGAGGTTGCCTCCCTGACGCCGGACCCCGGCACTGGCCCGGCTCCGTCCGAGACTGCCATCCTGTATACAATGCCGGAAGAATCAGGGCCTCATGAAGGTACCTGGCTCCAGTGGCCCCATCAGTATCAATATGGCACCACTTACCGGAATCGTCTGGATGCCACCTGGATAGCCATGGCCAAAGAACTGGTGCAGGGTGAAAAAGTCCATATCGTTGCTTACGACCAAACCGAACAGGACAGGATCACCGCACTGCTGGAAAAGGAAGCGGTACCTTTAAATAATATAGATTTTAACATCTATCCCACCGATGACGTATGGGCAAGAGATAATGGGCCCATCTTTGTAAAAGATAAATCCGGCAAATTATTGATTGAAGACTGGGGATTCAATGGCTGGGGCCGGAAAGCAGCTTACACCAACTGCAATGCCATACCTTCAAAAATCGCTGCTGACAAGCGTTCCACGGTCATCGATCTCAATGGCGTGATGATAAATGAAGGAGGCAGTGTGGAAATTGATGGGAACGGGGCATTAATGGCCTGCAAAAGTTCTGTTTTAAACAACAACCGGAATCCCGGCATGACACAACAGCAGGCAGAAGCAATATTCACCAAATACCTGGGCGTTACCAGGTTCATCTGGCTGGAAGGTAAGGCAGGACTCGATATCACCGATATGCATATCGATGGATTTGCAAGATTCGCCAATGCTTCAACGATCATAACAATGAATAACGACGATCTCATCTACTGGCAGGTCCCCCAGGATGATATCAATAAATTATACGCTGCCACCAACAAGGCATCCGTTGGCTACAAATTTGTAAAAGTACCGCTTACACAAAATGATGTAGTAACCACCTATGGGAAAAACCTGGGTAAAGCTTCCTATATCAACTATTACATCGCCAACAACAGCGTACTGGTACCCGTATATAATGATCCCAATGATGCGGTGGCTATGAACATCATTCAACAGCTGTATCCTGGTAAAAAAGTGGTCGGGATCGATTGCCGCAACCTGTTTGCCAATGGAGGCATGGTACACTGTGTGACGCAACAACAACCGCGGTAATTACGGCTATCATTCTGCCGCCGTGTCATAAGACAGGCAGGAATAACTATCGTTATAGGAAAATGTTATCCTGATCTGCAGATGACTGTTGTTAAGTTTTAAATCCAGCCTATGCGGTTCTATACTATCTTCGTCTATCTCTTTCAGCCGGAGTGTAGCCAGTAAACGCTTCTCCTTTTTTAGCAGGTTATACTGGCAGAGTGCTCCGTTTTTCAGATAATACAGGTAGTAGGCATCTTTAATTTTGATAACAGGTGCGTTTGTTCCGTCAAAGATCTCCTTGTCAACTACTGTTGTCTCCTTGTTAGTGGTATTAACAAGAAAGATAGATCCAGGGTAAAGCGCTGTATTTAAGTCGTTTCTCAGGAATACGGTAGCCCAGTTGTCAGTCACCTCCGGCATCCATGCTTTTAAGACCTTATCGACTTTGAAAAGGGTGTCTGTTTTTTGGGTGAATGAAAAGGTGAAGTATTCAAGATCGCCTTCATCTGCTTCTATAAAACCTGCCCAATGGAGGTTTGCTTCAATTCCCCGGATGGAGAGGCTGGTATTTTGCCGGGCACTGTCCGGTACCTCAATCAGGTTTTGGGGCCAATCGCATTTTTTCAACAGCTCCGGAGAAACAACAATTTCCGGAGTCCGGGTATCGCCGGCAGGCGCCTTCGTTGCGGTATCTGCGGCTGTCGACGACGGGGAGACGGTTTTTGTTTCAGCAGCCTGCTGGCATCCGATAAAGGAAACCATCATGAGCAGGATTACGGTAGTTTTTATCTTGATCGGGTTCATACCATTTTTACCAATTAAAAATAAAAAAGAGGATGTATCAAAAGTAATCTTAAAAATTACTTCTGATATATCCTCTTCTGTAGTAGTAAACTCAATCCGGTTACCTGAGAGATACTATATGCTCTTTGGCAATTTTGAATTTACCCTCAGTAATTTCCTTCTCACCTTTTACATTTTGGGCATTGGATCCATAAGCTTTTCCGCTGAAGGTACCTTCCACAAATACGCCATCATAGCTTGTAATCTCGATCCTGAATGAGGTTGGGGCATCCGGATCCTTGAGATTTGTGCCTGAAGCATAGTAGATATCCTGAAGGCCTTGATTATCAATAAATGTCTGCCATTGAATGGCATTATCAATACCCGATTTAACCTTAACATGAACTCCCTTTTTGATTTCATGCCCTTCAAGGTTGATTCTTAAAAAAAGCAGGGCTTTCCCTTTTTGTTTTGCCTGGCCAGTATCTGCACCGTTTATTTCAAGCGAGGAGGATTCAGCATTGTTTTTTTGAATATAGCTTTTGATCGTCAGCGAATCGGCATAAGTAACGCCATCCACTTTCATACTAATCCATTCAACGGCTTTCTTTGGTTCAACAGGTTGTACAACTGGCGGATCAACCTGGGGTTCATTGTGGTGGTCTTTCTTGCAGGCAGCAGAAAGTAAAACCATAAGCAAAAATGCTGATACAGTTAGTGGTTTCATATCGTTTAACATTTAATAAAGGCAATACCGTCAGGCGACGGTTTTTCAAAAAACGCTTACCATTATTCGTCGCAAAAGTGTGCCAACTGATCATTAAAAAAGGAATATTTTCAACTGGATAAGTTTCGTATATCCGGTAAGGTTCTATCCTATTTTAAAACCATTATCTTACAATAAAAAATACGTATCATGAGATCCGGTATCACATTGCTTATATGGGTAATGATTCTGCTTGTATCCTGCAGTAACCCCAACAAACCTTCCGACAGCCAACCCGATTCTGTTTACCTGAAGGATACCACATCCGGTATTAAAAGCGGCGGCATACAAGTCATCCCCATCAATACACCTAAAGGAAAATTTAATGTATGGACCAAACGTATCGGCAACAACCCCAGGATAAAGTTACTGCTGCTAAATGGCGGCCCTGGCGCCACCCATGAGTATTTTGAATGTATGGAAAGTTTTCTGCCAGCAGAAGGCATAGAATTCATCTATTATGACCAGCTTGGCTGCGGCAATTCAGATAATCCGAAAGACACTTCCATGTGGGATCTGGCGCGCTATGTAGAAGAAGTAGAGCAGGTACGGCAGGCACTCAAACTGGATAAAGAAAATTTCTACCTGCTGGGACATTCCTGGGGCGGACTCCTGGCAGCCCAGTATGCGCTAAAATACCAGCAACACCTGAAAGGACTTATCATCTCCAACATGATGATGAGCATTCCTGCATATGCAAAGTATGCAGAAAATGTACTGGCCAAACAGTTTGACCCGAAAGTATTAGGACGGATACGGGAGCTGGAAGCCAAAAAGGACTACTCCAACCCTGACTATATGAACCTGCTGATGTCTCATTTTTATACCAAACATGTACTCCGCCGGCCGCTGGACCAATGGCCGGAGCCAGTCAACCGCTCTTTCAGCAAAACCAATCAATCGCTGTATGTAACCATGCAGGGCCCCAGTGAATTCGGTACCAGCGGCAAGCTGGAAAAATGGGACGTTACCACCGAACTATCCAAACTCATTGTTCCCGTTCTGGCCGTGGGAGCGCAGTTTGACACCATGGACCCCGAGCACATGAAATGGGTGTCCAAACAGGTAAAAAACGGCAGCTATCTGTATTGCGCCAATGGCAGCCATATGTCCCTGTACGATGATCAGCAAACTTATATGACTGGTATTATTAAATTTATCAAAGGTGTGGATACGGGAGAAAAGAAAATGAATTTACAGTAAATAAAAGAAGAAGGCTTGTAAGTCAATACTTACAAGCCTTCCAAATTTCAGTTACATTATTTCACATAGCAATTTTAACCGGAAACAGAGAAAACGTATATCCATTACTGTTACAATGAAGGATATACGCCATCAGCATATCCTCCTCTTCTTTCTGCATATCGAAATACTTTCCACCCAGCGCCGCTATCACTTTTTTCAGAGAAAGCTTCAGCAACAACGGCCATTTCAGCAACGGATGAATTTCTTTTCTGTTATAAAAAATCATACAGGCCACAGCACCGGCGGCCCGCAACAGGGTATACCGTTCTGCGTAATGAAACACGGCCGCTTCCATCTCATAAGGCGTTTTACTCTGCCCCTTTTCATACAGAAACCATTGCCGTACCTTTTCCATTTCCAGGATCAGCATATCCAGCATTTCGATGATGGAGGCAGTGCCCTCCTCTTCTGCCATATTTCCATTACTTAATTCCTCCTTCAGGTACAGGCATCCAAATGCCAGGTCGTCCTTTCCTTTGGACAAAAGTGACAAACGGGAAAAATCAACGGGAGGTAATGCTACATCCAGCTGGTATACCCGCCGCAGCGTCTCCGGATCAGGCGGACGAATAGTTTCAGCCAATGCAAACACCACCTCCAGCTGTTTGATCACCAGTTGATAGTTCACATACGTATTCCCATCAAACACCGGGATAATAGCATTGTCCCGCGCCTGCTTCTGGAAAATACGGTAATCTGTTTCACTGGTAATAAAAGACCTTGCACCCAGCAAGCCGGAAAGCACGCCGGTAGCCTTTTCCACCAGGGAAGGCACAAATGCCTTCACCATAACAGATAACAGCGACAGCTGCGATGGCAACACCTGTGCCACCCTTATACCAGAGAGACAGAAAGATTCTGCCAGCAGCATGTCCAGCAGTATACTGGTCAGTTTTAACCGGAGTATGGGAATATGAATGATTTCATTTTTATACAACATACGCTGTCTGCAAAAGTCAACAGCAGTCCTGAACAAGGTATCCAGCGATCCTAATGCCAGACCTCCCAGCAACAGCTTGGAAACCTGCATGGAAGTGACTGCCAGCTCAAACCCCATCCCCTGCTTACCTACAAGCGATGTTCCCTGAACCGGATGCCCGTTGAAGACCAGCCCGCCCAGGTCCAGTCCCCTCATTCCTACCGTATGAATTCTGTCAAGGCCTGTTACCGTTACACTGTCGGCGGCCTCTCCCAGGGTAGGCGTATAAAGCATGGAATAGGCCCGCGGGCCGCTATCCGGCGATGTTTTAGCCAATACACTGGTAAAGCTGCTCCTGGAAGCATGATTAAACAACCACTTCTCCCCAGACAATTCGAAAGCATCTGCCTCCGCATCATAATCCGCCGACACCTTTGTTTGCAGCAGATCGCTGCCGTTCTCCCGCTCCGTCAGCGAGAAAGCTATTTTTTTATGACACAGGATATCCGCTGCCACCTTATGTCTCAGCGCCTCACTACCGGCCACCCATACACTCAGCGCACCCAGAAAAGTGCCTCCATAGGCAATGGCAGTGGTAAGGTCGCGCCTTGCCAGCAGAAACCAGTAATAGTAGATATCCCGTAGATCAGTTAGTTTTCCGCCATAGGCAGCCGGAATAAAATATCGGTTCAGACCCCATTGGTTGAGGGCCTCCACCTGCTGTTCCGGGTACAGCGCCTTTTCATCCAGTGCCAGCAGGCTGTCAAAGCTGAACAGCCCATCCTTGTTACTGGTACTGCCCAGGAAGGTTTCAAAATCATGATAGGTAGTAACATCAGCCAGCATAGGGATATTTTTATATCACAGGAGCTTCATCATGAATAAACTGCGCCAGCTGGCTGATAGTAGGATAATCCCATACACTCGTTGCAGGTATCTCTACACCAATCAATGCCTCAATTTCGCCCACCATGCCCAGTGCTTCCATCGAATCCAGGCCGTAGTCAAGAATGTCTTTATCCAGGCGGATAGCAGAAGCCGGCAGGTTAAGTTTTACAGAAAGTTTTCTGACGATCCAGCTCGAAATTTCTTCTACAGTATACTTTTTCATATCACAAATATTTTATGCTGTTTTATTGACCAGTATGCACACTCGACAGGGTAACGGTTTTCAATTTTTTTTCTGCATATAGCTCTTTCGCTTTATGACGCATGATTTTACCGCTGGATGTTTTGGGAATGGAAGACTGCTCTATCAGCAGTATCTCCGCGATATTGATCCCGTGGGCATCAAATACGGCACGCCTGATAGCGTTGAACAAGGCAGAAAAATCAGGCAGTTCCTCCCTGATGCGGGTAATCTCCTGCACGACCACCACTTCTTCTTTCAGACGCCCTTCTGCCGTTACTTCCATCACAAATACGGCGGTGCTGTCTTTCCGCAGCAGGTCATCTACGCTGCTGACGGTATATTCAATATCCTGCGGATAATGGTTTCTGCCGTTGATGATCAGACAGTCCTTCAGGCGACCGGCTATGTATAACTGCTCCTCCCTGAAGAATCCGAGGTCTCCCGTGCGGAAGTAAGGCCCGGCCCCTTCCTTCGTATAGGCGTTAAAAGCAGTATCCACAGGCTTGTTCCAGTAGCCTTGGGCAACACTGTTGCCACGTATCCAGATTTCGCCGATGGTATTTTCGTCGCAAACGCTTAGTGTATCCGGGTTAACGATCAGCGCCGAATGATCTTTTACTACCGGTCCGCATCCGATCATACGGGTAAACAGCTCCTGTTCTCCATCGCTGTCGGCTCCGGCGTTTCTTATTTTGTTATGTTTTATTCCGGCCGCATCAAATACGCCAACAGCCGGGTTGCGCTGAGTCACCTCACCGCTGAACAGCAGTGTGGCTTCTGCCAGGCCATATACCGGCACAAAGGAGGATTTTTTAAACCCTGCGGATTTAAACCTGCGACAGAAATTTTCGTAGGTAGATAACCGTATAGGCTCTGCACCGCAGATAGCGCTTTCCCAGTTATCGAGATGCAGACCTTTCAGCTGTTCCTCCGTTACTTTTTCCGTGCATAGTTCAAAACCGAAGTTGGGGGCCGGACTCATCACGCCATCCGCATGGGTGGCATTGGAGATCATTTTCAGCCACCTGGCTGGCTTCTTCACAAAATTCAATGGCGACATCAGCGTGGCTGTCATCCCCATGGATAAAGGATGTATGATACCGCCAATCAATCCCATATCATGATAAGGCGGTAACCAGCTCACCATCTCCATGCCCCTCCTGGTTTTCAGGTTCGCTTCAATACAGTGGCTATTGGCCATGAGGTTTTCATGGGTGAGTATCACGCCTTTCGGGTCTGAAGTAGAACCGGAGGTATATTGCAGGAAGGCAATGTCATGCCGCTGCATACCGGGATCTGTATACTGCTGATGCAGCCGCTCTTCTGCCACCTCCGGCAATACGATCACCTGGCCGGAGAAGGAATCACCCAGACGATGATGCGCTATAAAATTATCCAGTACCCGTTGATGCTGATGGGTAGTAAGGATCACTGAAGGGGAACAATCCCTGATAATGGATATAATCCTGTTTACATTCCTCGTGTCTGGCGGATAGGCCGGCACAGCAATGACGCCGGCAAACAGACAGGCATAGAATGCATAGATATAATCCAGCCCTGGCGGGTATAATATCAGCGCCCGTTCCTTCGGTTTCACCCGCACATCGTGTTGCAGAAAAGCTGCATATCCCAGCACTTTTTCGTGAAAGTCACGGTAGGAGATCATATTGTAATGATCATCCGTCACGAGAAATTTATACGCGGGCTTATCTCCGCTTTCGGCAATTCTTTTCCCGAACAGCGTCAGTAAATTATCGGGGGCCTTGTTGACATGCATGATGACTCAGATTATTAAAATTTGGGGGCTGCGGTGACTACTGTTTTTGAGGGATCTTTTCCTATCGTATATTCCGGGTTACTACTGATGTTGGACTTGGGCAGGGCTGATTATTTCAGGTCAGGGGGCCGCTTCACTATCGTCATGGAGGCGCATAAACAACGGCATATGCCATCGTTTATGCGCTACTGTTATTTTATACTATGATCAGGACATTTCAGCTGTCATCGCTGAAATATCCACTTTTGCCTTTTTATAGGTTCCGTTTTTCAGCTTATCGCGGATAGCGGAGAAAGCTTCGATGGTCTCTTCAATATCGGCCAGTGTATGCGTGGCCGTTGGAATAAGACGAAGCAGGATAGTACCTTTTGGCACTACCGGATAAATAACGATAGAGCAGAAAATATGGTAGTTGTTACGCAGGTCGAATACCATGGCCATGGCCTCCTGCACATCCCCTTCGAGAAATACCGGTGTAACACAGGAAGAAGTTTCACCGATACGGAAACCTTTTTCACGTAATCCATTCTGCAGGGTAGCAGTATTGGCATGCAGCCTCTCTCTCAGTTCCGGTCTGTTTTCAATCATATCGAGGCGTTTTAAGGAGCCTACTACCATCGCCATGGGAAGGGCTTTGGCATATATCTGTGACCTCATGTTGTACTTGAGGTAGTTGATAACATCCTTATCACCAGCGAAGAAACCGCCTACACCGGCCATCGCTTTAGCAAAGGCACCGAAATAAATATCGACACCATCCATCACGCCCTGCGCTTCTGAAGTACCAGCGCCTGTTTCACCCAGTACACCGAACGCATGCGCATCATCGATCATGAAGCGGAAATTAAATTCTTCTTTCAGGGCCACAATCTCCTTGAGTTTGCCCTGTACACCACTCATGCCAAATACACCTTCAGAGATAACCAGAATACCACCATCATTGTCTTTTACAAGATTGGTGGCTCTTCTGAGATTGGTCCGGAGACTTTCAATATCATTGTGTTTATAGGCAAAACGTTTTCCCTGATGCAGGTGTACGCCATCAATAATACAGGCATGTGCTTCTGCATCGTACACAATTACGTCATTCCTTGATACCAGCGACTCAATACCGGATACCATACCCTGGTAGCCGAAGTTCAGCAGGAAGGCAGCTTCCTTGCGTTCAAATTTTGCGAGCCTGCGCTCCAGCTCCTCATGCAGATCGGTATGACCAGACATTAACCTGGAGCCCATAGGATAGGCCAGTCCATATTGCTGAGCACCTTCCAAATCCGCTTTCCTTACTTCTTCGTTATTACTTAATCCGAGATAATCATTAATACTCCATACTATTACTTCATGTCCTCTGAATTTCATTCTGCTGGAAAGCTCACCCTCCAGTTTGGGGAAAATGAAATATCCCTCTGCCTGAGCTGAATAATTTCCAAGAGGGCCTTTGTCCTCCCTGATTTTATCAAATAAATCTCTCATTGTGTGGTATTTTTTGAAGGTCTTATTTTGGGAACATTTGAGATTGAATAACAAACATCAAAGAAAAGACTTTCCTTTGATATGTAAAAATTTCATTTAATGATAATATTTACATGCTATCATCTGCATTGTCTCAAAAAAGAACTTATGATGCCTGACTATATCAATATCCAGCTGACGCAGCTCCTGCCTGAAATCCGTGTCCAGAAACTGTTTATACAAGGGTGTTTCAAATCGTGCAATATTGGAATAGATCAATTTACCGATTGATTTGGACGGCTTACAATGGTCTATAAAAGCGATGAAACCGTCTTTTTTCGTTACCCGCATCATTTCCTTTAGCGTGCCCATACGGATATCATGTGTCATGCAATGGAGTGCAAAAGACATGACCGTAATGTCAAACGTCTCATTATCAAAGGGAAGCTCCGTACTGTTGGCATATTCGAAGTGTACCAGATCCCGCTTATCATTGCGTATGGCATAATGCAACATATCTTCAGACAGGTCGGCACCAGTAACAATAGCACCCCGTTTGGCCATTGCCAGTGCCTGCTGGCCGGTACCTGTGGCAACATCTAATATTTTCAGTCCCTGTATATCCCCTAAAAAACGGCAGAATTTACCACGACACCGGGATGCCAGCAGGTCCAGCCACTTGTAGTTAGGAGCTACCTTCTTGAAAAGTTGCTGGTTGTATTGCACAAATTCCTGATCATTCATAGCTCATTGTAGTATTAACATGATCAATATGATTTCTTTTATGAAGATGGTTGTCCACGAATATTTTTGCAGTGGAATAGATCGTCTGCATAGGATTGGCACCTACCGAAGACGGATACACGCTGGCATCCGCCACATACAGGTTATCCACACCATTCACCCTGTAATGTTTGTCAATACATCCTTTCGAAGGATCACTGCTCATCTTCACCCCTCCCATCATATGCGCGGCAAACAACAGTGTTTCATTGGCATTGAAGTTCAGCCGTGCTACTACATCTGCCGCCTGATCCATGCTATCCAGCATATTACAGCCGGTAGGCTCCAGCGCGCTTCCACTCAGCCGTTCAAAGCTCGGCAGAATCACCTTCCGGGCACCACCTTTAAACATAATTTCTATCGCTTCCTTTACGCCATACCTGAACCTTTCTATGTCCTTATCGCTCAGTCTGTAGTAGATTTCCGGCTCTCCCTTTACGTTCACCTCCACCCTGTTTTCCGGATTCACTTCATCGATCAGCAATACACCGATGCCACCGAGATACCGGTATTGTTTAACGCAATCCAGCACCTGTACGGGATTCCCTGGCAACAGCATCGCAGCGATCTCCGGTCTGGCACTGGCGGATTCAATCATAAAATCAGCTGCAGGCCTCCTGTAGTCTGTAGTAAGATAGTCACTGATGTAAACGGATGACTGTGTACCGATATGATTATCCACAATATGGTCGAAAAGCCCCAGCACCAGCATAAAAGGATGCATGATAAACCCTCTGCCGATCATCGGATCGGACAGCCCTGATTTTTTCAGCAGCACGGAAGATCCCAGGTTACCACCGGCAACCACCACCTCGTGGGGGCTGACGGTGATACGCTTATTGAGCGGAAGGCCCAGCCGGAACGGATCCGCAATGATTCCCTGCAATGTATCCGCAGCACGCACTTCGAATTCAATACCTGTTACCTTACCATTTTTGATGACCAGTTTTTCTACCTGAGCATCCGGAATAAGCGTAATAGGATTATGTTTGTCCTGCATGGCATCCAGGATATAATGCTCCACAGGCCCTCTTTTATCGGTCCGTTTGTAGGGAGATTCACCGGGCTTATAAGTATTGAGTTTATAAAAATGAGGGCGAAGACCATGCTGCAGGCCGCCATCATACAGTATCTTATTGTGTGCATTCATTTCACTATGTTCCACTGCTCTGGTATTCAGTAAATGCGCTATACTGTCATGTGCAGCTTTCAGCTGGGGTGATGTCCAGATGCTGTCATCGATAATCCCTTCCGCATGCCAGCGCTCAAACCGGCCGCTGACAGAAGGTATCATAGGCTCGAAAGCCATATCCACGTTAACAGTGGCGCCACCGCCCACCACACTGCCATTCAGCACAAAGACACCTCCATCGCTGGTAGTCCTGAATCCTTTATCTTCATAGAACTGCAACCCGGCCCGGCCATCGAAAGTACCGGGGATGAAGAAAGAGCCGGATTCCAGTATCAGCACCCGTTTGCCGGCCTTATGCATTTCAGCCGCAACAAGACATCCGGAAGGGCCGCTACCGATCACCACACAGTCTATTTCCCCGCTAATACAGCGCTGCCGGGAGTCGTACTGCAAAGGCGTTTTAAACGCCGGCACCGGAATGTCCAGGTCCGGGATAAAAGCATCCTGCTTAAAATCACCAATACCGGATAACAGCCGGCCTATCCTGCCTTTATAGACATTCACGATATAGTAGGCCCTGATACCAGCTCCAATACGGCGGTAAAAATTGATCCGTGAATTTGTCAGCAGCTGCAGGAACTGGTTCCTTTGCAGATCAGTCATCTTGACAAATGAGGTCGTGGACAGACCAGACAGAAACTGCCTGCATTCAGCCACTGCCGCTGTTATCACCGCATCGTCCACCTTTGTCTTTTCCATATTCCGGAAATAAAACCGGATCCATCCTGATTTCAGCAACAGGGCTGGCCTGGAGATAAAAAGCAGTATCCACATCAGCTGCTGGTTTTTCCTGGCCATCGCATACTGCCGGATACGCGCCTCCGCGATAGCTGCTCGGACCTCTTCGTTATCATCCTTGTAAGGCAGGAAGAAGTCGAACAGTGCATAATGCAATGCTTCTATCTTTTCGCTGGAAGGCAGCAACCATGAAAGAAACAGCTGCTCCGATTTTTTTAAAAGACGGCTATATATCTTTTTCATAGATATTGTATTTTTTATAAACCTCACCGCCTATCATCGTGGCAATTCTGTTTATATCATCATTGTCTTCCAGTGTCCAGCTGCCTTCACAACGGCTTACACCAAGCTTCCGGGCAATCAAGCTGGCCTGGTAATACAGGATAGCATCGATGCCTTTTTTGCGGTGCTCCGGTAATATGCCTATCAGCATCATACGCACCCAGCTGATTTTTTTTCTGGCATTGATGAGGTGGAAGATGCCGAACGGGAAGAGTTTACCTTTTACCTTCTTCAGCACTTCATTATAATCATAAAGGGTAACAATCATGCCGACGGGTTTTCCGTCTATCTCTGCAATCTGCATCAGCGAAGGCTCTACAATGCTCTTCATACTTTTGGCCATGAGGAAGGCTGCCTTTTCTGAAATAGGCACAAATCCCCAGTTGTCCTTCCAGCATTTGTTGTAGATATCCGCGATGGTATTGATCTCTTCCTGAAAGTGTTTCATTCGTACAGGCCTCAGCGTTACACCTGACTTTAGTTGCGCGATGTCGGCCACCCGCCTTACTTTATCATTGGCCAGCACTTTATCGCCGGAGATACTGTAGGCCCACAGCTGTTTTACCTTATTAAGTCCGCACTGTTCCATCAGCTCCAGATAATAAGGGAAAGAATAGGGCATCATCAGACGTGGTGTATCATCGAAACCAACAGCCAGAAACCCTGACTCATGGTTGGTACTGGGGCTCACCGGTCCTCTCATAGCCACCAGCCCCCTTTTCTTCAGCCAGGCAGCAGCGCTGTCCAGCAGCTGCCGGCTTACTTCCCGGTCATTAATACACTCAAAGAATCCGAAAAAACCGGTACGGTCATTATGGTGAATATTATGCGCTTTGTTTTCAATAGCAGCAATTCGTCCAACCACTTTTCCGTTGTCTACAGCGATGAACAACTGCATGTCACCGGACTCGTAAAAAGGATTGGCTTTTTTGTCAAAACATGCGAGCGCCTGCGATCTAAGCGGCGCCACCCAGTAAGAAGACTCCCGGTAGTGGTGATACGGAAAGTCTACAAACTGCCCCAGCAGTCTGCTATCGTTTACTTCTTTCACCATGATGTTTGCCATAGGTATTAATTTATTGTTAGTCACAAATGGTTACCAGCCCGTGTTTGAACTGATACTTGCCTGTGCTGCTGATAAAGTCCCTGATCATAGGCACCACCAGCTGAATATTATCAAACTGCAAGTAATGGGAGCCACCTTCAATAACAGCGCAGGTGGCATTATCAGACAGCTTCGCGGCGGCCTGCGATATTTCAGGGGAAGCAATATTATCGGCCGTTCCGGTGATCATCAGCACAGGGATGTTTAGTTTTTCCAGTTGTGACGTTACATCTTCATTCCACAGCAATAACAGCTGCCTTGCATAGTTCAGCACACTGGAAGGCATCAGAAAAGGCTCTACCACCATGGGTTTGATATCTTCACTAACAAGAGACAGGATATCATCCACCAAATCTCTTTTGCCGTCTTCGTCTTTCAGTTCTGCGAAGGCAATTGTTTTGTTCTCCTTCACCAGTACATTTTTCAGGGCTTCAATCACTATCCCGGCTATATGAGGATGTGTATCTACACGACTGCAGATCGCCTGCATATCACGCTCATAGTTGGTATGATACATATCAAACTGAGGCAGCCCCTTAAAGCAGCCACTCAGGAAAACCATAGATTTCACATATGCAGGATGCTGTTCCTGGAAGCGCAGCGCAATCTTGGGTCCGGTGCACCAGGCCACGATATAACATTCCTTCACCCCTTCCTTGTCCAGTATCTGTTTGATATCATTAACATGTGATTGTACAGGAAACACCTGTGCCACACCACCTTTCTGAGAAGAAGTGCCACGCATGGGCCATATAATAATGCGGTAATGTTCATACAATGATTCCACCGCCCAGTCCCAGAATGCAAGACTCTGGCCATATGCATTCAGAATCACCATCACAGGACCGTTACCGCCGGTATAATAGGTCAGATCTTCTTCTCCATCAAGTAACAATTGTGAAGCACTGAGCCGGTGTACCACACTCCTCAGACGTTTGGCCTGCACCCTTTCATCAGCATCGTATTTATCCTTGGCATTCTGCGTGATATTCATTTCATCCTGATAGCTGAGCCGTGGCAAATTCCTGTCGATGCCAGAGATGTCATATGCTTTATTACATTCAAAGTGCTGCACAGTTTTCAGGTAGGAGTTGAATACCTCTTCTTCCGATAACAACAGATGGTCTACTGTATTAAGGACAGATTCGTCCGCTACCGTAAATGCGTTGATACCGGTCACTTTACCGATTACATCGATATATTCTTCCAGTGGTGTAGGATTGGGATTGGTGAGATGAAACACATCATTGATGGTTTCCGGTTTTTCACATACGGCTGCCATCAAAGCGGCTACGTGGTCTACGCAGATAAGGTTTACGGTAGCATTTTCCTTGATCAGCACCCGCAGGGGATTGAATTTAAAATACTCCGGCATCTTTGCTTCTATCTTGTCTTTCAGCTTCAGCAGTATAGACAGATAGGCATACAATCCGGAATTGGAATCCACCACAAAGTTTTTGGAATCACCCACTATAATGGACGGACGCAGAATACGGAACTGAAGGCCCCATTCCCTGTGTGCATCCAATACAGCTGCTTCACAAAAACGTTTGGATTTCTCATATGGATTATGCGGATTGTGTACATGTTCGCTCACGGCTTCTTTGATAAGGCCGTTAGCCTCACCGGACACATAGGCAGTGCTCACAAAATTCAACAGCGGTATCTGTTGCTCCTTTACAAACTTCAGCACATTCAGGGTACCACCGTAATTGACATGCATCGTTTCCTTTTCAAGGTAGTGCTCAAAAAACAATACGGCAGCGGAATGCCAGCATTCATCAATATGATACGGGAACGGCTCTACGATGCCCAGTCCTTCTTCTGTAATATCACCTTCAATCACCACAAGCCGGGTGTTATAGGCTTCTTCATCAAAGCCTTCCATCTTTTCCAGTTTCGCCCTGAGACGCTGTTCCCCTGACGTATTCCGGCCCGGACGCACCAGACAGTACAACTGATGAGAGGTATGCTGTAACAGGTGAATGATGGCATAACCACCCAGAAATCCGGTAGCACCTGTAAAAAAGATATTTTTGCGATTGTTCATATCGGTAGCATTATTTATAAATATTGGGACAATGTCAGTTTCAGCCAGGCATCAGCATAATAACCGTAATGACTTTCCATCACTTTCTTTTTAAGGTCACAAAGTGAAATAGTCCCCTGGATCGTTCTTACCTTACCATCACTGCTGGTAGGGTTTTTCTCTGTATAGTCCGGATATTTTCCGTCAGGCCGGAGGAAACTGATAATGTCCTTTGCGCCTGCCAGATCAATATTGCCGTATGCGTTCAGCAGTTCTTCGTTCAGTACATCGTACCGCCACTGCACATCATCGTAGGTAGTCTTCGCGATCTTGATGGCCTGTGCAGGATTGGCCTTTTTGACAGTAGCGGCATTCATCATCGCCAGCCGGATCTCCGGAATGATGTACATATTGGTGACCAGCAGCAAATCTTTTTTATCTTCTCTTTGCGGTGAAAAGTACCAGGTAAAAGGACAACCGGTATCGGTCACTTTTTTATCTACATAACCTTTCTCCGAAAACTGCCAGTCAGTATATGGTTTGTTGAAATGTTCAAACAGAGGTTTGTTAAAAGACATATATGCCTGTGGATAACGATAGTCATTCCATCGTTGCATGAGTCCCATTTGCTGCGGGATATCAGATGGGTGTGCTTTCAGAAAGGCCTGGTCCGGCAGTAGTTTTTTCAGGTTGTCCGGAATGTAACTGAGGAAGTCTGTGTGGGTTTCCTTCTTGCCGCACTCTATCACGACAGCCTTATCCGCGGTACCATCGGCAACGATATACAACCAGGATACGCCGCGCTGGCTCTCCGTTGTGATGGACACCGCTTCCTGTGCGCTTTGTGAATATTGCGCACAATGACGCACCAGCAGCACAGAGTTGATTCCCGGCCGGCAGGGTGCACAGTTGGCCGCAGGCACTGTATTCACGCCTATACCGATACCATAGTTATTCATGGCCGCAAGGGAGCCTACAAAACCGGGAGCCGCCATACTGACAAACGGAACAGCCTTACGTCCGTCGAATGTTTCAACAGGATTGTAGATGATCATAGCCGCCGTAAACTCCAGCACGTTGCCGGTGCTGAGCATAAAATCACGGCCAAAGTAATGCGCATTCCCGCTGGCAGTGGCAGCTCCGAATACCGAAAAACCATTGCAGAAGGCCGGCATCATGATCATGGTACGATTAAACCAGGGCAGCCGCTTTTTAACATAACGCTCCAGTTCTGACATACCGAAATTGGTGTAGGTCAGACTTAATATCAGATCGAAGGAGGTATTTAAATTCCATAGTTTATTGAAAGTAACTTTTGTGTTGCCATTGGTAGCTTTTTTACAGCCGGCTACCAGCCCTTTCATTTCTTCTGCATACATGGCAGGAATATCTTTCGGATATTTTCTGCGAAGCCAGCGGGTAGCCAATGAAATAAAGCACCACAGCACTTTCCAGAGTAATCTGAATTTTTCAGGGTCTCCGTTCGGCTTCAGCATACAGGGAATGAAATTGTACACATAGTCAACAGCCATCCGTTCCACGGTTTGAGGTGCCAGCAATCCCATCAGATACCCCATCTGGAAAGAAGTGCCTTCCACATAGTAGCTGAGTTTATGTTCGCCGGTTTCATAGTTAAAAGCTGTTTTGCTTTTCGCCATGAAGCCACGGACGCCTTCGTATTCCACTATTTTAATTACCTCATATCCGTCGTGTTCAAAGGCGCCGATAATATCTTCTGTGGACCTGAATCCGGTAGTATTATGAACGGCCCTGCTTGTCCGGGAACCGGCTGTTTCATTTTCTTTCATAAAACATGGATCATAGAATCAGTGAAAAATGATGACAGGATATTTCCATGCGCTCGCGCAGATAGAACCGGTGTGCCCCGAAGCGCTGTACACCTGAGTCCAGCTCAAATCGTGCACATCCCTGCTGGCGGGCATAATCGATCAGCCAGTCCATCATTCGTTTACCATGTCCTTTGGAACGCTCTACAGGCAGGGTTACCAGATCATCCACATAAAGGAACTTACCCCATGCCAGGCATTTGCTGATCCTGAATCCGGCCACGCCTTCCGGCTCACCGTCGGTATAAGCGCCCAGCAGTTTGAAATCAGCCAGCTGTTCCTGTTCCCGGATATTATCCAGAAATTCTTCTTCCTTCAGATGACCGCGCAGCTCTTTCATTACTTTGAAGAATGACCTGATTTCATCATCAGTAGTCAGTAGTTTCAATGTTATATCCATAGTGTTGTTTATTTTTTATCTTCTTTAGCATTTTTGCAGAGGTTAGCCAGATCGCCCACTGTTTTGATATCACTGAGCATACCGGGTTGCAGGGGACCCATGAGGCCACCCGCTTCCAGATCTATCAGCAGTAGCAAAAACTTCAGTGAGTCTATCCCCAATGTGTTGATAGGGCTTTCCAGCGTAATCTCCTTTGCGGGGCTGTCGGCATAAGCGTATTTTGCCAGTATTGTAAATAGCTGTTCCATGATTACATTTTTAGCAGTCGGTTAAAGTTTTCTCCCATCACCAGTTTCATCTCTTGTGCGTTCAGTATGTTACCGGCGGCGTTGCGAAACAGCTCTACCAGTGTTTGCTGGCTGCCGCTCAACTTATGTATGGGCCAGTCGGTACCGAACAATATTTTATGTATGATGCCTCTCTTTTTGTGTTCTGATAATATGGTTTCAAACCGTTCCATGCGCAAGGCATTCGTAAACCCGGATACGTCCAGATATATATTGGGCCTGTATTCCGCCAGTATGGCCGCCTGTTCATGCATCATAAACGCCGCATGTGCCAGGATAAAGTTTACTGTAGGAAATTGGTGTGCCGCATCGTTGATCAGCTCCGGTGCGGAGAAAGCAAAAGACATGCTCGGGCTGGTAGGCCCTGTATGCAGCAACACCGGTATGCCATAAGCTGCGCAGATCTCATAGTAGGGATAGAGCCGTTCATCGCTGGGCGAATAACCACAGGGCGGATATAATTTAAGTCCTTTGAATCCCCAGTCACGCACTGATTTTTCGAACAGCTCCAGGCCACCCGTTTTCCTGCGGGGATCAATACCTGCAAATACTTCAAACCTGCCAGGATAACGGTCAAGTATACGTTTATGCAGGGCGTATAATGTTTCCAGGTCTTCCGCCTCATCTGGGAAAGTGATACCGAAATCGACGATCAGCAACACTGATTTTTCAATGCCTGCCTTATCCATCTCCGCGAGCAACTTATCGCAGTCTTCATCAAATGACATCAGACGGCCCAGCAACATATTGATGTTCTCCGCTTTTATATTTTCCTGCGTAGCTACTGCATTGGCATAGATATTATCGCTCATCCCTTTCACAAAAGGTGCAGGGATAACGCGGGCGGAGGCAATATGGGTATGACAGTCGATCGTCATTACGGTGATGGTTATAGGTAGTGATAACAATTAATTCTTTCCGGCTATTACGCTTTCCCGTAGCAGCAGGAGCTGATCGATCAGCGGTTTACCTGTTTTTGTCATCGGGATAGCTTCCACGAAATAGATTTCATCGGGGATATGCAGCGAAGACAGTACCGATTGTACTCTTGCCCTCACTTCCTCCCGACTCAGCTGCGCTTCCTCTTTCAGCACAATAAAGCACAGTGATTTGTCCTGCTCTCCCTGTTTCACCAGGGAGATGCTTACACAGTGCCGGACTCCGGAATTCCCTTCCATACAGCGGTCTACATCTTCCAGATAAATTTTTGTGCCGCCGCGAATGATCATATTCTTTTTTCTGCCGGTAATAAACAGATAACCATCTTCATCAAGATGACCGATATCACCAGTTAAAAAATCGCCATGGATGTTATAGCAGGTACGCTCGTCTCTGAAATAACCGTTGCTGATCACACTGGCGCCTTTGATCACAATCTCTCCGGTTTCTCCGACAGGCAGGTATTCGTTAGCATTATCTGCGCTGACGATACGGATGGTCACACCCGCCGGCTGGCCCGCGGATCTGGCTCTGATACCGTCCAGCGGAGAGATGGTAGCAAAACAGGTTACTTCTCCCAGGCCATAACAAGGGGTAATGGGATGCCCGAATCTTACGCTATAGGCTAAACGAACATTTTCACCCAACGGCGCACCGCCGGAAATAACGAAGCGCAGGGAAGATGTCTGCGAAGTATCAAACAGGCTGGTAATAGCCTGAAAGATCACCGGTACGGCACTGAAGGTCTGTACCCGGTGCCGGATCAATTCCTGTTGTATCCCGGCGCAGGCAGCAGCGCTGAAAAGCGGGCAGACAATACAGGTGCCGCCTTCACGGAGCACCGGTATCAGGTCGCTGATCAGCGTGAAAGTATGGAACATGGGCAGCAGACTGGCGGAAACGGATTGCGGATTGTATCCGAATGCCAGTATAGCTTCCGTGGTATTTTTCGTGATGTTTCCCGGAGAAAGCAGTACCCCTTTGGGATTGCCGGTGGTACCGGAAGTATAGATCAGCAGACTGCCGTTCACCTCATACCGGCGGACCTGCGGAGATACCTTGCCGGAGCAGTGCCGCTCAGCATCTGCGGAGATCACACTAATATTTGTCATGGGCAGTACCTCAGGCATATCTGTTATGATCAGTGCCGGTTCTGCATGAGAGATTACTCTCAGCAGTTGCTCCGTTGTATATTCGGGGTTGACTGGATTGATAACATAGGGCAAATGCAAACCAGCGAGTATATACAGTGCCTGATGCAGTCTTTCCCTGCAATGCACCATCACTACACCTCCCTTCCGCACCCCTAAGCCTGCAAACATAGATGCGAGGCCCTCTGCCGCATTAAACAGCATCTGGTAAGTGACAGCGGTTCCGCTGCTGACATCTATCAATGCGTTTTTATTCAATCCATTCATTTTTATTATCTGTTTTTTATGGTTTGTATGGCTTCATATGCAATGGCGGGCGACAACCGGAATCCGGATCCGCAGCCCCCTCCGACGAAAAGGTGTGTCCCTTCTTCATTCAGTTTAAATATGCCCGGGTGCCCACAGGCCGGATAGGCATCACAGAATACGCGCCCATCTGACAGGAAAGGCAGCAACTCCGGAACATATTTGCCGAGTATGCGTTCTGCTGTGGCTTTATCCGCTGCACCGATTTTCAGCTCTCCGGCTACCGGCCTGCAATCCCATTCTGTACTGGTGATGCTGAAGAGCCACTGCCCTGCTTCCGGTTGTGGTAACAGGAAAGCACCTTCATTCACCATATAGATCAGCGTATCATCCGGAGCCGGCGGCAGCAGCAGTTCAAAGGCCACCACCTTCTTTATCCGTACCGCTGCATGTACACTTTCATTGATCCAGGGTGCCTGCAATATCCAGGGCCCCACAGCCGTGATCACATGCCTTACCTGTACGCTGCTGCTATTGTAAAACACCTCGTTACCTGCCGGACCTGCGATGATATTGGTCACCTCCGTTTGGTGATGCAGAAAAACACCAGTATTCCGCATGGCCTGCCCCATCAGTTTCCCGATGGTGGTTTTATTGATTGCCCGCTGAGCACGGATGCCTTTACGCTGCCATTGATAAGCCTTTCTGAACCGGAAGCCGGAAACGTACATGGCCTCTTCTGCAGGGATGCCACCTTCACTTTCTGCCAGCTGCGCCAGTTCTGCGTCTGTATCTCCTATCGCAAAAGCCGACAACTCTGCTATAGGCAAGTCCGATATCTCAGCCTGCGCCGCAGCTATCAATGCCCTGCTTTCCCTGGAAAGACGTTTATGCGTTGGCGTTGCATTATTCGGAAAATCCAGGTCTGCGGAATAATACGAAGCACCACTGCCAAAAGTCTTCCGGTCCAGCAGCAACACGCTCCAGTCCGGGCATTCCCTGGCAGCGAAATAACTCAGCCAGGCACCTGCATATCCGCCGCCCACTATCACCAGGTCGTACAGGATGCTATCATCTATTTCTTCCACCATACAGAAAATATTATCAGTTGGTCCTCGCCGGTATTGGTTACCTGATGCGACTGGTTGGACTCGAAGTAGAGCACATCTCCTGAGGATACCGGCACTACTTCACTGCCATTGTAAACCACCTCTCCTTTCCCTTGTGAAATAAACCAGCACTCTCTCACTTCGTGTTTGTCCAGCGGTGATTGCTGGCCAGGATATACTTCGAAACGCGACGCTTTAAACGGCGCAATACGTTCTTCATTATTTATCAGATTCACTTCCCTTACTTCCATGATGCCTGCTTCCACCTCGGGTTCCATAAAGTCGAGCAGGATCCTGGACGATGTCGGAGGCTGGGTTGTAGCCTGCGTTAAGGTGGCAGGCAGACAAGGCAACAGATCCTCATACGTCAGCACTTCAAAGAAGCGGGGCAAGGGATCCTTCTTCACTACGGGCTCTATCGCCAGGAAGCTCTCCAGCGAAGGCGCTCCGGCGGCAGACAAAGCTGTCCATAAAGCCTGGCTCATCTGCGGCATCACCGGATAAGCCAGTAGCGCAATACTTTTCAACGCCCAGTAAGGCTGCAGCTTCCATATGTTCTTATCTGTCAAACGCTTCACCCAGCCATCAAATACGGTGAGGCTTTCAGCCAGTTGCTGACGGGGAGGTTCCAGATAAGCGGATTGTGTTTCCAGCGCTGCTTCCAGCGCACGCAACAAACTATCCGATATAGGCTGCACTTCCGCTGGTTCGAGATAATGCCAGCATTTTTCTATCTGGTTGTTCAGTCGTTCAACCAGGAAATGGTTGTTGAGTGATATAAAATCCTGCACAAAAAAATCTTTCTCTTCAAACTCCGGATTGTTCTTCGTGAGATAGTATCTGACAGCATCTACAGATGCTTTGGTTTTATTGACAATATCTGCGGCCCATATGGCATGAGACCTGCTGGTGGAGAATTTCGAGCCTTCCAGTCTGTAAAAATGATTGGTCAGGAAATAATCAAAAGGCTTCAGTTCATCCGTAGCCAGGCAACTGCCCAGCACACCAACAAACCAAGGAACAGTGCTGTCAATGCCAAAGCTGGCGATGGTGATCACCTCCGAATCTTTGCTGAACGGATGCTGCCCCGCAGGATACAGCCCGCCGCAAACCCTTGACAGGGAAAGCAAACCGCTGTAAGGGAAAACGACATTGTAGTTTTCTCCACGCCACACATCATTCTGCCATTTCACGCCCCACTTACCAGGATTCGTCAGCCGCACTTCGTTGTTATAATGTGTCAGGTAACGCTGCACAATCTCCAGATTAATATCCGGTACGCCCATCTTATGTATATACGCGATCAGTGCTTCCGGCTGTGTTATCTTCAGAAAAAATGATTCTACAGTTACTTCTTCCAGGTCCGTTTCTCCGGTAACAGCAGCAGG
Source organism: Chitinophaga sp. HK235 (assembly GCF_018255755.1). Lineage (NCBI taxonomy): Bacteria > Pseudomonadati > Bacteroidota > Chitinophagia > Chitinophagales > Chitinophagaceae > Chitinophaga > Chitinophaga sp. HK235. Next base: position 7,132,813 of record NZ_CP073766.1, on the reverse strand, counting down.
TTCCAGCACATCTTCCGGATTAAACTGCATACCGCAGGCTTCGCACAGATAACTGCCTGCATCGCTATGGCAATGTGGGCATTTGCCTTTCAGCCAGGTGCCAACGATATATTTATCAGCGGAAGGGCTGTATAATACTTTTTCGGTTCTCTTCACCACAGCACCTGCCGCAGTAAGTTTCTCGAGTGTATCCCGGTAGGTATCGTCTACGGTAGTACGAAAAGCTTCTTCCAACGGATTAAAATAGTGACTGCACTCCACCAGCATAGCGGAGAGATCTTTCACGATCAGCTCATGAAAATCGTTGCACACCGTTTGTACCGGCAGGTGAGTCCGGAAGGATTTCATCAGGGTATACGATTCATACACATCCGATGCAGACATCACTTCCGCCTGGTGGCCATTTCTGCGGTACAGCCTTGCCAGTATGTCCATTTTAAGGAACGGACCACCCATATGTCCGAGGTGTAATCTGCCATTGGGTGTAGGCATTGCAGGGATCAGTAAATATTTTTTCCTTACCTGTTGAGGTTCAAATATGCGCATGAAACAAAATATTTTATCTAATTCAATAGGGTATTCAGCAGTATTCATTGCTGGCCGGCCATGCAAACACGGAGCTTTCTTTCTTCAGTAAATACCGCTCTGTATTGAGCAGTGAGTTAACAATCTTGGCTGACCTCCAGGCATTCAGACTCAGATTGGGATTGGGCACACCCCATATCCTTTTGTTGCCGTTCTGAATAAATATTTTATGTCCCGCCGGTCCATCCCAGCGGATAGAGAAATCTTCGTTCATGGACACTATCTGATCACCATCCCTGAATTCACCCTGTATGTTTTTCATGAACGCCGGTATTTTATGTTGATAACCTGTAGCCAGAATAATAATGTCAGCATCCAGCGCGGTGACATCCTTTTGCATGGACACACAGGTTATCCGCCGGGAAGAGCCGTTCACCGCCACCTCTTTCACTTCCATTCCCGGACTCAGATGACACATGCGCGGCCTGTTTTCTATCACCTCCATTTCATACAGCTTGTTATAAATATTCTGCAGGGTATCCTGACTGATGCCGTCTGAAGTGAGTTTCTGATAGTCCAGTAACTTATCCTTTATATTCAGCGGCAGCTTAAAAAAGAACTCGCTGTACGCGGGCGTATACAGTTCATTGGTGAAGGAAGTGTCATCAATGGGCAGATAATTATATCTGCGCGTGATCCAGTTAATAGATAAGGGTCCCTCTTCACCGTTTTCATTCAGCAGGTTGTTCACGATCTCAGCGCCGCTTTGACCACCACCGATAACGGCTACACGCTTATTGGCCACAATGCCCTTACGCTGCAGATATTCAGAAGAATGGAACACTTCATTGCTGAGATGTGTTTTCATAAAATCAGGGATATAGGGAACCAACCCTACACCTACCACCAGATGTTTGGCAGCAAACATACCACTGGTGGAATTCAGCAAAAATTTGTCCTGTAAAAATTCTACATCTACCACATCACATCCGAAGCGCAGGTTAGACATCTTGCTGATGGCCCAGTTGTAGTACTGGTTAAACTCCTTCCTTTTAATAGAAGGAAATCTTGTCATGGAATGCCTGTACAGGCGTCCTTCTTCTTTCAGAAAATTCAGAAAAGAAAAAGGGTTGGTGGGGTCTACCAGGGTGACCAGGTCTTTCAGGAAAGAAACCTGTAGTCCTGCTTCAGGCATCAGCATTCCATTGTGCCACGCGAAAGAAAACTTTTTATCAAGGAATAAAGAGCTGATCTCATTCTGCGGATGCAATAAAGCGGACAAACTAAGATTTGATGGGCCAATACCCACGCCTAATACGTCATACACAAGCATAGGAAATTAATTTAACAGGTCAACATCTTCAGGGAACAAAATGTCTGACGGATCTGCAATAAAAAATTGTAGGTTCTATGTTAACGGGGTCAATTACCTGATTCTAGCATATTTCTCTCCAATAAATTTAATACTGATTTTGGGAATAAGACACTGCCAGGCATCTCCTAACATGTTACCCCAGCAGCCATCCTCTTTATTATTGGCAAAACTAACCTGTTATACACATATTAATCAATCACCTGTTTATCAGATGTGGGATAAAGTTATTGTGACTGTCTGCAGCATATCTGCGGTGAGCCACCAGCCCCTGTTCCCATGCAATATCACTGCAGCAAAGGGCGCTTCAGAAGCGGGTTACAAGAAATAAAAAGCAGTATCTGCGCCATCATATAACCAGCATACAACCTATTAATCTATTAAAGATTAACAGATTATAAGTATAACAGAAATATGAATCGTGATTATATCATCTACATAACTTTTATGGGAAAAATCCGGTAAAATTTATAGTACAGTTTATTGGTTTTCCGATGTCAACTTTTTCAGGTAGCAGCAATAATGGAATCCGGACATTAGTTAATAATTAGGAAAGCTACGACTAATGACTGCAACCTGAATTATAACAGGAAAGAAGCAGGTTATATCTTCCTGCTGAGTATCGTTTTCAATTTATACCGTACCATCCATAAAAACCACCGTAGCACAACTGGTATCCGCTGCTACCTTTGGGTCAGTAAATCAGTATAAACTATTGATATCATGGAACAAAGACACCCATTACCCCCGTTCAATGCAGCAACGGCCCAACAAAAGGTACAGATGGCAGAAGACGCCTGGAACACCCAGGACCCGGTGAAAGTATCATTGGCCTACACCATAGACAGCGAATGGCGCAACCGCTCCTCCTTTATTAATGGCCGCGAAGAGATCGTAAAATTCCTGACCGCCAAATGGGAAAAGGAACATGCCTATAAACTGAAAAAGGAGCTGTGGGCTTTTACAGACAACCGTATCGCCGTTCGTTTCGAATATGAGTACCATGACGATCATGGACAATGGTTCCGGGCTTATGGCAATGAAAACTGGGAATTCGATGAAAACGGCTATATGCAAAAGCGATATGCCAGTATCAACGATGTGCCCATACAGGAATCAGAGCGCAGGATATTGTAAGAGGGAGCTTATATGATGATGGGCCGGGCTACAACCGGCCCATTACAATATAATGTATCTTTACCGCAGGATCCCCGCCAATCCGGGCATCCATATATAATGAAAAAGGAGTTTCCGGTTTATGATATATGCAAATTTTCCTATTCTCAGGAAGAAGATGTCATTGTAAAACGATTTGCACCCTACCTCCATTCCATGCGGAAGCTGCATTTCCCGCACCGGCATGATTTCTACCATATTGTTTTTTTCACCAGTGGTGGTGGTACCCATTCGATCGATTTTGAGCAATTTACCATACGTCCTTATCATGTCTACTTCATGGCCCCCAGCCAGGTCCATGGCTGGGATTTTGAAGGAGAAACAGATGGTTATGTGATTAATTTTTCTGCCTCTTTTTTTAAGTCCTTTTTATTAGACAGCCAGTATCTGGAACAGTTCCCGTTTTTCAGCGGTAATGCGGCTCTTTCAGCAATGGATATCCCCGACCACTACCGCCAGCAGGCCATCGATATACTGGAAAAGGCAGTTAACGAGGCAGAGGACGCAGGTAAATATCGCACAGATACGTTGCGGGTGCTGTTACTAACGTTTTTTCTGCTGATGGCAAAGGCCGGTCATCAGGATGACCCGGTGAAAGCGGCCACCCATCATAACTATACCGTACTGCGTAATTTCGAAAAGCTGATAGAAAAAGAATACCTCCACCAGCGCCTGCCCAAATATTATGCTGAAATATTATGCATCACGCCTGGCCATCTTAATAATATTTGTAAAGAGCTGTTAGGAATATCTGCCGGAGATATGATCAGGAACAGGATTGTGCTGGAAGCAAAGCGCATGTTGATCCATCTGGATATGACCGTAACGGAGATTGCCTACAGCCTTAATTTTAAAGACAATTCCTATTTCTGTAAGTTTTTTAAGAATCAGACCGGCCTCTCCCCCGAAGGCTTCAGGAAGAACATGTAGACTTGTCTTACAGAAACGGGAATACCGGCCACCTGGCAACCCATGCAGGTTGCCGGTAACCGGTAGGAAATAGTATTGCCGGAAAAGTTGATCGACTATTTCATCATTCCCCTGGTTAGAGAATAATTAAAGCAACACTATTATAAGTTGAAATATTATAATGCCGGGTTATTGGAATAGTCTGCCCATAGCTGGTCTACAGATTTTCCTGTAAGCTGGTTCCAGGTATTGGCAGTATAGGTTTTGTTCCGCAATGCGGTGTTGAGGTCATCTGCAATAGTACTGCGTACATGCCCTTCAAGCCATACCAGGAAGCGGGCAGTAACGCGATAGGCATCTGTATATTTTTGTGAAGACGACCAGTTGGGCAGCGACCATCCTGCAGGGCCGTTGTTGACACCATATTTATAACGGGCATAATCGGCAATGCCTTCTGTCAGCCACCCTGGCGTACCGCCCGTATATGCCTGAACGATATGCATTACTTCATGGGTTACCACATCTATATCTTCCGGATGGCTGCGGAACCAGGCCGGGCTGTAAACACTCTGATTACCGGAAGTGTAGGCTACCCCGTTGTAATTAGGATCGATGAGGAAAGTTACCTTTTTGGTCGCACCAGGATAAAATCGATTTAGCATTTTTGGATAAACAGTAAAGAAGGTGTTTACCAATCTTTGACGTACGGCATCGTCAAAGGTAGCATCGTTGTTGGTGAAAGTAAGCGTATAGCCGTTGCTGGTATAGATAACAGTACCTACAGGTGTAGTGGCAGCAGCGCTTATACCGGTTTGTTTTCCTCCGGATGGATTAACCGGATTGTTTTGCGGATCAGGAGATACGAGAGCGGATTTACTGCAGGAACAGAATAGCAGTGTACATGCAACAATGGGGATGATGCAATCCTTCAATGGATATTTCATGTGGATGTTGGGTTCTATAGGGGGCTGATAAATCAGTCGATCTTATGTAAGATAAATAAATCACTTCTATTTTCCCACAACATTTATTTAAAAATTGATATTTTTTTGAGAAGATATGTAAGAAGAACAAACAAAATACCCGTTTTATGTCATCGGCTACAATGCCCGACTATATCGATTTTGCAATATGCCCTGATAATCAATCCATCTCCTTACCCATCACATATTTTTTACCCCATTCACATATACTGACAAAAACCGGCAGTAAATCTTTTCCCTTCTCCGTAAGAATATAACAAACCCCTGCCGGAACAGTATCCGGAATAACTTCTTTAATAATAATCCCCTCCTTCTCCAACTCCTTTAGTTTTCTGCCTAATACCTGCTCCGAAATATTGGGTAATTCATTTTTTAATAAATGGAAACGATTCAACCCCTCTGAAATGGAATAGATGATCTGAGGGACCCAGCGCCCGCTGAACGCATCCACGGCTGCATTTAATATACAGGATTCAGATAAAAACTGCTTGTTGATAGCATTGCTGGAATTTTCCTTACGCATGACATTCCCGTTTTATAGCTCACAATTTTGTTCGTTATTGTCCGGAACCATGAGCTGACTGACTTTTGCAATAAAATTACAACATAACATGCAAACAATTTTAGGCTCCGGCGGGGCAATAGGCGTGGAACTGGCCAAAGCACTGAATGTATATACCAACAATATCCGGCTGGTAAGCTGGACCCCGCAGAAAATCAATGACACCGATATACTGTTCCCAGCCGATCTGAATGAAACAGATCAGCTCTACAAAGCCATTGAAGGCAGTGAAATCTGTTACCTCACCATAGGCTTCGATTACGACATTACAGTATGGGAGGCTAAATGGCTCCCCTTCATGCAACAGGTAATAGCAGCATGTGCCCGTCATAAAACCAGGCTCGTTTTCTTCGATAATGTGTACGCTATTGGAGGTAACCATGTTAATCATATCACCGAAACCTCACCGCTGAGCCCTGTCAGCAGAAAAGGAGCTGTACGGGCAAAGGTAGACCAGCTGATCATCGAAAATGTTGAAAAAGGCAATATAGACGCTATTATTGCAAGATCTCCGGATTTTTTCGGACCTGTCAAACATAAGAGTCTGATGATGGGACTGATCTATGATAGTCTGATACATAACAACCCTGCAAAATGGTTGTGCAATGCAGACGTTATTCATTCCACCGGGTTTACAAGGGAGCTGGCCATTGGCACAGCCATGTTGGGCAATCACGACAATACCTTCAATCAGATATGGAATTTACCAGTCGCTACAGAAGGACTAACCGGCAGACAATGGGTGGAACTATTTGCCACCGTATTAAATAAACCCAATCAAATAGAAATCCTGTCCCATGAAGCTATTGCGGCAATAGGGCTGTCAGATACCATTATCAGGGAAACACATGAAATGCTTTATCAGTACGACCGGGATTATTACTTCGACAGTAGTAAATTTAATAACAGGTTCGACTACACGCCCATCAGCAATCGCGAAGCAGTTCTATTCACGGTTGAAAGTCTTGCTGTAAAGGCTGTATAAAATTTCCAGCATATCTGTAAAGCGGGTGCCTTCCAAAAAACACCCGCTTTCACTGTTTCTTCTTAATAATCCCAATAGCAGGAATAAACAACAACCACAACCCGGAAGCAGGCAGAATCACCACGCTGGGCAAGGTGATCATCAAAAGTCCCCAACCCAACGCACGGGGTATAGGGTGTTGTTTCTTTTCCGCATCATCCATAAAAATCCCCAGTAAAATCAAAATAAATCCGGCAAATAAAAACCAGAAGGCGGCGTTTCTGTCGAATTGTGTGGTGACGGTGTTGAATAGTCCTTCACGGAACAATTGTCCTAAAATATTGCGGAATGCTATCAGTCCAAATATAGAGTGGATAATGCCTATACCTGTTAATACTTTTCCAATCCAGGGCTTTTTCATAACTGAGGTGTTTTATAATGACTCAGCGAAATTAGCACTTATACATAACGGGCAAATGATATTTATCATTTTTATAGTCGTACGATTCACAGCTCAGATCCGGCTACAACAAACATAGATTTGGCTTCATCCATCTCTTTATTGCAACGGAACTTTGCAGCAATAAAAAGATCCAAACATGAAAATCATCGTAACAGGCTCGCTGGGAAATATCAGTAAGCCCCTGACAAAACAACTGATAGAAAAAGGACATGATGTAACCGTTATCAGCAGTAATGGAGAAAAACAAAAGGAGATAACATCCCTGGGAGCTACCGCCGCCATTGGACAGCTGGAAGATGTGAATTTTCTTGTCAACACCTTTACCGGTGCGGATGCTGTGTATTGTATGACCCCGTCCAACTTTGCAGAAAATGACCTCATCTCCTACTACCGCAAAATCGGAAAAAACTATGCACAAGCCATCGGAGAGGCTGGCGTAAAACGGGTCGTTTTCCTCAGCAGCTTTGGTGCTCATCTCAACAAGGGCACCGGCATCATCGTGGGCTCCCACTATGTAGAACAAATGCTGAACGAGCTGCCAGGCGTGGCTGTCACACATATGCGTCCCACCTCTTTCTACTATAATTTGTATGCATTTACAGGCATGATAAAACAGGCAGGCTTTATGGCTGCCAACTACGGCGGTACAGACAAGGTTTTATGGGTTTCTCCGGCAGACATTGCCGAAGCAGTGGCCGAAGAAATTATCAGGCCTCATGGCCCTAAAATACGGTATATTGCCAGCGATGAACGCAGCTGCAATGAAGTGGCCGCTGTTTTAGGCAAGGCTATCGGTCAGCCGCACCTGCAATGGAATATCATTCCGGATGAGCAGATGCAAACAGGTCTGGAAACTAATGGCGTCCCACCGCAGGTGGCCACCCTCCTGGTAGAATTATATGCAGCCCTTCACAGCGGGATACTGGCAGAAGATTATTACCAGAACCCACCTGCTGTAATGGGTAAAGTGAAACTGGAAGATTTTGCAGCAGAATTTGCGGCTGCCTTCAGCACCAACAATTAAATCATCATATGGCAGATACACAACCATACAGGATTAAAACCATCAGTGAATACCATCAGTTCAGGCACTTACCCAAACCTGAACATCCTTTGGTGAGTGTGATCAATTTTGAAACGATTCAAAATTGGCCGGATGATCCCAAAAATATTACACAGGATTTTTATGCGGTGGCGCTGAAACGGAATTTTAATGGTAGAATGAAATATGGGCAACAGCAATATGATTTTAATGAAGGAGTACTTTTCTTTGTTGCGCCCAACCAGGTATTTTCCATTGAGGCAAATGACGATGTTAAACATATGGGATGGCTGTTACTCATCCATCCCGATTTTCTCTGGAATACACCGCTGGCCAAAACAATCAAACAGTACGAATATTTCAGCTACGCCACCAATGAAGCCCTTCATCTGTCAGAGAAAGAAGAAACCATCATTACAACGATCCTGCAAAACATAGAACAGGAATACCATTCCAATATCGATCAATTCAGCCAGTCTGTAATAATCGCCCAGCTTGAATTACTGTTTACCTATTCAGAGAGATTCTATCATCGCCAGTTTCTTACCCGGCAAGTCCCTCATCACAAAATCCTTGACCGGCTGGAAGCCTTACTCACCAGCTATTTCAACAGCGACGAGCTGCTGAAAAAAGGCCTGCCTACTGTTCAGCACATTGCAGACACCTTAAACGTATCACCCAATTATTTAAGTGGGTTACTCAAGGTATTGACCGGCAAAAGTACCCAACAACATATTCATGACACGCTGATAGAAAAAGCGAAGGAAAAACTGTCTACTACAGACCTATCCGTCAGTGAAATCGCCTATGAACTGGGTTTTGAACATCCGCAGTCATTCAGCAAGTTGTTCAAAGCTAAAACCAGCCTTTCTCCGCTGGAGTTCCGGCAGGCATTTAATTAAGCGGGTGCACTTCTGATGAAGTGCACCCGCTTTGATGTAAAGTCTCAACAGTTTCATCAATCATATCCCGGGTTCTGCGGGAAGGTCGCTTTGTTATTCATGATATCCATCTCCTGCTGCGGTATAGGATAGAGCAGACGGAAAGCTGGCAGGTTAACCTTTTTGTTGGCCAGTATCTCGGAAACAACGCGGCCGGTGCGTATCAGATCAAACCAACGGTCACATTCAAATGGCAGCTCCAGACGACGTTGTTTATATACCTCATTGCGGAAACTAACCTGGTCCGGCAGATCAGCAGCTGTCAGTGAAGACAGCCCCGCACGGGAACGTACCATGTTAAGATAAGTAATGGCATTACCGGTGGCACTATATCCCAGCTCATTCAGCACTTCCGCCTGCATGAGCAACACATCTGCCAAACGAAGCACCGGAAAGTCATTACCCGCCTGGCCGTTCACCGGGTCGTCCACAAACTTGCGCGGCATCATATTGGCATTACCGGCCGGCTTCACAGATTCCGATAACGCTTTGCGCTGGTCGGCATCATCATATGCTTTCAGCAGCGTGGTATCTACCGTGATCGTTTGTGAATTGGCATACCAGAAACCATGGCTCTGATTGGCCACTCCCTTGGCATAACGTACCGCAAACAATATTTCTGCATTATACTTATTGGTGGTGCTGAATACATCTGCTACTTTAGGCAACAGCGTGTATACATTACTGTTAATAACATCCTGTAATACTGTTTGAGCAGGAGCATATTTTTTCTGATAGAGATATACTTTTCCCAGCAATCCCTTGGCTGCCCCGCTGGTAACACGCCCTGTTTCAGTCGATGCATAGGTGGCCGGTAAATTGGCCGCTGCAAATACAAGATCCGCTTCCACCTGAGTGTAGATGGCTGCTACATTATCCCGTTTCAGATTTATTGCATTAACAGGATCTGCGGCTGTAGTCAGCAATGGCACGGCTCCCCACAACCTTACCAGATTAAAGTACGCCAATGCTCTGATAAAACGCGCCTCTCCCCTGATACGGTTCTTCAGCGTTTCATCCATTTGAATACCATCCAAAGCAGCCAGCAGCGTATTACACCGGAAGATGCCGTTATATACGCCTACCCAGGCATTGTAGAAATTGGTGTTACCCGAGTTGTCTGAATAACGGTTGATCTGATAGTTCTGTCCTGAGTTGGAAGAGGGGTCCTGGTCTGTAAAATTATCTGCTCTCGCTTCCATCAGTACCTGAAAGGTAGCGCCGTATTGGCTGCTCTGTGCAAGAGACGCATAACATCCGTTTACAGCCGTGATGGCATCGTCTGCGGTTTTAAAGAATTGACCGGGCGCTATGGTAGAAACCGGATTAAGGTCCAGAAATTCTTTATTACAGGAAGCAAAAATCAATATCAGTAACAGGAGATAGCAATTATATTTTTTCATGGTTTGCTGCATTAAAAGGTGACGTTAAGACCAATCATGTAAGTACGTGCCAACGGGTAGGAACCATAGTCTTCTCCGGCAGTAAGCGCATTCTCTGTACGGTTGCTGATCTCAGGGTTGAATAAAGAGTATTTGGAAAAAGTGAACGGATTCTGAACAGCACCATAAATCCTCGCTGAAGATATGCCCGTGCGACCAAGCAGTGCTGCCGGGAAGTTATAGCCGAGTGCAATATTTCTCACCCTGATATATGATGCATCTTCCACATGCCAGGAAGAAGTGATACCATTACCACCTGTAGCCAGCCTGTTGGCGCGATTTACCAGCCCATTACCCGGATTTTCCGGAGAAACATAGTGGTCCTTTACTTCGCTCAGGTTGTTGAAGTTGCCTTCCACATTGGCGATGTAACGTCTGAAGAGGTTGAGTATCTTATTACCCTGACTGCCCTGGATGGAAATGCTCAGGTCCAGGTTTTTATAACGGACCGTATTGCTGAAGCCGAAGATATACTTTGGCTGGAAGCTCCCCACAACAGCCCTGTCGTTGGCATCTATCTTGCCGTCACCATTCACATCTTTAAACTTCAGGTCGCCCACGCGTGTAGGATTGCTGGTTTTGGCGGAGGTGTCCAGGTCCCGCTGATCACGGTAAATACCATCTGTTACATAGAGATAGTAAGAGCCGATGGTTTCACCTATTTTGGTGATGAAGTAAGTATTGCCGGTACCGCCTGTAGCAATGATAGGTGCACCCGAAGGTCCCAGTTTGGTTACTTTATTGGTATTAAAGGCAATGTTTGCATTACCTTCCAGCTGCCAGTCTTTTCCGATCTTTTTGTTGTATGACAGCGATATTTCAATCCCTTTATTGTTCACCGCTCCTACGTTCTGCAAATAGGTACTGAAACCGGATGCACCGGGAACAGGGAGATTGAGCAGCAGTTTGGTGGTGTTTGCGTTATAATAGTCGATGGTGAAGTTCAGCATCTCATCAAACAATCCCAGTTCCAGCCCCAGGTCAAAGCTGGCCATACTTTCCCAGGTGAGATTGGGATTAGCCGGACTGGTGATGGATACGCCATTTACCAGGGTGCTGTTGCCCAGAATGTAATTACTGTTTGTATTACTCATCTGTGCCAGTGATCCGTAGTTCGGGATCTGGAAGTTACCGGTAAGACCGTAGCTGCTCCTGATCTTCAGGGAACTGATATGTTTTACCTTACGGAAAAAAGGTTCGTTGGAAACCTGCCAGGCGCCTGATATAGCGGGGAAGGAAGCCCATTTGCGGTTGATACCGAAACGGGATGACCCGTCACGTCTGATGGAGGCTGTCAGAAAATATTTATCAGCATAGCTGTATTGAGCCCTACCCAACCAGGAATTAAGGCTCCATTGTTCGAGGTTGGAACTGCCTGCATTTACCTGGCCTGCGTTCAGCGTGGTGATGATATCGGTAGGGAAATTATTGGCGGTAAGGGTATTGTGTTCCTGGTTTTCCTTCTGTACTGTAAATCCCGCGAGGACATCCAGTTTGTGTTTACCGAAAGAGGTATTGTAGGTAAGGGTATGCTCTGTCAACCAGTTGGTATACATATCCGTATTGGAGAAGCCTGTTGCTACAGAAGGCAGTGTACCGGAAGGCAGTGGTAAATTGGAGGGCCGGTAATAATCCCTGCGGAAGCTGTTCAGGTCTGTACCTGCAGAGATCCTGTATTTCAGGTTACGGATAAATTCATATTCCATATAGGCGTTAGCCGTTAGACGGAAATTTTTGATCCGGTCTTTTACCAGGGAGGCTACTGCGACAGGGTTAAGCTGGTTGGTTTGTCCATAGCCCCATACGTTCACGGAATCAGCAAAGGAGCCATCGGGGTTGCGTACCGGGAAAATAGGTGCATAACCCAGTGCAAGGGCGATCACACCGGAGTTGGGCGCAAACCAGGGCCCTTCTGCATTCACCACCCGGTTATCGGTATAGGACGGTGTCATATTCACACCAAAGCGGAATTTCCCTGAGTTCCCATCAACACGGAATCGGCTGGAATAACGCTTGTAGTTGTTGTTGATCACGATACCATCCTGGTTAAAGTAGTTGGCGGAAAAATAATAGGAAAGGTTAGGGCTTCCGCCGGTCATGCTGATGGTGTGGCTTTGCATGGGTGCCTGTCTGAAAATTTCTTTCTGCCAGTCGGTATTGGTAAGTCCGGGTTTATTTTCCAGGTAGGGAAGTATTTGCGGCGGAATCCAGGTGGATGGGTTCTTTGGCCGGATGCTGTTGGGATCAGTAGGTTTACCGGTAGGCACAGCATCGAGGTAGGCATTGTTATGTCCTTCGTATACCAACTTTGCATAATCATAGGCATCCAGCACATCTACATGTTTATTTACATTTTGCAGGCCATAGCTACCATCATAGCTGACAGTCATTTTACCTGTTGCTCCTTTTTTGGTGCGGATCAGCACTACGCCGTTAGAACCTCTGGAACCGTAGATGGCAGCTGAAGCCGCATCTTTCAGCACATCAATGGAAGCAATATCATTCACATTGATAGATGCCAGCGGGTTGAAAGGCTGCTGATAATTATTAACACCGGGAGAAGCACTACGGGTATCGTTGGTAATAGGCACCCCATCTATTACAAACAAAGGATTGTTGCCGGCACTGATGGAACCGATACCGCGTACACGGATAGATACGTTACCACCCGGTGCCCCATTGGTTTGCATCACCTGAATACCGGCCATCTTACCTGCCAGCGCCTCGTCGAAAGAGGTCACTGCCTGTTGTTTCAGGTCAGATGAACGCAGGGAAGACACGGAGCCTGTCAGCTCTTTTTTTGTACGGGTACCATAACCCACTACTACCAGTTCACTTAACCCTTTACTCGCTTCTTTCATCCGGATCAGCAGCAGATTACCGTTACCGTCTTTTACCTGAAACCCGTTTAATAAGTTGTTTTCATATCCCACAAAACTGAATGTAAAATCATACAACAAACCAGGTTTCATTGCTTCCAGTCTGAAAAAGCCTTTTTCGTCTGTTACAGTGTTTATCCTGGCATTGCCATTGCGCTGTTTCACCATTACAGACACACCGGGCAGCGGCTGCCCGTCTTCACTCATAACACTGCCTTTAATAGTTACAGCGATGCCTGAATCCTGTGAATGAGCGTGCAAGGCACAGATTAATACTAAAAGCACACAGATGTACCTTTTTAATAGTCTGATCATTTTTTGACAGGTATTAATTATAGTTTAAGAATAGAAAGCCCGCCACCTGCACAATGAGCAGGTGCTGAAAGCATTATTTTTTATTGTAGATGGATGATTTTTATCTGATCTTCCTGATTGACATATTTCCCTCTCCGGGTATTAACTCCAGGTTATTCAGCTGGCATATGACCTCCAGAATATTACGCAGTGAATCTGTTTTCATCACCTGCCCGGTGAAATACGCTCCGTCAACATCGCTGTGCTCATAATGGATACTCACCCCGAAAGCTGTCTGTAGTTTATTGAGTACTGTATATAACGGTGCATTATTGAATGCCATCAGCACCGCATGTTTTGTAACAGTTGTTTTTGAAATATGGTCACTACCGGCATTCGCCTTTGTTACCGAATAGGTATGCCGGGAACTATCAAAATGAAACGCTTCACCAGGTAATAAACAAATATCTTCTTTAGCGGTCCCGTCTTTTGTTCGCACCAATACCTTCCCTGTTTCCAGTTTCACCATTACCTGCTGCGGCGCTTGTGCGTCTACGGTGAACACAGTGCCCAATGCTGTGGTGACAATATTGCCGGCATAAACGGTAAACGGATGATGCTCATCGGCCTGCACGCTGAATGCAGCCTTACCCTGTAACGTAACATCTCTTGCGGCATTCTCCGAAAACGACAACGTTGCAGCCGGTTCCATGGTCACCTGAGATCCTTCAGGCAAGCTGATCTTCACGATTTTTCCGGTAGTATTACGGATGAACTTCACATGCTGCACCACAGCTATTGGATGATGCCCTTTTCTTTGCAGTTGACTGTAATAAATCATACCCAGCCCTGCCAGCATGATGAGTCCTGCAACCGCAGCAACCCGCGGCAGCATCCTGCGATATATACTGCCGGATACCCTCAAACGCGGTACAGTCGCCTGCTGCCGTTCCTGCGCCTCCATTTTGTGGTGCAGTTGATTTAATATAGAAGCGGTCTTCTCCGGTGTCAGCACCTGCTCACCACTGTCCACAGTCCGATCAAAATCTTCCCGCAACCACTGCTGCAATATCCCCTCTTCTCCCCACTCCTCCGTAGTTTCCGAACGTGTCACATCGGCCGCCTTTTTTTTTCGGTCTTTCATTTTCTGTATCAGTGCGATGATGTGTTTCATGTCTTTCAAATATAAAAAGTAAGATGCCGGGAAAAAGAGGGGTAAGAAGAAGGTTACGGAATTGTTAACAAAAAAAGACGGGCTTATTACAGATACACGGTCAGAAAGAGTGCGCCCCAAACCGGTACCATACCCTGGCTGGAGGCGATGTAGGTGCGTATAGACTTAACGGAAGCCTGTAGATATTCTTTTACGGTATGATGTGAAATACCCAGGATATGAGAAACTTCACTGGCTGTTTTACCTTCCAGCCTGCATAACTGAAATACTTCCTTTTTGCGGGGAGGCAGATTTTCTATAGCCTCGTTAATCAATGTCAGCCGGGCTTCCCGAAGATCAGGGTTATCATCTTCCATTGTATCCAGGATAGATGGATAGGCCACCAGTTTCGATTTTTCAGCGGCTGCCTTTTTTAAATACTGTAATGATTTATTATAGCTAACCACAAACAACCATTTGCCCGCTCCCTGCGACAGGTCCAGCTCATGCCGGCTATTCCAGAAACTCATAAATACTTCCTGAAGAATATCTTCTGCAATGTCGTGCTGCTCTACCAACCGGCAGATGTTCCTAAAAACGGCATGATGATACTGATCATAGATCATATCAAAAGCTTTCACATCAGCTGAGTTCAGAAAGGAAGTCAAGGTTGTGCTTATTTTACTTTACGATAGAATTTCTCGACAAACAAAAGTACAATTGAACCTATAAAGTAGCGACTGGATGACATTAAATAATAATTATCAGTCAGTACCTATCTTCTTGTTGTGCCCGTTAAAAAAATACTTGTCAATTTTCCGGTTGTCCGGCGGACAGCGTAGAAATACTTTTGTGGAAGTAATTAAAATAACTGACCATGGAACTGAGCTTTGACCGGATGTATAAGGCTTCCATCGAAAAGGACGCCACTTTTGAAGGAGTATTTTTTACCGCCGTAAAAACAACCGGCATCTTCTGCCGCCCCTCCTGCCATGCGCGAAAACCCAAACCGGAAAACATTGAATTTTTCCCGACCTCCAAAGCGTGTATACTGAAAGGTTACCGGCCCTGTAAAGTATGCCACCCGCTGGAGAAACTCAACCAGACACCAGCAGCAATACAGCAACTCTTACAGGAGCTGTCCGCTGATCCGGGTACCAAATACAAGGATGCAGACCTTATCCGGCGCGGCATAGAACCCCATCAGATAAGACGCTGGTTTATTAAAAATCACGGCATCACCTTTCATGCCTATCAGCGTATGTTCAGGATCAATTCTGCCTTTAAAAAAATACAGCAGGGTGAATCCGTCACTGAGGCTGCTTATGATGCCGGTTTCGAATCCCTCAGCGGCTTCGGTGATTCCTTTAAAAACATCTTTGGTGTCTCTCCTAAAAAAAGCAGGACACAACGGGTCATCGATCTTAAACGGCTGGAAACACCATTAGGCACCATGTACGCCTGTGCTGTGGAAGAAGGTATCTGCCTGCTCGAATTTACCGACAGGAAAATGCTGGAAACAGAATTCCGGTACCTGTCCCGCACCCTGAATGCTACCATTGTACAGGGCGACAACCCACACTTCGAAACACTGGAATCTCAGCTGAAAAACTATTTCGAAGGACAACGCAAAACATTCACGGTGCCTTTATTCACGCCAGGGTCCGTATTTCAGCAATCTGTCTGGAAGGCCCTGCAGCAGGTGTCTTACGGCACCACCCAAACCTATAAAACCCAGGCCACCACGCTGGGAAACCCGGATGCTGTAAGGGCTGTGGCCAATGCCAACGGCATGAACAAAATATCCATCCTCATCCCCTGTCATCGTATCATCGGCACCAATGGTAACCTGACCGGCTACGGCGGCGGTATCTGGCGTAAACAGTGGCTGCTCGACTTCGAAAAAGCCAACTGCTGATTTTTTTATTTAACACCATCACTTTATGACATCCTCTTCTTCCACTATCAACAAGTGGTATGCGCTGCTTATTGTCCTTACCGCGCCACTCTTATATGTGATAGACATTTTTATCATCAACATCGCCATCCCTACGATCAAAAGCAGTCTGCATGCCACCGATGGCGAAGTACAGCTGGTGATAGCCGCTTATCTGCTGGGCAGCGCCTGCTTCCTGATCACGGGTGGCAGGGCCGGGGATTATCTTGGCAAAAAGAAAGTTTTCTTCTGGGGCATGGGCTGGTTTACGCTCACCTCCTGTTTATGTGGTTTATGTCAAACAGCTACCCAGTTGAACATTGCCCGTTTTCTTCAGGGAGTCAGTTCAGCGTTTATGGTCACGCAGTCTATTTCCCTGATACAGGTGCTTTTTCCGGATGCAGCTGAAAGAGCCAAAGCTATTGGCTGGTATGGCATTACATTGAGTATTGCCGCTATCATCGGGCAGATGCTGGGTGGTTACCTCTCCCAGACACAGGTGGCCATTGAAGGCTGGAGACTGATCTTTTTTATCAACCTGCCCGTAGGAGTGGCCGCTATGTGGGCTATCCGTCGTTACCTGCAGGAAACGGAGAAAACAGATCAGGTAAAATTTGATTATCCCGGAGCGATTGTGCTCACGGCAGCACTGGGCTGCCTGATCTATTCCATCACGGAAGGCCGCGAACAACACTGGCCACGGTGGAGTTTTCTGCTGATGGTTTTATCATTGGTATTGCTGGGCATATTTGTGTATGTGCAGCAGCGGAAGCTGGCCGCCAATCAGGGACCGCTGATCAATCTCCAATTATTTAAACAGCCGGCATTTAATATTGGGTTACTGGCGGTACTTTTCCACTTTATGCTGCATACCGCTTACCTGCTGATGATGGCGGTATTCCTGCAGAACGGACTGGGCATCTCTGCACTGGCCTGCGGCGCCTGTTTTATTCCGCATGCTTTGTTGTTTATGCTATCGTCTGTAGTAGCTTCCCGGTTACTGGTTACCTATGGTAAACGGGTGCTGCAAACAGGTTTGCTGATCATTCTGCTGGCTTTTCTGTTGCAGCTCTTTTATGGCAGCAGTCAGCATCATCCGTTGTTATCAGTATCGTTTATTGCGATATATGGGCTTGGCAATGGCCTGGTGCTGCCTTTTCTGTTGAACATTGTGTTGGACAATGTGCCGGTGGAAGATGCCGGTGCTGCTTCGGGCATTTTCTCTACCTTTCAGCAAACAGCATCCGGACTGGGCATCAGTATTATTGGCGGGATATTTTTTGCGATACTGGAGTCCGGACAAGATCCTCAGATATATGCCACTGCCTTGCGCTACGGCCTTATCGCAGGAATGGCCTGTCTGTTCATAGTAGCCCTGATGTTATACTGGTTGCCCCACAAACCAGCCACGAAATAATTTAGAAAAAAATACTTTTTTTTGATAATACTGCCTTAACTTACAGTATAACCAAAATTACTGAACCATACTTTCAACAGTGAATAATATTCCCGTGTAATCTTTACCGTAGTGAACAATGGAGAAGGGTAATAGTTACTGTTAACCATATTACGTTTTACCATCAGCATATGTACTGCCCTGGCCTGTTACAGGCTCTGGAAGGTCATGTCTTGTAAAAAAATAGTATAAGCAAAAGCTGTCTCCTGCCACCATTAAAAATTACGATCCATGAAAATGAAAGCACACCTTATCTTTATGATGATAGCTGTCATGGCTATCTTCTCCTGCAGTAAAAATATGCAGGAAACCCTTCCTGCCAACGCCCGTTCACAGAACCAGCTCCAGCAGACCATTGTACCACCCGCGTCCAGTTACGCCGTAGCCCTGGCCGGTAATGGTTTTGTAACCACACTTCCTGCCGGCGGCGCAGAAGTGATCACCAACAACGGGCTGGGCAACTGGACCAATGCCGGCAGCATCACCAGCACCTATTTCCGCCTCGGCCTCACCGGTCAGCTTAATGTGGCCGTACGCATGAAAGTGCCCAGCGGCACCAGTAATATCCAGGTGACCGTCAACGGTACCGTCTTTACAAAAACCGTTACCGGTAAAGCCTATACGGATTACAACATCGGTACCGTAAACATTACCAGCGCCGGTTATGTAAAAGTAGACCTGCAGGGTATCAGCAAAAGCGGCAGCTACTTCGGCGATGTGTCTCATATCATCATCAGCGGCAGCGCCACTACCAGCAACGTAGTATATGCCAACGATTCTGCCAACTACTACTGGTCCAGACGCGGCCCATCCGTACATCTCAACTACCCCATTCCTTCCGGCACAACGGCAGAATGGTTCTATAACGAAGTAACCGTGCCCGCAGGAGAAGACAAAATCGGCTCTTACTTTATGAGCAACGGCTTCAACGGCGGTTATTTCGGCATCCAGGTCAACAGTGCCACCGAAAGACGTGTCCTGTTCTCCATCTGGGACCCCGCTGTTGGTAAAACCACGCTCGTACGGAAAGGCATCAACGTAGTAGACAACTCCTTCGGCGGCGAGGGTACCGGTGGCCAGAGTTATCTGGTATTCAACTGGCAGGCAGGTACCACCTATAAGTTCCTTACTCATATCTTGCCCGATGGCGCAGGCGGCTCCGATTTCTCCGCCTGGATCTATACACCGGAAACAGCCGGCTGGCGCTTTATCGCCACCTGGAAACAACCCAACACCACCACCTACCACAGCGGATTATATTCCTTCCTGGAAAACTTCAATGATACAAACGGCTATCTCGGCAGAAGCGGACAATACAACAACCAATGGATCCGGTCCACCACCGGCATATGGACAGAAATCACCAGCGCCAGATTCACCGCTGATGCCACCGCCACCAATGACCAGCGCAGAGACTACGCTGGCGGCGTAGACAACAGCACCGGCCGGTTTTTCCTCAAAAACGGCGGCTTCTTCTCTGACTATGTTAACTACAACACTACTTTCACGCGCACCGCTACCGGTGTAGCACCAACAGTGAACCTGAATACTTTACCCTGATGGCTGGCAACGGCTGTTGCTTAATTGAGTAGGAGGTGTAGGATTAATTCCTACACCGTCCCCTCCAGCCACCGTACGTACGGTCCCGTATACGGCGGCCCATCAGAATAATACAGTTGGAAGGGTACTTAACTCAGCAAGGGGTAAGTACCCTTCCCGTTTTAGTAAGGATTTGTTCAGAGCGCGTTGTAATATGGGACTTCCGCTTATTCGCCACGACCCTTTTCTTGTGTTACCCCATTGATATGCCTGCCAGTTGGGCGTCCCCAACTTTATAAGCATTGCCACTTTCGTCCTCGGTAACCTCCATTGCTTCCAGTGACATTGCCTGATCCGCCGCTGAACCCATTGATCTAGTTCTTTGAACAGGCTCTTTGCTTCGTTCAGTTTAAAGTAGTTTGACCAACCCCGGTTTAATTGCCTCAACAGCTCATAACGCTTGTACATGGCGTATGGCTTGCTTCGAGAGGTAATTTCACGGACTTTGGACTTGTACCTTGCTATGCTACTCCGGGCAATCGTCAGTCCCTTTTCTCCCTTCTTGTGGTAGAAGCTATAGCCTAGTGTCTTTCCCTTCCAGGGCCGTGTTACTGTGCTCTTACTCCGGTTCACTTCCAGTTTCAGCTCCTTCTCAATGTACATACTTACGCTATCCAGAACCCGCGCAGCGCTCCGTTTGCTCCGCAGGAACACGCACACATCATCGGCGTATCTTACAAAACGGTGACCTCGCATTTCCAGCTCTTTATCCAGTTTGTCCAACAGTACGTTGGACAGTATCGGGCTTAGAGGGCCTCCCTGCGGAGTTCCTTCTCTGTTTACCGTTGCTATCCCATCCATCATAACTCCTGCTTTCAGGTAACTATGGATCAGACGTAACACACGCCTGTCCTTTATTCGCTGACCCAGCAGATTCATCAGATAGCTGTGGTTCACACGGTCAAAGAACTTTGCCATGTCAATGTCTACTACATGACTGTAGCCTGCATTTACGTAGTCCCGCGCTTTTAATAATGCCTGATGCGCGTTTCGTTTTGCCCTGAACCCATAGCTGTTTTCGCTGAACGTTTCATCATAGATAATTGTCAGTTGCTGTGCTATAGCCTGTTGTATTAACCTGTCCAGTAAGGTGGGGATGCCCAATGTCCTTGTTCCACCTGATGGCTTAGGTATATCAACTCTCCTTACTGCAGATGGTTGATAGTTTCCTTCCTCTATCCTTGCTTTCACCGAAGGCCAGACCTTTTGTAAATGGGATTTAAATCCTTCGATCCCGATCCCGTCTACTCCGCCACTGCCCTTATTCGCCATTACCCGTTCATAGGCACGGCGGACATTACGGTTATCAAGTATGCGTTCCAGTAACTCCATTTAACATCTGCATTTTTTTTCCTGTCCTGTCCGCCTTGTTTCTTTCTTTCCGTCAAAGTGTAACTCAGCGCTTATTAATACCTTCAGGCTTCCAGCCCTATACTCTTAATATAGCCTTACCTAATGAGTAAGTTTTCTGCTTTCATGGCAACACTCCCAGTTCCAGATTTACTCCAAAGCTCCTGATGTCTGGCCCTTTCCTGTTTAGGCGACAGGTACTACGACCAGAGCTGACTTCTGTAAAACCTGCAATGGCATCTCTGCCATCCATTGCCCCTTAGTGGATACGCGTCTCCTTAAGGCAGCAGTTGCACAGATCTCCCCGGGTAAGAACGCAAACTTTCTCTCCATATGCCTGTCAGATTTACAGCTAAATGTCTCCGATAGTATAGGGCTTTGTTTTGTGTAGCAAACTCGCCCAACATTTAACTGCCTCTCATCTGCTTCCTGTTCGTCAGGCCGGAGATTTACCTTAGGCTTCCTTCAGATTCCTTCTCACGAAGGACACCCTTGCCATCAGTTAACGCTTCCTACTATCAAGGCGCGTTCGGGACTTCCACCCTAGAGTTTGCGCCCGTGCCGGGCGCACTACAAAACAAAAACACCCTTTTGCAAAAGGGTGTTTTTGTTTTAACACATCCGGTTAACTATTAATGCTCATTATTCGTATATCCTACGCTTAGCTCTACCGTCCCATTATTGATATCCTCCTGAGTAATGGTATAGGGACCGCTAGCCAATATCCCCCCAGGCCATGGGGTAAATGACTTGTATCGCAGTTGTATCTCAT
Source organism: Chitinophaga sp. HK235 (assembly GCF_018255755.1). Taxonomy (NCBI): domain Bacteria; kingdom Pseudomonadati; phylum Bacteroidota; class Chitinophagia; order Chitinophagales; family Chitinophagaceae; genus Chitinophaga; species Chitinophaga sp. HK235. The sequence goes on along the minus strand of NZ_CP073766.1, from coordinate 7,110,995 downwards.
CTCCCACTGAAACAACTACATTCGTACTGGATGTAGGACAACTTATATAGTTGTAAGCGCTCGTATTATGATTAATAACATACGCCCTGTCTGACGCGAGAATGCTACACAGAGGACTTACTGTCTCACTACCATTATCACGGTAGATATAGATAGCATTCACAACAATAGAAACAGAACGGCGACCATGTACATCAGCGGAAACAGGATTTTTCTTTACGCCGGTATTTTTCTTCGTAGGCAGATTTTCTTTTGCTGTCAGTACTTGTACAATAAGCAGCATGGAAACGAATAGCGATAACTTTTTCATGTTTAGCTTTTTTTTATGAGGGTGAAAAAAAGAGGAATGATAGTGCATGCTACATACACACTATAAGCAGGATTCCTTAATAAAGTAGTTACGAAGCTATAAATCACTACTGCATACCCTATGCGGTTGGTAACAGAATTTGTATAGCACTACTGCATACTGTATGCAGTTGGGCCCCTGCTATATCAAACTTTTCAAGACTAATATTTCCGTTCTGTTGTATACATCACCAACTCCTCCAGTGCATGGCGCACGGACGATTCCGGGAATTCATACAAAATATCCAAAGCCTCCTGACGATAGGAAAGCATCTTTTGTTCCGCATAAGCAAAACCGCCGGCTTCCTTCACAGTCTTCTGCAGAAAATTCATATCGTCCGCAGTTACCTGATCTTGCTTTATAAGCTGTAACAACTTTCTTTTCGTACTCCCATCACAGTTATTTAAAGTATAAATCAGCGGAAGAGTGACTTTTCTTTCTTTAATATCATTACCCAACGGCTTTCCCACATCAGCAGTACCATAGTCAAACAGATCATCCTTAATCTGAAAAGCCATCCCTACCTTTTCTCCAAACAATCCTATTTTTTCAATCTGCTGCTCATCTGTAAAAGTAGAGGCAGCTCCTGCTTCACAGGCTGCGCTCAGCAAAGTAGCCGTTTTCTGTCGTATGATATCATAATATACATCTTCACGGAGATTTAGTTTTTGGGTTTTCCCCAACTGCATCAACTCCCCTGCAATCGTCTGTTCAATCGCTTTTGAGAAAATCTGTAAGGTCTTATGATCACCATTGATCAGTGGAAGCAACACCGCTTTTATAAAGAGGTTATCACCGGCAAAAACAGCTGCACGGCTTTTCCATAGTGCATTCACAGAAAAAGCACCCCTTCTCGTCATGGAGTCGTCTACAATATCATCATGAATAAGAGAGGCTGTATGTACAATTTCCACCATGGCCGCGGCCCGGTAACTAATATCATTCAGCGCTCCTCCCAACCGTGCACACAACAATAAAAAAACCGGTCTTAGCTGTTTTCCTTTTGTATGGATCAGATATCCGGTAATCCTATCCAGCATTGGCACGCTGCTATGCAGCTCTTCTATTAAATAGTGCTCTGCTTTTTTAAATTCAGCTGCGATAATTTCCTTTGCCAATAACATTTTATCTGTCGTTTGATAATCTGGATAAAGAGGTTTTGAGCCTATGCCACCAGTTACCTGTTGGCTTGTCGGCTGCCTCACTAATATCTATCAGTTGTCTCTCTTTTCGCACGGCCACCGTTCCATGATGACCAGGCCAGTTGGAAGATATACGTTCAAATTTTCCGAGCGAAACCATCTTATCAAGTATCCTGACGCCATCCAGGCAATCTTCAAAGATGACCACAGGTAAAGGCTGATAGGCAGGAGTAGATCTGATATACCGGCTAAAGAAATAGGGATCAAGGTCCCCGAATTCATCATTAAAAACCAGCGGCGCTTCAATAAGCTGGCCTGTCTGCTTATGTTCAAAACCACAATGGAAACCGTGCAAAAAATAGGACCAGTTACCCATTACTCCGCGACTTCCTAATTTCTTCCCAAATGACTCCCAGGGATATTTTCTGTCAATCGAAATGGCAAGTTTCCTGCCCAGTTCAAAAACAAGTAGCTCAGATAATGTTCTGTAATCCAATGCACACTGCTCAAAAAAATCCTGATGCTCTTCTATCTCTCTGTCTGTAATCAGCGGTAATATCCCAATGATGGGATCACTTGTATAAATCGCAACAGAACACTCCTGCAGACTATCTTTCCACACTTTTCCGATTTGTTCTCTTTGCGACTGCATCGATCCTTCGAAAATCAGTTTCAGCTCCTTTATCCGTGGTATTGCGCGAATATATTCCAAAGAAGGCAGCTGCTCTTCCAAATGAATCGTTACAATTTCCGTTATCCTCTCCATGCTGTTTTTAGGTAAGATGATATACTACAATACAGTTCTGCAATTAAAAATAGTCCATCCAAAACTATATCATCCATTTTATTTATACTTGCTCTTTCAACCGATACCATGGCAAACTCTCCACTGATAGACCAACAGCTGCTCCTGGAACGCTTTGACACCAAAGGCGGCTGGACCTTTATCCGCCTTCCCCAACTTCCCAAGGGGCCCAACAGCTATTTCGGTATGCGTAAAGTGCGTGGGTTTATCGACAACCATGAACTGGCCCCCTGCAACCTGATGCCTTTTAAAAAAGGAATCATGATGTTGCCGGTGAAAGCGGCCATCCGGAAGCAGATAAAAAAAGAAGCTGGTGATCATGTCCGGCTGGTACTATATCCTGTAGGGGAACAGCTGCCACAGGCTATTCCGGAAGATTTTCTGGAATGTCTGAACGACGAACCGGCAGCCCAGCGCACTTTTCAGGCTATGTCGGCAGAAGAGCAGGAAAAATGCCTGCAATGGATCATGGAGGTAACAGTGGAAGATGCGCGGATACAACGTATGGCAGATGCCATCAACCACCTCGCGGCAGGCAGGAGTTATCAGGGGAATAAAAAATAAAAAAGCGGCAGTAACATCAGTTACTGCCGCTTTTGATTTATAGGAAGATGATTAATTTTTCTTCACTTGTATGATCTGCAATCCGGCAGTACCGCTGGCAACGAAGATAATATCGTTGTTGATGGCTACAAGGTTGGAAGATGCAGGCAATGCTACAGTGCCTACTAAAGACAGGTCCTTTTTCTGCAACACAACGAGGCCGTCGGCACCGTTGGCGAGATATACAAAACACTGGTCAATAGTAGCGCCGTTGGTAAGACCTTTACCTTTGTGCTGGTAGCGGGCCACGATGCTGCCATCGCTCAGTTTCACCTTGGATACGCCGTATTTGCTGAGGGTGATGTAAGCATATTCATCATCCATTACCACCACGTTTTTACCATCGAGCGGTGTCACCTGGAGGTCCAGTTTGTAGTCTTTCATACCACCGCCATTGCTGAAGACTTTCAGGTGTACTTCTGTTTCCGCAACGGTCAGGAAAGCATTTTGTTTACCATTGGTGGCCAGGTATTTTGCTTTTTCGTCAGGCTGGGAAGTAAGGATGCTCAGGCTGTTGTAGTCCAGAGAGAACAAACCACCACCGGTAGCACCGGTAACAACCCACAGGTTGCCACTGGCAGGTAGTACGGAGTTACCGCTGAAACTGGGCAACGGAGCTTCTGCAAAAGTATTTTGTCCTGCCAGCATATCACCGGAGAAAGGTATCTTTTCAATGATAGCACCACGGGTATTGTTCTCTTTGTATTTAGACTTATCAGGATTGCGCTGACCTACGGCGAACAGGCGGCTGTCATCCAGGCCCAGACCGTTGAACTCAGCATCTTTGAAAGTCACCAGTTGCACAATGGAAGGACGTACCGGGTTGCTCACATTGTATACTTCCAGCGCGCCGGCATAAGTTTCGCCATTCTGATGGTAAGACACATAAGCATATCCGTTTCTGAAACGAACATCTGTAGCGCTCAGTTTATTACCGCCAACAACAGGAGCCGCTACATTGGCAATCAGTGTAAAGGAAGCACTGTTGCTGCAGTAGGTGTTCTTGCCGGCACCAGGATTACACTCGGTGGTAGCAATATATTTGTCGCCGTTAACAGTCACTTCCGGACCTTTACGACCGTTCATGATACTGATACCTGCCGGATCATTGATATCCAGCTTGCCGTCCAGCACACCACCACCATTTACAGTGATTTTACCGCTCACGTCTACACGCGCATAAGCGTTGTCACCGCCATAGATAGCATCGTTTACAAACAGTTCTTTTACTTTCAGGTAAGCACCACCAGTCATATAGATGGCACCTTTGCCATTGATATAAAGGGTATTGCCTGACTGCATATAGCCGTTGTTGTTAACGCGGGAATTACTGTTGATGTTACCACCAACGATCACCCGGCAGTTATTGGTATTAGTAGAGTTGCCATTGAATGACAGTTCTTTCTGTATTTTCAGCAATCCTTCGTTGAGGAAAAAACGATTTACGTTCACGTTGTTGTTGACAGTGATTTCTCCACCATTGGTGAAAGCACCCTGTCCGTTTACGTTGATGCCGTTGAGGGTGATAATACCGTAGTTAACAAATTCTCCGTTGATGCTTAGTTCACTGTTCAGGGAGAAGTTGTTGGAGTAGTTGGTCACTTTTACGCCGTTCTGAATACTGAGGTCGTTGGCAGAAAATTTACCGCCAGCGGTGATGATGATCTCGCCTTTGTTGCCGCTGATCCATTGCAGGTTAACGGTGCCGCATATACGCAAAGTACCACCTTTCATATTGATACCACCGTTGAATACAGCGCCGCTTTCCACACATACTACTTCGCCGTTGCCTACTTCCAGCGTGGCGTTTACGTTGCCGCTGATAGTGCGGGTGCAACCGCTCTGGCAATCCGGAGCAGTGGTAGTTTTGGCCATAGTAGCCATAGTCTGGCGGACCATACCGTCAGGCCCTGCAAACTCCAGGGACTGACTGGACAGCGCAAGGCGGCTGTTCAGCACACCGGCATCTGTTACTTCTTCGATACGGGCATCGCTTTCGGGGGTTGTCATTTGTTGCTGCAGCTCTTTACTGCAGCTTACCATCGCCAGCAAGGCGAACAAACAAAATGTGTAGAGGTAATGTTGCTTCATTCTCATGTCTAATCTAAATGATAAAATTCCCTGTTAATATTTACAATCCATATTCCAATGCTTTACGGGAGGTCTTGGCGGGGTTCCATGGATCCTTATAGGATGAATAGAACAATAACTCCCTGATATAGGCCACCGTACGTACTATCCGCATATAATAGCCTACATAAACGGTGAGTGCCGGAACATACAGCAACAGCGGCAGGTCTTTCTTCTTCTGTTTGCTGATCGCCAGTGCTATCATAAACTGCATCAGGTTCATGATAAAATACATGACCAGTTTGATGGGTAACACAAATATCAGCGCCGTGAAGTTGAACAGTATCAGTCCGATGACATACACCACCCAGATAAAATCAGCAATCACGTTGAAGTATATATTTTCCACGAAGGCCAGAAAATTCAGCATGCTGAAATTTCTGCCGGGAAAGAAAACATCCCGGTGCTTACGCAGACGGAACCGGATGATAGACTTGTTCCAGCGCAGTCTTTGTTTGGTAAGCCCTTTCCAGGTTTCGGGCACATTCGTCAAACAAACCGCTTCTTCTTCGAATATAATTCTGAAGCCCAGTTTACGGATACGGATGGTGATATCTCCATCCAGTCCGGGACCGATATCCCAGCCGCCGATACGGCGCAACAATGCTGTGGGGAAAGCACCAAAGGCTCCGGATATAATTTTGTAGATGCCCAGCCAGGACAATACAATACGGCCCACATGCACGGAGTTAAGATATTCCAGCGCCTGCAGCGAGGTACACAGATTCTTTCCGCTATTGCGCACTTTTACATTTCCCCCTACTCCACCTACATTTTCATAGCGGAAAAACGGGAGCAGTATTTTTTCTACAGCATCAGGTGCCAGAGATGAATCGGCGTCCAGATGTACCACATATTGTCCTTTGGCATATCGTAATCCGAAATTGGCTGCGCTGGCTTTACCGCCCCGTTCGGGGTTGCGCAGGTACAGGTTAATCAACCCGTTCTTCTGCAGGTCCCGGCATATCAGCGGTGTATTATCATCAGAACCATCATCTACGATGATCAGCTCATAGTTGCGATAGGTTTGTGCTGCCAGCGACTTTACCAGGGCATAGATATGTTTACCCTCGTTTTTGCCCGGCACCAGCACGGTTATCAGCGGATTTTCCGTAAACAGTCTTTCTCTGGCAGCCTTCCACTCACTCCGGGTGAGCCATCGCTGCAGGCGGGAAAAGACCACGCCTATCAGGTCACCCAGCACATAACGGGGAAACTCGATAAACAGCACAAACCAGAACAATCGTATCATACTGCGGTCGTCCAGCGCGTGAAAAAAGTCATACAGATAAGTCCACATATCCAGGGTTGTATTAAGATGCCATAATACCGGCAAGCAGGTCGTACCGGCTTTCGTTCCAGATAGTTTGTACACCGGCAGGGGTAAGCGCATATTCATACACGATATGCTCCTTCAGCTGATCAATAGGTGTAACATGTTTACAGCTTACGCAGAAAGCGGAGATATCCGGTTCCTGAAACGCATTGTAGCAGGTCTGGCAGGTCATCATCATGGAAGGACGGTCGTAGTCGGTGCCCAGGTGGCCCAGTGACTGGCTGCATTTGGGACAGCTCAGATGGTCGCCATGTACATAATCGCTTTCAGGGCCTACGTTGGCACACATAAAGTGATGTATCACATGCTCTGCATGCAGGTGATGAGAGTGGCAGGAAGGACAGGTCTCCCGGTAGTTGAGATAACCACTGGAGCAGTGACCGCACAGATGCAGTTTGTCCACAAATTTCCTCGACAGCAGGTTATGCTGAATGGCATATTGCAATATTCTTTCGTACTCCTGAAACTGGCTATGGGAAAAGTTTACATCAAAGACAGGCAACATATAGCCTGTCAGTGAGTACCTGGAAGGTACCGGAGTGAGGTTACGGTTTCGGCTATACGCAAAACGCATAGCTTTCAGCAGCGGTAAAGCCATACCTGGCTGCAGCTGGTGGTTATCGCTCCATTTTTCAACAAGTTGTTCCACACGGCCCAGCAGCGGCAGGTGTGCTACTATGGAAACACTGTTGAGCAGACCGTCAGACAGTTCTGCAAGCATTTCCTTTTCCTGACAGTGCTGCCAGTTGATTACAAACACCGGTTTGAGGTAACCGGCGGGATCGTTGGTGGCACGTATATTTTTGAGCAAATCCAGACATTCCTTTTCATTACCTGCATCCAGTATCGCGGCATCAAAGCCAGGCAGGATGGCCGGAGTCACTTCACTGCATTGTTGTACAAACAGCAGGTGTTTATCAAATTCGTGAAGGATGAGCGTTGCGTCTTTTATTGTTGCTATCATATCTTGTCTGTTTTACTATCGTTAGAAAAAGAGGGAGCGTTTACGGGAGATCTCTACGCTTAAGATGTTTTGTGCGGGCCAGTTGGTACCACCGCAGGACCTTATTTCAGCCACCAGTTTACGGGCAGCCGGCCTGTCGGTAAGACGCAGTTCAGCGGGTGTTTTAGCCAGTTCTTCGTATATGCGTACGATCACGCCTTCGGATTTGATATTGCCCGGGAAGAGCAGCTCCACACGGTCGTTTTCGGAAAAATGCAGCAGGTCGTCCTGTTCCAGGTAAGCCTCTATATATTGGTCCTGTTGTAAGATGCTGGTTACTTCACTGCTGCGGTATGCTACTTCCTGTGCAGGCGTATGCAGGCGGTCCAGCCGTCCATGTACAGGAGCATAGTAGGTTTCAGTGGTGCTATCGGCATTGGCGGCTTGCGCAGCCACTGCGGCCGTTGTCTGTTTCTGCAGTCCCGACAACTGGGCCGCATAGTTTTCCAGCGCCTTTATCTCTGCGGCCAGTGCGGCAGCTTTGGTGCCCAGCATGGCAGCCTGACGGCTGGCGTCGTCCACGCTGGTGGCTGGTGCTACGTCGAGATATACCTTCAGCTGCTGGGCTTCCCTTTCCTGTTGATATATCCGCTGCTGGGCCAGCAGCGCACTTCTTTCTGCTTTTTTCTGCTCGATGGTGCGGATAATATTGAGCCTTTCCCTTGCATCGGCATGGTCCATGGTCACTTCACGGTAGGCCAGGTCATTGCTGGCCTGACGAAAATCCCTGGTATACCGGAACAGGGGCTGTCCCTGGCGGATGCTGTCACCTTCCTTCACCAGGTATTGCAGTACGCGCACGTCGTAGGGAAAATTCACGACAACAGACTGACGACGCAGCTGGCCTACTGCATGGTAATAAAAAAGGCGGTTGAACAGCCATACACTAAAAGAAATCAGGGCAATGGCCAGTATGGCCAGATAGATCCAACGTCCCCAGTTTATTTTTTTAGCGGTCTTTACCGGTGTCATATTGGCCGGCATAGCCGGCTGATGTGTAAATTTCAGTTTCATGGCTTGTCTTTGCGTTGTGTTGTTCATGGCTGCGTTTCTCCTTCTTTGTTAAAGATGGTACGCTGGTCCAGCATCAACATACGTTTGAGATCATGTATGGCAATGGTGCTCTCGCCGGTGCCTGTCAGGATATCCTGTATCCATTGCTCCATAGTGTTGCGATTATCGTAATCGGCTGCGCTCAGTACGATTACCAGATGATGCCCCAGTATGGCGCGGGCGGCGGCAGTACGCTGGAGTACATCATCGGCACTTTTACGTTCATACGCCATCGCATATACGGTAATATTTTGTTGTGCCATTGCCTGCAGAAAAGATTCCGGATAAAACACCGGGATGCTCACGGCCGGGGCATCGAAGTGATTACGGGCACACCATTGGGCAGCGGCAGATACCAGTTGCTGTAAACGCTGCAGGTAGGCATCTTTCTGCTGACGCCAGTCGGGCAGCGCATGTGGTTCTATGTCCAGATGGAAGCGCACAAAACCTGCAGCTTTTAATGTTTCCAGCCGTTGTACCAGCTCCTGCTCTCCTTTCGTGCTGTTCAGCAGTTTGTTGTTGCCGATGAGTGCTGTAACAGCGATACCTTGCCTGGCTGCCTGCTGTAAAAAGGTCGTCAGCTTGCTGTTATCTTTCATTTCACCTGGCGATAAAATCGCCTCTGTAATATGGTTGTTACCCATGTAAGCCAGGATAACACTATTACTGTACTGACTGAAAGATTCACTCCAGATGTATATGGAGCGCTGGCCGGCATATGGCTGTAATACGGGTTCCAGCTTTACCGGTTTGGTATATTCCATAATGCTTTTGTTCTCAGAAAGACAATGCGCTTTCACCAGCTTCATATACAGCAGCTGACGGGTGCTCAGCATTTCGTAGGCTACAGCATAGTACTGGCGTACCAGGTCCATACCATAAACAGGGCTGAAGTGCGCACTGTCCAGCGAAGCTTTTAAAGACTCTTTTCTTATTTTTTCCAGCAGGTACATCTGCTGACCATAAGCTTCCTGATAACGGTGTAACGCGTCCGTATACTCGTAGCTGAGGTTCAGCAGGCCGTTCAGATGATCCTGTTCGTTGTTGTCATTTTCCAGCTGTTGCAGCAGGGCCTGTTGCTCAGCTAATGCTTTTACATTGCTTTTGCCGGTCAGCGGTACTGCCACGGTGAGGCCGGTACTACCGAAGTTGCGGGCACTGCCGGAATTGCCGGTGTAGTTATTATAGCGCAACCAGGTATGCAGATTTACTTTGCTGCTCTGTTTGCGGCTTAATTCATATTGTTGTTTGTAAAGGTCTGTCAGCTGGGCGTTTGCGGGCTGTTGTGCTACGAGTGCACCCGGATTCAGTTCCAGCAGGGGAAGCGTGGCTACATTCAGTGTTGTGTCAGGGACTGTATTACCCATGCTGGCAGCGAGGGAAGTGCGGAAGTTACGCAGGTCTTCCAGCAACTGCCGGCAGGCAGTTGCTTCACCTTTAAGGCGGATCAGCTGTTCGGAAGGCAACAGACGTACCTGATACATATCGGCAGCCAGGGCGGTATGCGCCTCCAGCATCTGCAGGCGTTCCTGGGTGAGGGCTTCTCTTGCCCTGGTGAAAATATAGGTGAGGTAACGCAGCTGCAGCGGATAAGCTTCCTGACGTACCTGTTTTTGTTGCAACAGGTCATTGATCTGCTGATCTACTTTCGCTTTTGCAGTGCTCCTGCTTTTGTCAAAAAAACCTTTGTTTCCCAGCAAAGCCCAGTCGATACCGGCATAAGCGCGGTTGCGGAAGTACATATCTTCTTCGAAACTGAGACCTGATTTGAAGTTCTGCTGGAAACCACCATTAAGACTAAGACCATTATTACGCTGGCGTTCCTGCAGTTCCAGTTCACTTATACGATTTAGCAACTCATAACGGGAGGCTGCAGTAACCGGTGTATTCAGCAGATTATCGATGGCTGCGGTATTGGCAGCAGCTTTCGCTTCCTGCAACAGTTTGGCTTGTTCTGAAAAATAAAGTGTGCCGTAGGAAGAAGCGATGGCCTGAGTTAATGCAGCACGGGTAGGTGCGTCACCGTTAGTTCGGGTGTCGTGTGCCTGTGCAACAGGTGACATCTGGGAAAGGAAGATGCAAAGGGCTGTCAGCAACAGGAAGGGATGCCTGTATGATAATATATTCACCATCGTATTAATATGATTCGGGTATCTGCACTTATGCGCGATGCTCTGTTATTGTGTTTCCTTATGAGGCAACAGATTGGGAGTATATCGAGGAATGCGTGGGTAACTGCATTTTTTATAAGTACGGCGCAAAAGTACGACGGTGTGGGATATACGTTATCACCCCGTTGGGGGGATTTTTAAACCTCGGGGATAAAAAAGTCTGTAAAAAAGGAAGGATCAGATCCAGTTACGGGCATTCACCACACGGATAGCGTCGGCTTTGTTGTTAACATCCAGCTTCTGGAAAATATTTTTTATATGGCTCTTAATGGTTTCTTTACTCAGAAATAAATCATCTGCAATACGGGTATAACTTTTACCTTCTGCCACCCCCTGCATCACCTGTACTTCTCTCTCTGACAAGGGTGAATCCTGTTGCCGCTGAAAAGACTGTACCACCATCCTGGCTACCGAAGGACTCATGGGTGCTCCTCCAGCCAAAGCCTCGTCCAGCAAAGGAACAAGCCGGCGAATGTTTTCATCTTTCAGAATATATCCTACTGCTCCGGCCTTCAATGCACTAAAGATCAGCTCATCATTCTCTGCTGCAGTAAGGATCAGCACAATGCATCTGGGCAACTTCTTTTTAATCCGGGAAGTACCTTCAATACCGTTCATCCCCAGCAACCGGATATCCATCAGCACAATGTCAGGCATGTCATGGTCCAGATACTGCAAAGCATCTTCGCAACGATCATATGCGCTCACTAATTGATAACGCGTAGCTGTTGACAGTGTGTGGCTGATTGTTTTACTGACCATCTCATTATCTTCCACCAACACAACACGGTACATTTGCACATCCATAGAATTAGTAATCTGCTATACTGCAATATAAAATCTAATTGCATAAAACACAACAGGTTACATTTATTTATTTTATCATAAAATAACAATCCTGTTCTTAATCATGTGAGATATTCCGGTTATTCATCTGTTTACGCATATCTTCCAGGATCTTGTTTGCCTCAGTCATACTGGCATCCAGCACGGGCAGTGTTTTCTGCACATATGACCGGATAGCAGTATCCTTGTCATTGGTATCCTTATTCAATCTTTCAATCATCATCTTTTGTTCATGCACCATCCGCCTGATATAAGCCCGGTCAAAATCATCTTTGTTTTTTTCATTTAACAGCCCTACTTCGTCCTGGTCATTCCTTGACAGCTCCGGCACCAGGTTAACGCCTTCTTTATGCGCTATGTCCTGTAATAGCAGCGTGGAAGCGGTATGCTGTTTTATCATATCACTCCCGAATTTTTTCACCCGATCATCTGTCGCTCTTTGTACAGCGACCTCGCCTAACCGGATCTGTTTCAGATCAAACGCAGCCATACGTTCCAGAAAACTGCCTTCTTTTTCTTCCGTCCGGGTCATTTCTTCTCTGGTTTCCGTACTGTCATGACGCGCCTCCTTCCCCCGCTGTCCACAGGCCATCATCACTACTGCCAGCACTGGAATACAAAGTTTTTTCATGATGGTATTTTTTAAGGAAGGGCATCAATTGAAGTGCCAATTCGTAGCAGGATCAACCAGCTACTTCTTCAGCAAGCGGTTATTCACAATCTTCTCTAGTACCTCTTCCTTCTGGTATTTGCTGATAGGTACCTGATGCGGGCCCATATGCAGCACGTTGCCTTCGATAGCACTGATATGCTGGATATTCACCACATACGACTTGTGCGGCTGTATGAACTGCTGAGCCGGCAGCATTTCCACGACCGATTTTAAAGTGGCATGTGTAATGATTTTCCGGTCTGTGGTATAAACAGCCACATAATTCTCCAGTGCTTCGGCAAACAAAATTTCCTGAAATAAAACCTTCTCCAGCTTTTTGTCAGACTTGATGAAGAAATACGGCTGTGCTGCTGTATTATGCTGCGTTGCAAAAAAATCATATGCCTTATTGGCTGCTTTCAGAAACCGCTCAAAAGATACCGGCTTCAGCAGATAATCGAGCACGTCCAGGTCAAAGCCCTGGATGGCATAACGTTCATAGGCAGTGGTAAAAATCACTTTAGGTGGATTGGGATAGTTCTTCAGGAATTCTATACCATTGATATTAGGCATTTCTATATCCAGCAGCAACAGGTCTACCGGCTGCTGTTTCAGGACAGAATTCAACTGTATGGCATCTTCACATACTGCCACTACCTGTAAAAAACCGGTACACTCCGCATACCCCAGTATTCCTCTGGCAGCCAATGGTTCATCATCTGTGATCACACAGCGTATAGTCACGTTGCTCATTCGTTGATCGTTAGTTTTAATTCTGCTATAAATTGTTGTTGCCGTACGCCTGCAGAAAAACTGTGTCTACCGGGATAAAGCAATTCCAGTCTGCGTTGCAGGTTCTCCAAACCGATACCGCTTTTTCTTTCAATATCCATTTCCGGTAAATCCGGTGCCGCTGCCGGCAGGGAATTTTCCACATAAAAGCTGATCTCCCCGCCCTGCTTGCGCAGCAGCAACTGCAGCTGATATTCGCCGCCGATATGTTTAAACGCATTTTCCACCAGCGGCAGAAACAGTAACGGATATACTTTTTCATCCTGTAACTGCTCATCAAAATATACCTGTAACTGCAGTTTCCTGGAAGAACGGATTTTCTGCAGCTCCACAAAATGCCGCAGATACTGTATTTCATGACTGATACATACCTTTTCCTGCTGGTCGTACAGCTGATAACGCAGCAGGTCCGCAAATTTCTCCACCGTTTTTTTGGCAGCCGCCACATCTTCATCCATCTGAAAATAGATCGTATTCAGCGCATTGAACAGAAAATGCGGATGATACTGTGCCCGTAAAAACTTCAGCTCCGTTTCCAGCTTGTCGTTCGTGATTTTCTCCAGCTGCAGCCTGTTCTCCGCATAAGCCATGGAATAGTCGTAGCTCCGTCTCACCCCATAATAAATCAGCGCATAAAACAAAGGAATGATATTCACATCTACCGCATCATACCATTGAAGACCATCATCTGTCAGGGCTACCATCGGTATCATAAATGTATTCTGTACCACCAGATTGATCAAAAACACACCCAGTAGCTCCTGACAGATTCTTTTAGCAGAAAAATTGTCCTGCCATTTTTTATTGAAATAATGAAACACAAGATGATAGCCCCACAAGAACATAAACCCCATCAGTATGCTGAAAGCCATTTCAATACTATTTAACCCCCAGGACCTTTTCCAGAACTGCATGCCGGTAACGCTGTCTGTCAGCAGCCGGATGGTGAAGTAAGCCATCAGACCATATAAGGCCGGGAAAATATATCTCCAGAAAAATTTCATATTATATGTTCGACATTTCAGGTAATACAATTTCGGTTGCAGCCTTCTCCGGGACCACCTTTCGTTTAGCCGGCTTCATCCCAAACAGGAAGCGCATCACCGGATAAGGCCTGATATACAAGTGGAAAATACTCATACTGATAAAGAAAGTGACCGCTACGGTAAAGATATATTTCAATCCGATATCTTCCTTCAAATTGGCCAGGTAAAAAGTCAGTATCACAATAACAGTCTGATGCAGAATATAAAAGGGATAAACCGCCTCATTGACATAATCCAGCACCCTGCTTTTTTTCTGCAGATATCTTTTACCATAACCAATCGCTGTAAATACCCACATCCAGGCACTCACAACGGCCAGGGCTGTAAATGACCATCCCGACAGACCCTGCCAGCCATAATCCGGCTCCAGCCCGTTCCAACGGAAATAGTTGATCAGCATCAGACTGCCAAAAGCGATGGCAAAAGAAGTACGGCGGTTACGCTCCAGACTGTCCATCAGCAGCGGATTGGCAATGCAGCAAAAACCAGCCAGTAAAAACCACAGATAATAAGGGAAATAAGCGTAATCATGGATCAGATCACCGGTTTGCTGGTACATACGGGCCAGGAAAGCATGAGAAACCACACTGGGCACCATCAGTATATATACCCACCAGCCCGAAGCCAAAGGATTCAGCTTCTGCAGCCATTTTTTTCCTTTGGGAGATACCAGCCACACAAACAAGGGCGCACAGAGGATGTCATATGCCAGCAGATAACAGATGAACCAGAGGTGATGCCAGCTCATATTACCTTTGGGATAGGCTCCGGTACCAAACATTGTAGTATAAAAATCCCAGAAATTACCCTTATACCCCTGCGTTACCCGCTCCATGTACACCTGCGGCGGCACTATCACTAGCACACCTACTAGCAGGGGCACAAACAAACGGCGAAAACGAAGCCCCAGAAAACCGCCACCACTACGGCTTTGAAGCATATAATAACTAACGGTACCTGAAATAAAAAACAACAGTGGCATCCGGAAACGGTGCAGGAAATCATTCATCTCCAGCAATGCATGACTGGTGGCATTGTTTTTAATATGCCACCCCCACTCTGCTACATACGGCATGGCAGAATGAAAAAACAGTACGCCGGCAATGGCGATGATCCGTAACCAGTCGAGATAAGTTTGTCGGGAGGTTGTTTGCATGTGATCAGTTTTATGCAAACCTACCCGGAAGCCGGGCCTTCAGAAAAGATATTTGACGTGTGGACAGTTTTGCCGGGTAAATAGACAAATTGACCTCAGACTGCTGCCCTGGCTGCTGCAAAGGCGTTTAGGAACTGCATAAGGGCATCTTTGCCAAACCCTTTTCTGCTATCAACATGATACCTTATTTCACCTCGCTGAAGAATATGCAGCCAATAATAACAGCGTCCTCTCATTAAGCCGCTATAGTCACGCACAGGTACATCATCGTATCGGTGTATCTCCAGTACGGTATCGGCTATATTAAAACGGACCTGCCTATACCGGAAAAACCGAAAATAACGGACCTCGATATGGTCGTCATGGATGCGCAAGGCAGTTGTAAAACGTTGGTTTAATCTGTATAAAACCATGACTAGCAGCAGCGGCACACCCATCATGACTCCTTCGCCGGTCATACACAGTCCCAGCGGAATCATCAAATAAATAGCCTTGGATAATAAATGATCGCTCAGCGTGTGGGTGGATACAATTTCCATAAGTCATTGTCATCTAACGGTCAGGGATATCTTTAAATCTACAAAAATATCTCCATCCATCTCATTTGTTATTTTACTTCAATCCCCGTAAATTACCCGTAATTAAGCTATCCTATACCATGAACGATTTGCAGCATTTGACCGACCTCCATGCGGGCGGAAACCTTGTCCAACAACACTCTCCCTTTGCCAATCTGCCTTCTCATCAAAATAATTCTGAACTGCCGTTAAACATTATTCATCAATGGGTAAAGCCTTACTATATGAACGTTGGCTCCGGCAATGACGAATGGATAGAACCCTTTATAAATATCAAGCCACTCATCACACACGACTTGACAACTTTATTGCTGGGCGATTCCAACTGGCAGACCAGAAAAGTAGGCGCCTATCTGGCTGCAGTCAACAATTATACCGACCTGATAGATATCATTGGCACCCGGTTTCTCAAAAATGAGCAATATCAGGGACGCATATACGCCTTGGTACTGGCCAGCTTCAATACCAGCAAAAGCATCGATTACCTCGACAGCTACCTCCTCTATTACCTGAAGAAACCGGAACTGCACTACGACCAGCAATGTGTGATGGAAGCCCTGCTGTATCTGGACACCATCAACGGTACCAACCACTGCAGCCGGCATTTCCCGCACTGGATACAACTCAGGCAACAATGGCTGCACGTGTCCGGCCTCTCCCTTCAATACTACGAAGAACAGCTTTCGCTCCTTAAAATTTTGCAGAAAAGCTAAGTATCAGACAGCGCTGTTTTTGCGCCCAGTTGCCGGGCATCTTTTATTCATAGGTCAGTTAATATATTCACTGCAATATGCTCCTCAGCATTATAGCAGTTCATCCCACAAAATAGTCAACTCATTACCCTGATAAATATATCCTCCCCCTTGCATAATAAAATATTAAAGCGTAGTTTATCTTTTTTTTGTGAAGAGATGAAGATGTCCGTGTCAACACCCTGCAGCCCTGCATTTGTGCTGGATGATGTTAGCGGCTTCGAAAACAACCGCTGCTGGATCAGCGGCACCGCTGCCACTGTTTCCATTCTTAAAAACTAACCGGATTTTCTAACTTTGATTATCCATCTTCATAACGAATGACAGCTTTACTACTCCGCCTTATTACCCTACGGAATCGGGCCTTTGCCGGCTTATTACTCGCCGCCACACTTATCGGAGCGCAGACACAAGCCCAGACACCTGCCTGGGACAGTACTCACCGCCCCACCAGATACAAGGAACTGGTGGCCAGATTTAATACTGAAAAAATTACCCGCAAAGATTTTGTTTTCCTGGGCAACAGCATCACCGCCGGCACCGACTGGGCTAAACTGCTGTCGCTCCCCAATGCGGTCAACAGAGGCATCTCCGGCGACATCACCTTCGGGGTACTGGAACGACTAAACGAAGTAATCACCGGCAAACCAGCTAAAGTATTTATATTGATCGGCATTAACGATATCTCCAGAAATATACCTGACAGCATCATCCTCCGTAATTATAAAACCATCATCGGCCGCATCAGGGAAGGATCCCGGAAAACACAGATCTATTTTTATACCCTGTTGCCGGTCAACAGTTCATTCAACAAATTCAAAAACCACTACGGAAAAGATGAACATATCCAATGGCTCAACGATCAGATCAGGCAGTTTCATTACAAACATGTAACCGTCATAGACCTGTATCCCCATTTCCTCGACGCAGATAATCATCTCCGTGCTGAGCTTACGATGGACGGACTGCACCTGAAACCGGAAGGATATGCTGTATGGGCGGAAATACTGAAGAAAGGAAGCTACCTGAAATAACAACTTTATCTATACACCCTGCAACAGTAATTAGCAACAATTCAAACTTATGAAATCTGCTTACCTCGCCGCTCTCCTGCTATGCAGCACTGCCGGCAAAACCTTTTGCCAGCAACAGGATTCCCTAGCCACCCAAATGCAAAACTACTTCGACGAAGCGGCCACCGCCACCCGGCTACAAAAACAGATATGGGGCATCGACCTCTATGGCCCTATGTTGCTGGTAAACCCGGCCACCCGGGAGATCATCACCAATATGCCGGACAGCTCCGGCAAACTGCAAAAACAAGGATCGGTGTACACCGGCAATCTGCCAAAGCAGTTCAATACCGCCAACACCTCCTTCCACTGGGAAGGCCGCGACTGGGCCATGCTTCAGCTGCCCCTCCCCACCGGCAAAGCAGAAAGGGTAAATCTGATGGCGCATGAGCTCTTCCACAGAGCACAGCCTTCTCTCCATTTTACCCCACAAGACCCGACCAACAACCACCTCGATAAAAAGGATGGCCGTCTCTATCTGCGCCTCGAACTCAATGCCCTGCAAAAAGCGCTGCAGGCCACCTCTTCCGCAGAACGCCGGCAGCATCTCACCAATGCCATGACATTCCGCCAATACCGCTATATCCTTTTCCCCGGCGCCGATACAACGGAAAACGCGCTGGAACTGAACGAAGGCATAGCCGAATATACCGGGATGATGGTCTGCAACCGGAATAAACAGGATGCACAGGCACACTTCGGTCAATACCTACAGTCCTTTCTGGAGTATCCTACTTTCGTACGGTCGTTCCCGTATCAGACCATTCCGGTATATGGTTACCTGCTGGCCCAGGCCACACCTGGCTGGAACAAGCTCCTCAACAGCCATTCCCAACTGACGCCCCTGCTGATCAAAGGCCTCCACCTCACGATGCCCAAAGATATCAAAGCCGCCGCCCTTGCACAAGCCGGACAATACGATGCAGCAGCCATCATAGTCGCGGAAACAGCCAGGGAAGTCCGTATACAGGAACAGATCGCTGCCTATACCCGCATCTTCATCACACAGCCACATACCGACCTCCGTTTCGAAAAAATGAGTGTATCCTTTAATCCCAGCAACATCGTACCGCTGGAAGGATACGGTACCGTATACCCTACTATGCGGATATCCGACAAATGGGGCATTCTCACCGTAACCAACGGCGCTTTGATGGGCACCAACTGGGACAAGGTAACAGTGAGCCTCCCGCAGGCATTTACTGTCCGTGAGGTAAGCGGACAAGGCTGGAAACTTCAGCTCAACGAAGGATATACCCTTAGCCAGGATGCCAACGGTAATTATTCCCTGAAAAAGAATTAATACGCAGCTGCACGAAGGCTATATCTTTAGCCAGGATACCAGCAGCAAGTCTAAAAAAATAATACATGGCTGAACTAAGGCTACATCCATTGCCGGATACCAGCCGCAAGTCTAAAAAAATAATACGCAGCGGCATAAAGCCTACATCCATAGCCCAAATGCCAGTAGCAAGTCTAAAAAAACTTCCCCGCTAAAACGGCGCCACATCACCGGCGCCGTTTTTATTTTATTCAATTAAAGATATTTTTGTCCTTTATTAAAATGAATATACTTACTTTTGTTGCAGGATCTCCTTAATCAGCCTGAACGCGATTCCTAATTAAGGACAAAAATGTATTTATTTATCATGGAGCAACTAAAAGACATTTCCTCCCTTGACGATATCCGCCTGCTGGTAGACAGCTTCTACGGGAAAGCCCGTACCGATGAACTGCTGGGGCCTATTTTCAATGGTATCATACAAGACCGCTGGCCTGAGCATCTCGACAAAATGTACCGCTTCTGGGAAACAGTGCTGCTGGACAACCATACCTACCATGGCAGCCCTTTCTGGCCGCATGCCCAAATGCCCGTGAATGCAACCCATTTTGACCGCTGGCAGCTGCTTTTCCGGGAAACGGTAACACAGCATTTTGACGGACCTAAAGCCAGCGAAGCCTGCTGGCGGGGAGAAAAAATGGCGCAGATGTTCCTCTCCAAGATCACCTATTACAATAGTACCACAGCAATAAAATAGCTATTTATGGAAATCAATGAAAACACCATCATTGGCCAACTGGTAGCCACCGACTACCGCACTGCCGACGTTTTCCGCCACCACGGGATCGACTTCTGCTGCAAAGGAAACCGGGCCATAGGCCAGGTTTGCACGGAAAAAAAACTCGACATGGCCCCTATCCTAAACGAACTGCATGATATAACGGCAACGCCTGTATGTAGTATCCAGACCTACCACATATGGCCGCTTGATCAGCTCGCAGAACATATTGTCCGTAAACACCACCATTATGTCGCACAAAAAATACCAGTCCTCCACGAATACCTGAGAAAAGTCTGCCAGGTACATGGACAACAGCATCCCGAACTGTGGCAGATAGCGGCCCTGTTTACCGCCGCTGCTGCAGAACTCACCGCCCACATGGAAAAGGAAGAGCTGATACTCTTCCCCCGCATCCGGGAAATTGTCAAAAAACAGGAGGCAGGCGAATACTTCGAATCCGGCGCTGTCAGCAAAGTAGAAAAACCCATCGCTGTCATGATGGGCGAACACGACCAGGAAGGGGAACGCTTCCGCAAAATAGCAGAGCTGAGTAACAACTACACGCCACCTGAAAATGCCTGCAACACCTATCGTGTCACCTACGCCTTACTCAAGGAATTCCAGGATGACCTGCACCAGCATATACACCTCGAAAACAATATCCTCTTTCCTAAAGCTATCGCAGCCGAAAAAACACTGACCGGCAGCAGCTGTAAAATACCTTCATAAAAAAGAATGGCCGGCAAAACACCGGCCATTCCTCATTCTCCTGTATCTGCTCTAATAATTTTTACTAGTTATGCCCGTGATCATGCCCATGTCCTCTTTCACCATGATCACCATGATCCTCATGTCCACGTGCATGCATCTGTTCATTACCCTTGCCGTACATCGGATGTCCTTTCACAATAAAGTACTTGCTGTCCCGGCTGTCCCGGATGATCGGCTGTCTGCCATACCATTCCTGCCCCCTGTAACGCGCATATTTATTCCTGTACACATTATCATGCATCCAGGGGTTTGGCTGATTGATAACCACTTTATATCCCCTGTACAAGTCAAAGTTATAACGCGGTGGTAAAGTGGGCGCAAACATCCAGCTTCCTCCATTAAGGTATATATACTGCTGGCTGGCAACATCATAATAGGTGTCTATGTCCGGAAAATAATAGTATTGGGCATAATCATACCCTACCGGCCCCCATACAGGCTGACTGCCAACATTAAAATTCACATTCACCCTCACCTGCGCCTGTAACGCACCCTGGTATAACAAACTACCAGCGATCACTAACGCGATAAATAATACCTTTTTCATATCGCATGGTTTTATCTACCGGAAAACAAAGGTGGTGCCAGGCCAACCATTCATATGCCTGTAAACTGTTAAATTAAATAGCTAATTTCAGCCCGATGGACAACAGAAAACTACTGGCTGATTTTATCACTCGCTACTGCAACCTGTCCGATCAGGACCTTGAAAAAGTATTGCAACAATTTTCTTTCGGAGAAATTGCGGCAGATACCGTTATCCTCCGGAGAGGACAAACCTGTGACACACTTTCCATCATCCTGAAAGGAGCCTTCCGGCTTTTTGCCATAGATGAAGCCGGTAATGAAACCACCACCTGGCTTGTTTTTGAAAACACCCTGATCACCGAACCGGCCAGCTTCCTCACACGACAGCCCTCCCGCTATTACCTCCAGGCACTGGAGCATTCCCAAATAGCCAGCATTCACTACGATCATCTGCATACACTCTATCAAAAGATCCCCGGATTCGAATCCTTCGGGCGGAAACTGATGGAAGAAATACTGGTAGGCACCATGTGCAGAGCGACCTCACTACTGCTCGACAGCCCGCAGGAAAGGTACAACCGGCTGTTACAACACCCTCGTTTTCTGCAACGGGTACCACTGAAACATCTGGCCTCCTTTATCGGCATCACCCCCTCTTCTCTCAGCCGGCTACGGCGCCGTATGCAAACCTGAGCTTCCATTAATTGCCTTAAGACAATTTCCGGCGCCCGGATGTTCCTGAGCTTTGTTGTATAAAACACATCATTATGTCAGCAAAGATTGCGCTCATCACCGGCGCCAACCGCGGGCTGGGCCTGGAAGCCGCCCGGCAGTTACTGCAAAAGGGAGTAAAGGTTATCCTCACTTCCCGCGACCCTGTAAAAGGTGAAGCTGCCGTCCGCAGCTTACAACACGAATATCCCCACGCCACCTTCCTCCCATTGGATATCAGCCAGCCCAAACAGATACAGGCACTCTTCGAAAAGATCCATCACCTGTATGGCCACCTGGATATCCTCATTAACAACGCTGCCATCACGCATGCCAGCCCGGCCCGGCTGCCAGCTCAAAGAATGGCCAATACCATCCTGCAGGCTGACATAGAAGAGCTCAAAGCTGTTTTTGACACCAATGTATGGGGCACACTGCTGCTCACCCAAACTATGCTTCCTCTCCTGCTGAAAAGCAACGCCGGACGCATCATCAACCTGAGCAGCGAGCTGGGCAGCATTCAGTTACAGGCCGATCCTGCATCTCCCATCTACCATGTAAAAAAATTCGGTTACAATAGTTCCAAAACAATGGTCAACCTGCTAACGGTGTATTTGCAGGAAGCCCTGCGTGCTACTACCGTCAGCGCCTATACGGTGAGCCCCGGTTGGGTGAAGACCACCATGGGCACCGCCGATGCTTTGCTGGAAATCCCTGAAGGCGCCAGGATTATTGTACAGGCAGCACTGGAAGAAGTGCCCACCCTGCAGTTTTTCACCCATCAGTGGCAAACTATTCCCTGGTAGTAATCAGGAATTACGAATGGACGATTTCCCTTCCATTCGTAATTCCTGAATGAAAATCCGCCATTAAAAAAGGTGTGCCGCCATTACAGCAACACACCCATCATTCGCATTTGCTCATGCTTAATGTTCTACTACTTCTTTCAGAAATTTGCCATTGGTATCAAACAACACATCTTTTCTGTTCACTTCAGCTTCATAATTTACCTCGCCACCGGCTTTGGTAATCTTTGCCGCCTCTGCAATACGGGCACCCTTATAATGCTCCTTTACATAAGCGGTAACGCCTGCCGGCAAAGCTGATACAGCAATCGTCTCTTCTGTTTCCTGCAAGATGCCTGCCTGATTGTAAACAGCAGACTGATGTTTTCCGTTATGCACAAAACTTACTTCAGTATCAGCAACCCCTTCTTTGCTCCACTTCACTTTGGCAGCTCCGGGATAAGCCTTTTCAAAAGCTGCCTTGGCTGCTGCAGGCACTTTTACCTGGGCTACAGCCGTGACCGTTATACCAACGGACAATATCATCATCAGGTACTTTTTCATATGTAGCTTGTTTTAGCAGCAATTTACAACCGGATTCTGTTTTCTTTCTGTGGCGCTGACATTCTTCCACATTTTGTAGCCCGTCAAGGACGTGATACCGCAGAAAGTATCGGTTATACCCCGCAAAATGCCTGCTGGCAGCAGTATAGCGTCAGGCATCCGCTTTGCTGGTAGATTTTTAACTTATTGTTATAAAAATATTTGTCCTAACATGCAGAAATATGCACAGATCCTCATAGCCGACGATGACCCTGAGGACGTATTCATTATGGAAATGATGTGCAGGGAGCTTTCTTTTTCAGATAACATCCATTTTGTACAGGATGGAATGATGGCACTCGAATACCTGGATGCACTATACGAAAAGCCATTACCCTCACTCATCATCCTCGACCTGAACATGCCCCGGCTTACGGGCACGCAAACACTGGAACTGTTAAAACAGCACACCCGGTACCAGGATATCCGGGTTATTATCTATTCTACTTTCCTGAATGAGATACAGAAACAACAGTGTATCAAACTGGGTGCAGAAGCTTTTGTAGTCAAACCAGACACCTATGAAGAAGGTCTGGAGATTATGCAACAGTTCCGCGATTGCAGCCTGGGTAATTACTCCTTCCCTATAGCCAGCTGATCCGGCGGTCAGCACATCGTAGTATAGCCCTAACGGTTACTTACGGTTACGCTCCAACAGTGCATCCAACCCTATTTTACCGCTTCCATACACTAACAGGGTAAATAACATGAGAATATAATAAAGAGGGATTTCAAAACCATTGTCACCAGCCTCAAAACCATTGGCCCAGTGCACTGTAATAATGGCCACCACCATACTGACCATCAGCGGCAGCGTAATATAACGCACCCACAGTCCCAGCGTTAGCAAAATGATGCCCAGGGTTTCCGTAACAGCCACCACATAAGCATTGATATAGGGCGCAGGAATATGCAACTGGCCAAACCAGTCCCCAATACTGTGGATATCTTTCCACTTCAGCAGTGCCGGATGATAATAACCATAAGCCAGCACCAGCCGTAACAACAATAGGGGAATATCTTTCAGCGCCGAAAGCCGGCGCGCATAAGCAGCATAAAAACGCATGATTCAGGATTGAAAGCCCAGCACAAAATGTTGCCGGTGCATATTGCCTAAAAATGCCAGCGTATCTTTTTCCAGTGTATCTGTCAACGTTATACCAAGCTGTGGCGAATAATCCAGTATATCCCTCACCGTTACTCCCTGTACCAGCTGCTCCACTACAAAAGCCAGCCAGGGCGAGAGATCGGTAAACTGTACATGGTCGCTGGTCGCTTCCCGGTACAGCAGCACAAACCAGGCTCCCTGCTGTTTCAGCAACCGGGCAGCCTTCGCTTCCAGGTGCACCGGATAACTAAATGACAGCAACCGGTACTCCGGGTTCAGCACCAGTGGTGTCTCCAGCCAGCTGCCTTCCTGCGTGAAAGGAGCCGGGGCAATATCTTCCATATTAAACACTTCTATCTCCGCCCATTCAAATCCGAGCAGATCATTGAGGTACGGTATGCCATATACTTCGTCCCAGCTGTTTTCAACCGAATAAGTATAAAACTCCAGCGGCATCTTCCATAGCTGGTACGACTGGCAGGCATGCTTGGCAAAGAAAGTGCTGACCATGCTATCCCATTTACGGGCAGGGATATTGGTGCAGGTAATCGGGAAAGCTGTTTCCATGGTAGCTTTTACCGTATGCAGGATAGTACGGCGATAGTGGGCAAGACGGTCTTTGGCCACACCGGGCAACTTTACTTTGTCACCGGTGCGGCAATGGTCCGCAAACTGCTGTTGCAGCTGCCATGTGTCAGGCAACGAGTTCATTTTTTTGTTTCCATTGTTTTTGACAAATAGATTTCAGCCGCGTCAGCTCTGCCTCCAGCTCTTCCATAGCCGGAATATTATTATCCCGTTCCAGCAATACCGGCACCGGTTTTATCCGCTGGATAGCCCATTCAAACAGATCGTATACCGGATCTGCAATCGGATTCCCGTGCGTGTCCAGTATCATATCCGGAGATACCTGCTCATGACCGGCCATATGTATATAAGCTACTTTATCCAGGGGGAGCTGTGAAATAAATGCCTTCGCATCGTAATGGTGATTAAAGGCATTGACATAGATGTTATTAATATCAAGCAGCAACTGACAGTCAGACTGTGCCACCACTTCGTTGATAAAGTCAATCTCGCTCATTTCCGGCACCACCGATGTATAATAAGAGATGATCTCCATAGCCAGCGGCCTTTGAAGAAAGTCCTGCACCTGACGGATACGCCCGGCTATATGTTTTACAGCGTCCATCCGAAAAGGCATTGGCAGCAGATCATAGAGATGGGCATTATTGCATTTGGCATAACTCAGATGTTCCGAGTACAGTTGTATTTTATATTCTTCCAGAAAAGACTTCACATAACGGAGGAATGTTTTATCCAGCTCTTCAGGACTGCCGACAGACAAGGAAAGCCCATGACAGAGTACCGGATATTTTTCCACCACCCGGCGCAGCATCTTTTTCCAGTAACCACCGAGGTTCATCCAGTTCTCCGGAGCAAATTCAACAAAGTCAGGAGTGATCAGTGTTCCGCTGATCATCTCTTCCGCAATTTCGCGGCGAAAGCCTAATCCTACCATGACCAGGTATTTTAGGGTAAAAGCATAAAGGGAAAGACCTGTAACCGCCTTTCCCTTTTGATAAGGAATTATTTGCCGGACT
Source organism: Chitinophaga sp. HK235 (assembly GCF_018255755.1). Classification (NCBI taxonomy): domain Bacteria; kingdom Pseudomonadati; phylum Bacteroidota; class Chitinophagia; order Chitinophagales; family Chitinophagaceae; genus Chitinophaga; species Chitinophaga sp. HK235. Next base: position 7,085,335 of record NZ_CP073766.1, on the reverse strand, counting down.
TGGTAGTATCAGTGGCAGGCTTGCCTTTACCACCTTTTTTGCCCTTTTTGTGACCTACGCATTTACCTTGTGCGCATTTGCCCGGAGAACATTTGCCTTCCTTGGATTTCATAGTGGAATCCTTGTGGTTACTGCAAGAAAGCTCTACAGCACTGACAACGGAGGAATGACCGGTCAGGGCACTTCTTACAGCAGCACCGGAGCCAAGATTAGTATAACTAACCGGGTTGGCAGCTGTAGATTGCAGGGCAGTAAGACCCAGGATAGCGCTGGCTACAAGAGAGCCGGAAAAAAGCACTTTTTTGTTGATCGATTTTTTTTCCATTTTTTGTGAATTTAAAAACTGAGTGAAATAGTTAGATATATGGCTTATACCTGAAAGCGGAGTGCTGTCTGATTGCTGGGGTCAAAGCTCAGTCTGTTGTTTGATTGCCTGTACCGGTCAGTGCCGGGCCGGTTACTACAGCCATTTTCTGCGTGCGGGCGTGATGTCACCCCTCAATTACTGCACCAGTTTTTATCCGGTGTCACTGCGGCCATCATCTTGCCTGTAGGAAGCTTACGGAAAATTAAATGTTTTAGTTTTCCTGAAAACGCAAATAAATGTTATTCAATTTATGCTATTTTTGGCCTGAACGCTGCTGCGTGATTAAAAAAGGCCCATGAAAAATAAGATGCCCCCTGTAACATCCGTATACTTTATTTCATTGCTGAAGGCATACTTGCGTGGAACTAAAACTAAACAGGAAGTGTTACAGGACCTGTACGGAGAAATAAACCTGCAACCCGTAGACCCGGAAGATTCCGGAGAAGATGTTACCCGCCTCCTGCTGAGGACCGCCGCTAACATGCATGAAGATTATTACCAGGAGATAGTAGGAGCCCTCACTCAGGCTAAAGACTCCGCACCTACCCGTGAAGGAGTTATACATCAGCTGGAAGCACTGCTGGCCGGCCACACCACCCAGGCAGAACTATTGCAATGGGCTACCTGGCACAACGATCCGGGAGAAGACAACGGTACCAGCTACTTCGATGATCTGGCTGTAGACTATTTCTGCACCCAGCTGCTGCCCAATCCTTCTGAACCGCTTACTACCGCCCATTTTACACAGGCACTTAAAATATTCAAAAATCCATTCCGCGACCAGCTTAAAGACAAAGTAGCGCTGGTGCTGCTGTTTGAAAAGGAAAAACAACGTTTCCTCTTTTACGTGGGCGACTATATACAGGGCCATACCGCACCGGAACAACTGGATGTATACCTGCTGAACAAATTCGGCATGGACCATTACTCCTTCCCCTATATGTCTTCACTCGCCGACATGATGTACGATCCTTCCAAACTACCGGCACTGCTCAATGCTGCCGCTCAAAGTAGCAGCAGGCAATAGCCCGCCGCGACGGGCTCCGGTCTGCCGCATGGCTGCAGGCCGGCCCTCTATTGTATCACTTCTGATACTGCTACCATCCGGCTTTCCCCTCTTACAATATCGGTGGTCCAGGTATTTACCTTGTCCCCGTTGCTGTATTCCAGGTGCATCTCCAATGGCAGGACCACAGGGGGATAACTACCCACCCTGAGGAGTTGTTCGATCTGGTCTTTGTAATGATCAGGGATAAAAACATAACCGGGAAACAGCGTATGGGGCTCCTGTGGCACCCAGATGCTGGCTGCTGTGAGCACCCTGCTGGTAACTCCTATACTGGCGGAATCACGGCGTATAGTATCAGCCGTATATTCTTCACAGGCTATACCGGCAATCACCTTTTTCTCTCCGGTCCGGATAAGCCGGTTAAGATAGCCCGTCTCTCCGGGATATACCGGCTCCATCGTTTGCAGATTCAGTTTCTCCCGGGTGCCGGCCCCCACCTGGTGAATAGCTGTAATGCTCAGCTGGGCCCCCTTTAAAAAATCGGCATAAAAACGATACCGCGCCCCCGTGCTTTTACTCACCAGATGTACGCCCAGCTGTGGCCTCGCACTGCTGTAATAAATCATCATCTCCTCCCCTCCTTTCTCCATCCGCTGGCTGCCTTCCCAGGCTTCACTTTCCTGGTAAACAGCTATATCAAATTCAAATATGGAATCTATCTGCACCTGTTCATCTCCGCCAATGACCAGGGAAGGCCCCTTGCTGACCGGGCCGCTGCGCTCCGTCTCATAAGGCCCCTCTGTTAACGCGGTATCAACAGGAGCCCCGGCAAGATGACGCACCTTGTCTTTCACTTTTTTCAGTAACTGCGCCTGCAGGGTAGAGGCCAGCAATATACAGGCAAGAAGTAAAACCTGTTTTTTAATAGGCATAAGCATAGAATAATTACGAATTACAAATTACGACAATCAAATATACTTTAATCGTAATTCGTAATTTATAATTCGTAATGGTATCAGCTGACCATGAGGCTGCAACCACGCAAGGCGGAGTTATCCAGTCGGCCTAATACTTCAATACGGCCGTCCTCATGGATCTTCCCGATATCTTCGGTAGCAATAAATGCGCAGGAATAAATATTGGCCAGGTCTATAATGTTCATAACCCCTGAACCTTTGCCGGCTGTAAGCTGGAAGGGATCGTTTTCATCACGCAGTAACACTTTCATCCAGGGTGGGGTCTCAAAATATCCCTGCCCGCGGGAATAGGCCTGCGACAATAGTTCGGTCATACCGTATTCGGCATGTACCACGTCAACGCCTAACCTGTTTTTCAGAAAATCATGCACCTCATTACGGGTCCATTCTTCCCGGCGCCCTTTCATCCCGCCGGTTTCCATCACAATCGTATGTTTCAGCTGCAGGGTATACTTCTCCGCAAAATCGAGCAAACCAAAGGTAACACCTATCAGCAGCACCTTCTGTTGTCTTGCCTCCAGCGCCTGCAGCTGGTGATACAGTTTATCATGCTCATAAAGATAAAAACCGCTCTCTTCCCGGCCACTGCGTACAATCATCTCCTGCACCATACATACCAGGGAAGAATGCTGCCGCTCCAGATAGGAAGGCAGCAGCCCCACCACTACATAGTCGGTCACCGGTCCATAAAACTGCTCAAAGGCGGTCATAAAACTCCGGGTATAGATGGCTCCATCCTTTACCAGGTGGCGGCTGTTGACGGTCTGCGTAGTACCACTGCTTTCAAATACCAGCTGTGGCTCAAATTGACCGCATACCACCGTATGGGTCTTGAAAAACTGGATCGGCAGATAGGGAATGTCCAGGATACCTTTCACTTCCCGGGGATTTATACGCAGGGCATCCGTATAGGCACGGTAAAGCTCATTTTCCTGGTATTGGTAATGAAACACCTCAATAGCGGCCGTTTCCAGCTCATGGTGTTGCAGTGAGAATATATGGTCGGGCGAAACTACGCGCATGGATATCGGTCTTTAAAAGACCACAAAGTTAGGGAGAAGAATAAATTTACCCACGGTAAGTAACAATTGTCCCGAAAAAAACGTTTTCCGGGAGGAAGACAGAGATAGCTGAATATTTGTATATTTCCTAAATTAATGTAGGTTTGTTTTATGAAGAAAATCCTCTTTTTGATCCTGGCCGCCGGTCTGATCTATGCTTGTAAGAAAGATAAAACCGGCACCAAACCTTTGCTATCTTTCAAGAGTTATTCTGAAGACAGTATAACCCCTACCACCAAAACCTTTGTACTCACCATGCGGGTGGAGGACGGTGACGGAGATATTGAAGACAGCATCGCCGTGGCCATGTTCAAAGACAGTCAGCAAGCCACCAGCCACGATACCATCTGGACCTTCTTTAAAATGCCTAACATCGGACAAAACAGGGGCAACAAAGTAAAAGCCGACGTAATCATGCCATTCCAGGAAATTGACTTCGCCGCCGCCTATAACCCTGCACCCAATGATAGCGCCCACTATATCGTGTTCCTCCGCGACAACGCCGGCAATTTCAGTGATACCATTCCCACGCCAAAATTTCCGTTCCGGCGGAACAGATAGTCTTTCAAAAGCATTACATTTACAAGATATCAGGGATTCCTTAAAGGGAATCCTTTATTTTTTAAAGCTTTATCATTCATTTTTCCACACATGAACAAGATCGAGGAATTACAGTCGAAGATTAAAGAAGCTATGTTAGGTGGTGGCGAAGTACGGATCGCGTCACAGCATAAAAAAGGAAAACTGACCGCCCGCGAAAGGCTGCAGCTGCTGATGGACGAAGGGTCTTTCGAAGAACTGGATATGCTGGTGACCAACCGCAACAGAGGTATAACCACCGATCAGGAACAATTCCCCGGCGACGGCGTAGTCACAGGATATGGCACCATCAATGGCAGACTGACCTATGTCTTTTCTCAGGATTTCACTGTATATGGCGGCAGCCTCTCCGAACCTCATGCCCGTAAAATATGTAAGATCATGGACCTCGCCATGCAAAACGGCGCTCCGTTGATCGGCCTCAACGACAGTGGCGGCGCCCGTATTCAGGAAGGCGTGGTAAGCCTGGGCGGTTATGCTGATATCTTCTACCGTAACACCCGCGCCTCCGGCGTAATTCCACAGATCTCCGCCATCATGGGCCCCTGCGCCGGCGGTGCCGTATACTCCCCCGCCATCACCGACTTCATCATGATGGTGGAACAAACCTCCTACATGTTCGTGACCGGACCCAACGTAGTAAAAACCGTCACCCATGAAGAAGTGACTTCTGAGGAACTGGGCGGCGCCCTGACACATGCCACCAAAAGCGGCGTGACTCACTTCGCCTGCAGCAACGAAGTGGAATGCATACAAAACATCAAACAACTCCTGAGCTATATCCCGCAAAACTGCGAAGAAACAGCACCGGTATATCCTTATGAGCCGGGCAACGAACTGCGGGACGCCCTCAACAACCTCATTCCGGCCAGTCCCAACCAGCCGTATGATATGAAGGAAGTCATCGCTCAGATCACCGATACCGACAGCTTCTTTGAAGTACATAAAGACTTTGCAGACAATATCATTGTAGGCTTTGCCCGCGTTGCCGGACGGAGCATCGGTATTGTGGCCAACCAGCCCGCTGTACTGGCAGGAGTACTCGATATCCACGCCTCCGTAAAAGGAGCCCGCTTTACCCGCTTCTGCGATGCCTTCAACATCCCGCTGCTGGTACTGGTAGACGTACCCGGATTCCTCCCCGGCACAGACCAGGAATGGAACGGTATCATCACCAACGGCGCCAAACTGCTCTATGCCCTCTGTGAAGCTACGGTACCTAAAATCACCATCACCACCCGTAAAGCCTACGGTGGCGCCTACTGCGTGATGAACTCCAAACATATCGGAGCCGATCTCAACTACGCCTTCCCGCAAGCCGAGATTGCCGTTATGGGAGCCAAAGGCGCCGTGGAGATCATCTACAAAAAAGAAATCGATACCGCCGCAGACCCGGAAACACGCACCAATGAACTGGTGACAGATTACACCGACCGGTTTGCCAACCCATACCTGGCCGCAGAAAAAGGTTATATCGATGAAGTCATCATTCCGGAACAGGCCCGCGCTAAACTTATCAAAGGCTTTAAAATGCTGGAAAATAAAGTGGTGAATATGCCCAGAAAAAAACACGGTAATATACCTTTGTAGCATTTTGGGATTTAGTGATTTACGGATTTGGAAATTTAGCGGATGCTCATATTTCATAAATGCCTAAATCCGTAAATCACTAAATCCGTAAATACTATCAGATGTTACGGTCCGTTTTTAACTTTTTCCTTTTCACATCCCTCTTTATTGCACTTTGCGCACTGCTGATGATATGGCAGACTAACCAGTTACTTCACCTGGATTATCCGCAATGTACCTTTTACCTGTTCGTATTCTTTTCCACCATCTGTAGTTATAATTTTCACTGGTACCTGACACCAGGCACCTACTCCTCTTCAGAACGGCTGCAATGGGGAGAACGGCACCGTATCATGATGCTCGTATTTTGTGGTATAGGCCTGGCAGGCGCCCTTTTCTATTTCTGGCAACTACGGGAACACTGGATAGCCCTCAGCGGAGGCGCTTTCCTCACCTTCCTCTACTCTGCTCCCAAGGTACCGCACAAAACATTTACCTGGCTGCGTAAAATCGCCATCGGCAAAACCCTGTTCCTGACAGCGGTATGGACCTACGTGACCACGCTGTTGCCCGCACTGGTGGCCAATCAGGGCTTCTCCTGGCCACTGCTGTTTTTTACAGCGCACCGCTTCCTGCTGATTTATGCGATCTGTATCCTGTTCGACTACCGCGACCTGGAGTCCGATAAAAAAGAAGGTATCCGCAGCCTGATCACTTACCTCGACCTGAAAAACCTCAACCGCTTATATTACCTCACCCTGTTGCTGTCTGCTGTTGCTGCCGGCCTCCTCGGCCCTGAAACAACCATCCCCGTCATCGCTACCCTGATGGCGCCCATAGTGATCACCGCCCTGCTCACCCGCAAAGCACACCACAACCCGTCAGATTACCTGTTCTACTTCGTACTCGATGGACTCATGGCCCTGTCGGCCTTGCTGCATCTCCTGATTTACTGGGCACAGGCATAAAAGAAGCCTGCCGTCATATAGCGTAATTTGCTACATTTGTCCGATCGCAAAAAGCTATTCTTATGTCCAAGAAACAGAAATCCATCCTCAACAAGGAATCAATGGCATTCCTTAAAGACTATCTGAATAATCCCTCTCCCACCGGTTTTGAGAAAGAAGGACAAAAACTGTGGCTCAAATATCTGACACCATATATTGATGAGCACCAGGTAGACGCCTATGGCTCCGTAGTAGGTATCATCAATCCCAAAGCACCTTTTAAAGTGGTGATAGAGGCTCACGCAGATGAAATTTCCTGGTTCGTAAACTATATCTCTCCTGAAGGGCTGATCTATGTAATCCGCAATGGCGGCTCCGATCAACAGATCGCGCCTTCCAAAAGAGTCAATATCCATACTGAAAAAGGGATCGTAAAAGCCGTATTCGGCTGGCCTGCCATTCATACCCGCCTCCGCAGCGGTGAAGGCAAAGAGCCTCAGCCCAAAGTAGAAAACATCTTCCTGGACTGCGGCGCCCGTTCCCGTAAAGAAGTGGAAGACCTTGGCATACATGTGGGCTGTGTAGCCACCTTTGAAGATGGCTTCGAGGAACTGAGCTACGACTACTTCATCTGCCGCGCCATCGACAACCGTATCGGCGGCTTTATGATTGCGGAAGTAGCCCGCCTGCTGAAAGAAAAGAAACAGGAACTGCCTTTCGGCCTCTATATCGTGAATGCAGTACAGGAAGAAGTAGGCCTGCGCGGCGCCGAAATGATCGCCAAACGTATTAAAGCGGACGTGGCCATCATCACCGATGTAACCCACGATACCACCACCCCCATGATCAACAAAAACATTGAAGGGGAAATCAAATGCGGCGGCGGCCCCAGCATCACCTACGGCCCTGCTGTACACAACATCCTCCGCGACCTGATCATCAAAACAGCTAAAAAGAACGATATCCCGTACCAGCTGCATGCCGTAAGCCGCAGCACCGGCACCGATACTGATGCTTTTGCCTATTCCAACGATGGTACACCATCCGCACTGATCAGTTTACCACTGCGGTATATGCATACCACCGTTGAAATGGTAAAACGGGATGATATCGAAAATACAATTCAGCTGATCTATCAGACTTTATTGCAGATCACGCCGAAAACAAATTTCAAATATCTGTAACCGTTACCCTGCTACGCAGGGCGGCCTGCTGCTCCCGATCAACGGAAGTAATCAGCTGCCCTGCGTACTTTCTCCACCCACATACCGGAAGAAGCCTTCTCCACATACTCGCTCAACCCCACTTTATTAGCTCCAAAAGCCCAGTCATAGGTATATCCCATCCGCGTCCAGGGATAATGGTAATCCGTTGACGTTACCAACGGACGGTAGTACGCATAAATGATGTAGTTGTTAAACCACGTAACATAATCCGCCGGCGCAGAAGGAATCAGTACAGGACCGGCAGTAGTGGTGTTGATGGCCGGATCTCCTGCGGGCCGAAAGAGGTTACTGGCCTTCACCCACACTTCCGCAATATGCGTATTGCTCTTGGGGTTCACCGGCGGCAGCCCCAGCAGCTGGCTGACACGCAGGATCGTATCGGAGGTGGGCGTAAAACTCTGACCAATCCGGGTTTTCATCTGTTTGGGAATAAACAGCCATGACTCGCCCCAGGTATTGGTAATGGAATCGCCTTCTGGATAACTGGTCGGAAAACGCATAAAAGTAGCCATCAGTACATAAGTCTGACCATTAATCGTCTTCCATTGAAGATTGGGATTACTTTCTGTAATAGGCCACAGATTTTTGGAGATCTTGTTACTGTCCGTAATCATAGCATCCGCCACAGCATGGGCATACAGCGTATCCAGATTGTAAACCGGTGTCACAGGATCATCATGCTTTTTACAGGAAGACAAAACAAAGACCGATAGGAAAAAACAAGCGAGCAGCTTGCCACTGAAGGTGTTTTTCATAGCAATGGTTTTGAAATAGAGGTTAAACTAGGTTCTGGTTTTGAGTGCCCGCAAATAACTACTTTTCAATGACTTTCCCAACTGTGATTTATAGGATACTGATGCGGGAGATAAAAGCACAGCAGCCATTGATGTATTATCAATGGCTGCTGCTATTAATCAAATCTTTTGCTGGCTTCTATTTAAAGCTTGGTGGTTTTACTGCAAAATCAAATTCGACACTATTTACAAAGTGCTGCACCCCCAGCCGATACCCATTCATACCTAAACCGCAGATGGAGCCTACACATTTGGCCGCGATAAGGGAAGTATGCCGGAATTCCTCCCGGGCATATACATTGCTGATATGAATTTCGATTACAGGTGCTTTGATGGCTGCGATGGCATCACGGATGGCTACGGAAGTATGGGTATAACCACCGGCGTTCAGCAGGATACCATCATAGGAAAAGCCGATCTCATGGAGATAGTTGATGATCTCTCCTTCCACATTGTGCTGGAAATAGCTGAGTTCTACAGAGGGGAAGCTTTTTTGCAGTTTCTGGAAATAATCTTCAAAAGACTCGCTGCCGTAGATACCGGGTTCCCGCTTGCCCAGCAGGTTCAGATTAGGCCCGTTGATGATGGCTATCTTCATGATGATAATAAAGTAGGTTGATGAATAGACGAAGATAATTAATCGGCTTTATTATTGTCACTGCCCCAGCGGAAGGTGTGCTGCTCCACGCCGGCCAGGTCTACAATACGGTCCACTACAGTGGCTGCCACTTCCTCGATGGTGGCAGGCAGACTATAAAAAGATGGTGTAGCCGGACAAATGATACCACCCGCCAGTGTCACCGCTTCCATATTACGGATATGCATCAGGTTATAGGGCGTTTCCCTGACCACACAGATCAGTTTACGCCTTTCTTTCAGCACCACATCCGCCGCCCGGGTGATCAGGTCGTTGGAGATGCCGGTGGCAATACGGCCCAGTGTGCCCATGGAACAGGGGCAGATAATCATGGTATTAAATCTCCCGGAACCGGAAGCAAAAGGAGCATGAAAGTCCTGTTGGGTATAAAAACGGAAAGGCAGCTGATGATAATCTTCGTTCTTCAGTTCTGTTTGCCAGACAGTCTTGGCATTCTCGGTCATTACAACGGCTACTTCATCCAGCTGGTCGGCTGCGGCATGCAGCTTGTTAAGCAACTGCCTCGCATATATCGACCCGCTGGCACCGGTAACTGCTACTACTATACGATGTTTCATGTGCTATACGATATGATAGCACAAAGCTAGTCTATTATCCGTTCAGGTGATCGGCAATCTCATCCATGCTAATACCGTTATGGCTCTCATCATAGGTACATACTCCGTTGCGGATGAGCAGCACCTGGGGTGATTCGTGCTGTACCTGGTAAGTATGCGCTATTGCGCCGGACAGGTCGCGATAAGCAATCAGATCGAGATAATAAAACGTTAACCCATCAGGAGCTGCTGCACGTTCAAGCCGGGATTTGGCCATCGAACTGATAGAACACCGCGTGCTATGTTTAAAGATCACTACCGGCTGATGAGCAGAAGCCACATTGATTTCCTGCAATTGTTCCTCACTGGTTAACGTTTTCCAATTCATTAGTTAGCTGATTTTACTGTGATGTACGGCTGGAGCCTTCGCCATTCCCCTCATTGGACAACCTAATTTCTGACGGCTTGCGCACGATGTTAAGAAAGCTGCAAAGATACATACCATACCTGCGCAGCCCAAAATTCTTACAAACGATTTCATAATGGGAGAAGATTTAATAAGTAAACGAAATTTCATAGGAATTTATGATACGACAACTTTTTTAATAGTCTTTTGTAACGTTATTTTGCAAATATAAATAATACATTAAAAAAAACAACTATACCATTTTTGATTTTCGATTTTCTGATTTTCGATTTTGAGGACTGAAGCGAGTTCTGATCAAATCTCAAAATCAAAAATTAATAAATCGTAAATCAAAAATATTCCCGGTTATGGCAAAAGTACATTTTATTGCAATTGGTGGAAGTGTGATGCACCAGCTGGCCATTGCACTCAGGCATAAAGGTTATGAGGTGACAGGCAGTGACGACGAGATATTTGAACCGGCATTGTCCAATCTCCGGCAGGCAGGCATACTGCCCGCCACCATCGGCTGGGATCCCGCCCGCATCACCGCCGATATCGACGCGGTCATATTAGGCATGCATGCCCGGGAAGACAATCCTGAACTCATCCGCGCCCGGGAACTGCAACTCAAAATCTACTCTTTCCCGGAATATATCTACCAGGAAAGTAAAAATAAAACGAGGGTAGCCGTAGGTGGCAGTCATGGTAAAACCACCACCACCGCCATGATCATGCATGTGCTGCAATACAACCAGCAGGCTTTCGACTACCTCGTAGGCGCTAAACTGGAAGGATTTAACCAGTCTGTTAACATCACCGACGCACCGCTCATCGTCTGCGAGGCAGATGAATACCCGGCTTCCGTCATCGAAAAAAGACCCAAATTCCTCTTCCTGCATCCGCAGATTGCCATACTCACCGGCATCGCCTGGGATCATATCAACGTTTTCCCTACTTACGACATCTACGAGGAGCAGTTCGCCCTCTTCATCCGTCAGATGGAGCCGGGCAGCGTACTGATCTACAACAGTGGCGACACCGCCCTCAGCAGCCTCGTGGCCGCCGAAGGACGCCATCTCAGGCTGATACCTTATACCACGCCCATCCACATGATCCGGGACGGCGTGACCCGCGTGTTTTTTGATGAAGGATATGCTGACCTGGAAGTATTCGGGGAACATAACCTCCTCAATATGCACGCTGCCAAATTGGTATGCAACGAACTGGGACTGTCAGACGAGGCCTTCCTGGCCGCCATCGCCTCTTTCAGAGGTGCTGCCAAAAGGCTGGAACTGGTCGCTAAAAACGACCACAGCGTCATCTACCGCGACTTTGCCCATGCCCCTTCCAAGGTAAAAGCCACCATGGAAGCCACCCGGCAGCAATTCCCGCAGCGCAGGCTCATCGCCGTGCTTGAACTGCATACCTACAGTAGCCTCAATGCCAGCTTCCTCTCCCAATACCAGGGAGCACTGGAAGCCGCCGACGTGGCCGTAGTATTTTACAGCAAACATGCCCTCGAAATAAAACGTATGCCCGACCTGGCTCCCGAACTGATCATGGAAAAATTTGGCCGCACAGATCTCCATATCTTCAACGACAGAGCCCGGCTGGAAGCCTTCCTGGAGGAACAGAACTATCACGATGCCAACCTCCTCCTGATGAGCTCCGGCACCTATGACGGACTGGATTTCCCATCACTGGGGAAGCTGCTACACAAATAATACCCTACATTTGCGGGATTAAAATAAAAAAATAACAAAATCCATAAATAATCAATAATGCCTTCTTTGCTCCTCAAAAGGCCGCTGGCCGTAATAGATCTGGAAACCACCGGTACCAACGTGGCCACAGACCGTATCATCGAAATTGCTATCATCAAAGTATTCCCTGATAAATCCATCCAAAACAAAGTAAAACGTATCAATCCGGGAATGCCCATCCCGGCAGGATCTACAGCAATTCATGGTATTAAGGACGAAGACGTGAAAGATGCGCCGACCTTCAAACAGGCGGCCAACGAACTGAAAATGTTCATGGATGGTTGCGATCTCGCCGGATACAACTCCAACCGCTTCGATATTCCGCTGCTGGTAGAAGAGTTCCTCCGTGCAGAAATGGACTTTGATGTCTCCAAACGCAGATTTGTGGATGTTCAGCGCATCTTCCACCTGATGGAAAAAAGAACGCTGGCCGCTGCCTACAAATTCTATTGCGACAAACAACTGGAAAACGCCCACAGCGCCGAAGCGGACGCCCTCGCCACCTACGAGATCCTGGAAGCCCAGCTGGGCCGCTACGAACACCTCCAGCAGGATATCGATGGACTGGCAGACTTTACCAAAGAAGAAGAATACATCGACTTTGCCCGTCGTATCGTTATGCAGGGCGGACAGGAAGTATTCAACTTCGGTAAATACAAAGGACGCCCCGTAAAAGAAGTGCTGAAGGCTGAGCCTCAATACTATGACTGGATGATGAAGGCAGATTTTCCGCTCAATACCAAGCAGAAACTGTCAGAAATCTATCACAATATGATGTTAAAAAAACTGTAATATTTTTCAGGAACGGGGTATCTTGCGTCGTAATTGAACTATTTTCGCAGTACACAAAACTTTATCGGCTGAATTGGAAAAGCTTGTCATTATTCCTACGTACAATGAGAAGGATAATATCCGCAACATCATTGACGCTGTATTTTCCTTACAGCAGAATTTCCATATCCTGATTGTGGACGATGGTTCTCCTGACGGTACAGGTAATATTGTAAAATCGCTGCAAAGCGAGTATCCCGGACAACTGTTCCTGGAAGAACGTTCCGGCAAACAAGGGCTGGGAACCGCTTACATCCATGGTTTCAAATGGGCACTGGCCAGAAGTTACCAGTACATCTTTGAAATGGATGCGGATTTCTCCCACAACCCCAAGGACCTGGTACGGCTATACGACGCCTGCGCCAAAGGTGGCGCCGATGTGTCTGTAGGCTCCCGCTATGTCAAAGGAGGTAAAACTGAAAACTGGCCATGGGACCGTGCCGTACTGTCCTACGGCGCCTCTGTTTATGTAGGGATGATCACCTGGATGCCGGTAAAAGACCCTACCGCCGGTTTTGTATGCTATCGGAATACCGTGCTGGAAGCAATCAACCTCGACCAGATCCAGTTTGTAGGCTATGCCTTCCAGATTGAAATGAAATTTACCGCCTGGAAACTTGGCTTTACCATTGCAGAAGTACCCATTACCTTTAAAGACCGCCGCGAAGGATATTCCAAAATGAGCAAAGGTATCATTAAGGAAGGTGTATTAGGTGTATTAAAAATTCAGTGGCAAAGTCTTTTCCGTAACTATAAAAAAAGAGTTACCAACTAAGGATAAATCGGCAGGAAACATGCGGCCCCGCGAAGATGAACTTCGTAGGTGCGAACCCGTGCTTCCTGCCGGTTTCAACGCAGGTCATTCTGACTGATAAAATGAAAAAAGCATTTCTCCAGCTGCATCTTTCTGTATTTCTTGCAGGATTTACCGGCATTTTAGGCAAACTTATCTCTTTGAATGAAGGTCTGCTGGTATGGTACCGGTTGCTGCTCACTTCGGTGACCATGTACATATTGTTCCGCCTGCAGGGCACCTTCCGTAAACTGCCCTGGAAAGATATTCTGCCGATAGGTGCTACAGGCGTGGTAGTAGCCTTACACTGGCTGTTTTTTTATGGCAGCATCAAATATTCTAACGTCTCTATCGGAGTAATCTGTTTTTCGCTGACAAGCCTTTTTACAGCCATTTTTGACCCGCTGCTCAACCGCCGCCGTTTTGATATCGTCGAAATGCTGCTCAGCATGCTGACACTTTTCGGGATTTTGCTGATTTTCCATTTCGACACACAATACCGCACCGGTATTATACTCGGCATCATCTCCGCCATGTTCGCCGCTTTGTTCACCGTGTACAACAAACGCCTGGTCAAACGTTTTGATACCAATACCATTACCTTTTATGAATTATCAACCGGCCTGGTGGTACTATCTGTCGCCCTGCCGTTTTACCTGCATTTTTTCCCCGTAACCTCTTTTATACCCGGCACTTCCGATTTTATCTACTTGCTGGTACTGGCATGGCTCTGCACGATATGCATGTACACACTGAGTATGAATGCACTGAAAAAAATCTCTCCTTTTACCGTAAACCTCTGTTTTAATCTGGAACCGGTGTATAGCATTGTGATGGCGTTTATTCTCTTTCATGAGAACCAACTCCTCAATGGCGCTTTCTATGTCGGACTGGCCTGCATTGTATTATCGGTGGTATTGCAGATGGCCAGGGTGGCCTGGCAGCATAAGACCGGTAAGATGCTCGCCCATTAAAACAACTGCAGGTCAAGATGCTGATAGGCAGCCAGGAAATGGTTGTCGGGTTCCAGTTCTGTAATCAGATAGTTGATCTGGTTAACATCACACACTTTCATGCGTTGGGAAGAATTCAGTTTTTCTGCAATACTGAGGACAGCCATTTTTTTTGAAGCCCTGAGCATAGCTCTTTTCACCTGTACCACTTCCCAGTCTGATTCTGTCATACCATCCTGTACGGAAAAACCATTGGCTCCCAGCAGACAGAGATCTACCTTAATATCTGCCAGCTGGTTGATAACGCTGGCGCCTATATGAATATGGGAGCTGCGGGATAGTTGCCCACCGATGGTGATCACGGTAAGATTGGGATGTTCCACCAGCTGGAGGGCTACCAGGGGACTGATAGTGAAAAACGTCGCTCTCAGGTTTTCCGGGATGGCTTTGGCCAGTTCTATCATGGAGGTGCCGCCGCCGGTGAGGATGACCATATCGTTTTTCAGTAGTTTGAGTGTTTTTTCGGCTATTTGCTTTTTTGCAGCTTGCGCATATACAGTATTGCCTTCATTAAAAGGATAATGAAAAGAGCGGCCGATGGCGCCGCCATGTACTTTCAATACCTTACCTTCTTCTGCCATTTCTTTCAGGTCGCGTCGGACGGTGTCTTCAGAAATACTGAGCATGGCGCTGATATCGGTTGACAAAACTTTGTTGTGCAGGTTGATCTGCTTCATTATAAAAGCCTGACGCTCTTCTTTCAACATGCTATGGGGAATTTTTTGCTTGCTCACAAATTTAAAAAATTCTAATTCAAATTAACGATGCGTGTTTTAGCAGTTTTTCGCATTAAATAAACGCAATTTCCCTTAACTTGCTCCTTTTTCAAAAATTTTTATACTACATTCATGCGACAAAACGCAGATAAATGCAAGATTCCGTGTACCTGAAAAACTATGCCGCGTTCTGACCATAACCATAATGCTAGACAATAATCATAATAATCATCTGTATTTCAACACGTTATATTTAAAAACTATTTAAAACAGCCAACATCTAAATCAAGAAACATGAAGAAAAGGCTACTTTTCATTTTCAGTTTTTTGCTGGTTTGTGCGAGTTCCTGGGCCCAGCAGATGGTCACCGGGACTGTACTGGACAAGAACAACCAGCAACCAATTATCGGGGCCACTGTCATGGCCGGTAAAAAGGGTACCGTAACAGATGTCAACGGTAAATTTTCATTAGACGCGCCTGCAGGCACTGTTGTGGTACACGTAACCTTCATCGGATACCAGCCACAAGATGTTTCTGTTGGCAAAAACGCATTGCACATCCTCCTTGCACCTGACCAACGCTCTCTTGAGCAGGTAGTCGTTGTAGGATTCGGTACACAGAAAAAAGCCAATCTCACCGGTGCTGTAAACACCGTTGACATCGGCAAAACCATGCAGGGAAGACCGATCACAGATCCTTCCAAAGCATTGCAGGGTATCTCTCCGGGCCTCAACATCCAGTATTCCAACGGAGGACTGACCGCAAGCCCTTCTATCAACATCCGCGGCGCCGGCTCCCTCAACGGTACCAGCCGTCCGCTGATCCTGGTAGATAACGTGGAAACACCAGACCTGACACTGATCAACCCGGAAGACATTGAAAGTATTTCCGTACTGAAAGACGCCGCCTCCACCTCCATCTATGGTGCCCGCGCCGCTTTTGGGGTAGTCCTGATCAAAACAAAGTCAGGTGTGCGTAACATGCCGACAAAAATCACCTACTCCAACAACTTTGGTTGGAACTCTCCTACCAGCCTGCCCGACTTTGCAGATCCGGTAGCCGAACTCACCGGAATGATCAATGCCGCCAAACGTACCGGTCCTGCCTCTCCCGAACTGTTCGGTATGCAGCTGACAAAACTGCGTGATGGTATCATCAACTGGAAAGAGAAATATGCCAACAACCGTCAGGGCATGGAAATGGTTCCTGGTGAAGACTTTGATCTCCCCACAGCCACCAGCCCCGCTTATTTCTACCGCGTCTGGAACCCGAAGGACATCATGTTTAAAAAATGGACCGCTCAGCAAATCCATAACCTGAACGTACAGGGCGGAAGTGAAAAACTTTCCTACTACCTCTCCGGTAGCTTTAACGATGCGGGTGGTGTTATGAAACTCAACCCCGACAACATGAAAAAATACAACATCACCGGTGCCCTGAATGCCGCTGTTACCAAATGGCTGGACCTGGACCTGAAGATGATGTACCGTAACTACGAATACGACGCTCCTTACCAATATCAGCCCTACTTCCAGTATATGTGGCGCTGGGGAGCCTACTTCCCTTACGGCACCTACCAGGGAAAATATTTCCGCCATACACCCGGTTTCATGGCCAACGCCAATACCAATACGGTGACAGACAACTACAGCCGCGTAAATCTGGGTGCTACCCTGAAACTCACTAAAGACCTGAACGTACGTGCTGACTACACTATTGGCCGCGATAACATTGTACGTCATGAAGTAGGTGGAAAAGTAATGCTGTGGGACTTCTGGCAGTCTAATATGCCACTCGCCAGCGTTGGCGGCGATGCAAACGACATCGTTACCTACAGAAACAGCCGTTACAAAACAAATACCTTCAACATCTACGCCACCTACGATAAAAAGCTGAGCAAAGACCATCAGTTGAAAGTAATGGCCGGTATGAACGCTGAAGATACTGACACCCTCGGTTTCTCTGCTTCCAGACGTTCACCGCTGGACCCTACCAAAGCTGAACTTCCGCTTGCTGTAGGTGACCAGACTGTTGGTGGCTACCATTACATCACCGCCTATGCAGGTATGTTCGGTAGAGTGAACTATAGCTACAAAGACAGATGGTTGCTGGAACTGAACGGCAGATATGATGGCGCCGCCTCTTTCCCCGCACACGACCGTTGGGCATTTTTCCCATCCGTTTCTGCTGGTTACCGCATCACCGAGGAAAACTTCATGCAGCCCTTCCGCAAAATAGTGTCCGACATGAAGCTCCGTGCGTCCTATGGTACCCTGGGTAACCTGGACCTTGGCGGAAAATACTATATCCCTGCTATCAACACCAGCAACGTCAACTGGATGGTGGGCAACAGTTATGCACTGGGTGCCGGAACACCTGTTGCGGTTAGTGAGAGTCTTAAATGGGAAAAAGTACGCACCCTCGATTTCGGTACAGATATCAGCCTGCTCAATAATCACATCAACGTAACCTTCGACTGGTACCAACGTGTAAACGATGGCATGATCACCAGTAAAGCAGTACCAGGTGCTTTCGGTGCAAGCGCTCCCAGAATTAATGACGGCAGCCTGCGTACCCGTGGTTATGAAATATCTGTAGATGGTAACTACAGCCTGAAAAAAGACTGGACCGTATATGGTACCCTCTCTTTCTGGGACAACAAAACCGTTGTTACAGAATGGAACAATCCTTCCATGCTCCTCACCCAAAACTATAAAGGCCAGGTGCTCGGAGAAATCTGGGGCTTTGAAACCGACCGTTATTTCACATCAGATGACGATGTTAAAAATTCTCCTGATCAGTCCAAACTGGTTAGTGGCAACTTCAAATTCGGTCCCGGCGACATCAAATACAAAGACCTCGATGGCAACGGCGTAATCGATGGCGGTAAAGGTACCCTCACCGATCATGGTGACCTGAAACGTATCGGTAACTCCCGTCCACGCTACCAGTATAGCATCCGCCTCGGCACCAGCTACAAACAATTCGATCTGGACGTGCTGTTCCAGGGTGTAGGTAAAATGGATTACTGGGGTCAGGGAGACGTAACAACTCCGATGTACCGCGCTGGCGACATCCTGTACGCACACCAAATCGATTTCTGGACACCGGAAAATCAGGATGCCCGTTATCCAAACCCTTATCCAGGCAACAACAATGGTAAAATACCTGGTCTGACTTCCCTGGACGGTAGCAATAACTTCTACCCTCAGTCAAAATATCTGCTGAACCTCGCTTACCTGCGTCTGAAAAATATCACCCTCGGCTATACGCTGCCGGATGCATGGACCAAACGCGCGCATTTACAACGTGTACGCATTTACGGTAGCGCCCAGAATATCGCGACCATCTCTAATGTTGGCTTACCGCTCGATCCGGAAATCACTACCGGTGAAGCCGGCATCTTCGGCAGAACCTGGCCGTTCCAGAAAACATGGTCTTGTGGTTTACAGGTGAACTTCTAAAAAACAGCAACATGAGAAAACGTAAATATTTACCCATTATATTGACAATTGCGCTCGCAGCTGCGGGTTGCAAGAAGTATGTAGATAAAGGTCTGGTTGATCAGTTTGATGACAGTAACTTCTGGATTTCAGAAGATAATGTCCGCATGTATTCCTGGCCTTTCTATGAAATATTTAAAGGCTATGGCAACGGCAACGGCTCCGGTGATTTTTATTTCACCACCCTGAACGATGACCAGGCATCTCCTGCGATTTCGGTATTAACCACGGTAGTTCCAACTACATCCGGCAAATGGGATTTCACCCTGATCCGTAAAGCCAACGTGCTGCTGGAAAGGATAAACAAAGTGCCCATGCCGGATGATGCTAAAAACCACTGGAGGGGTGTAGCCCGCTTTTTCCGCGCCTATGCCTACTTCAACCTGGTAAAGGATTATGGTGATGTACCCTGGGTGGGCCGCGCCGCCGACATCAGCGATACCGCTTATGTATACAAATCCCGCGATCCCCGTGCTGCGGTAATGGACAGTGTGCTGGCCGACCTGGATTTTGCCTGTGCTAACGTCCGTGTAAAAGATCAGGAAAATACAGTCAACCAGTACGTAGCCCTCGCTCTCAAATCAAGGATATGTCTGTTTGAAGGAACCTGGCGCGAATACCATAAAGAGGCAAAACTGCCTGATGCCGCCAAATTCCTCCTGGCTGCCAAAGATGCCAGCGAGAAATTAATAAACGGTCCTTTTGCGCTGAACGCCAACTATACCACTACCTATAACTCCCTCGACCTTACCGGTAACAAAGAGGTGATGCTTTATAAAAGGTATGTGCCGGGTTATCTGGGACATAGTTTGATTGGTTACCTGACCAGCAGTACCACCATGAGTGGTCTTAATAAATCCGCTATTGATGCATTTGTATGTTCTGATGGATTACCCATCAAACTTTCTCCGCTGTACCAGGGAGACAATAATATCAAGGCCACCCGGATGAACAGGGACAACCGCCTGTTGCTTTCTATCGATACCGTACTGTGTTATCCAACCAACCTGGTGTCCGGAAGAACCAGCACCACCGGCTATCGCCCTACTAAATTCCTGAACCCGCAGGTAGCCAACGTTGTAGCGCCTTTTAACGATACAGACGCTCCGCTTTTCTGGCTGGCAGAAGTACTGCTGAACTACGCAGAAGCCGCAGCTGTTCTGGACAAACTGGGTCAATACACTTTCACCCAGACCGATCTGGATAAGTCCATCAACAAACTGCGTACCCGTGCCGGCATCCCGGCCCTGCAAACATCCGGCGGCGGACAAACAGCCGTAAACGGAGTAAGCTTCAGCGACCCTGCAAACACAACTTCGGTTTCCTCACTCATCTGGGAAATCAGACGTGAAAGAAGGGTAGAACTGATGCTCGATGGTTTCCGTTACTACGATCTGATGCGCTGGTCATTAGGCGACAACCTGACCACTACCACCAATCCGGATATCACAAAAGGTGCTAAAGTGCCTCCACCACCTGCAGGCAGTAAAGACCTGACTGTTGATGAAAACGGATATATCAGTGTATATAACGCCGGCATCAGCAGGGTGTTCGACAAGAATAAAAACTACCTGGAGCCTATCCCAAGTGGCCAGATCTCCCTCTATCCCGGCGGTAATCTGGAACAGAATCCAGGTTGGAAATAGTATACTAATACGCTTCGCGTTTTCCATATACTAAGCCATTGAAGGCCACGTTTTACAGATTGTATAGTATATTACATAAGTACAATCTCTAAAACGTGGCCTTCGCCTTTTCCCCTCTCCCCCGCCACTGGTAAAAGTCTTTACACTTTTGCCCGAAAAATGTATACTTTGCGACCATGAGAAAAATGTTTCTGGCCCTCTCCCTGCTGGGGGCCTCTTTTGCCTATGCACAACAACCTGCCAAAAAACCGCTGGACCATACCGTTTATGACAGCTGGCAGAGTATTGGGACCAAACTGATCAGCAATGATGGTCAGTGGGTGGTATACACGGTAACTCCACAGGAAGGCGATGCCACCCTGGTTATCTATGACCGCAAAACAGGCCGTTCACAGTCCATTCCACGCGGCACCAACCCGGTGATAACCAACGACTCCCGCCACGTGATCTTCAGCATCAAACCGCTGTTTAAAGATACCCGCGAGGCACGCATCAAAAAGAAAAAACCGGCGGAAATGCCGAAAGACTCCATGGGTATCGTTACCCTGGCCTCCGGCGACCTGCAGAAACTCCCCGGTATCAAATCCTTTAAGACTCCAGCCAAAGGCAGCGGATGGCTCGCCTATCTCGCTGAAAAACCAGCCGCTGATACCGCTAAAGCCAAAGGCCGCAAAACCACTACCAAAACAACCGACGACGATGACAAAAGTGCTTCCGACAAAAATGAAGATGGCATCCTCGTCATCCGCCAACTGAAAGATGGTCGCCAGGATTCCGTTAAAAACGTGGCTGAATACGCTTTTAGCAAACCAGGCAACAGCTTGCTCATAGAAATCACTTCCGATAAAAAAGACTCGCTCTCCCGCAGCGGCGTACTGTTATGGCATACTGCCGCCCGCAAAGCCGATACCCTCAGCCGCGGCTATGGCGACTACAAACAGTTTGCCTTCGATGAAAAAGGTGAACAGGCCGCCTATTTCGGTACCCGCGACAGCGCCAAATCCCTCCAGCAGTTCTACCAGCTGTTTTATTATAAACCAGGACAGGACAGCGCATTCACCGCTGCCACCAAAAACAGCAGTGGCATCCCTTCCCGCTGGACCATCAGCCCTAACAGCAAAATATGGTTCAGCAATGACGGGCAGCGCCTGTTCTTCGGCACTGCTCCCATCCTCCCGGTAAAGGATACCAACATCGTGGATTTTGAAGTGGCCAAAGTAGATATCTGGAACTACAAAGAAGACTACCTGCAACCCATGCAGCTGAAAAATGCAGACCAGGAACTGAAAAGAAGTTATGCCGCAGTATACTACCCCGGCACCAAACGCCTTGTTCAGCTGGGAGATCACGACCTCGAAAACGTGATCATTCCTGCAGAAGGCAACGGCCGCTATGCACTCGGATCTTCCAATAAAGGTGAGCGCATTGCCCTTCAGTGGACCGGCCGTACGCTGTACACCAGCTACCTCATCAATCTGGAAGATGGTACCCGTAAAAAAGTAAAAGAAAAACTGGAAGGCGACTTCTCCATCTCTCCTGATGGCAAATACATCGTATGGTACGACATGGCTGCCCGGCATTATTTCTCCTACAATAACGCTACCGGCACCATCGTCAATATCAGCCAGAACATCCCCACTCAGATCTTTGATGAAGAAGATGACCATCCGGACCTGCCCATATCCTATGGTATAGCCGGCTGGCTGGCCAATGATCAGTTTGTGTATATCTATGACCGTTATGACATCTGGCAGGTAGACCCTACCGGCAAAACAGCTCCTTCCATGATCACCGGCGGCATGGGCCGCAAAGGAAAAATCAGCTTCCACGTTCTCAAACTGGATGAGGAACAACGGTTCTTCAGCCCCGGTCAAACCCTGGTGCTCAGCGCTTTTGAAGATAGTACCAAATACAATGGTTATTATTCCCTCCAGCTGCTGACCAAAAATGATAAAGCCCGTCAGCCCAAACAGCTGGTACTGGGACCCAACAGTTATCAGGAGCTGAAAAAGGCCAAAGATGCCAATGCCTTCACCTATACCAGGGCCAGTTATATTGAGTCTCCCAACGTGTATACCGGCGACCTGGACAAAGCCATCAAAATCAGCAACACCAACCCCCAGCAACAGGAATACAACTGGGGTACGGCTTCACTGTACAAATGGACTACTTTCAGCGGTAAACCATCAGAAGGTATTCTCTATAAACCGGAAAATTTCGATCCTAACAAAAAATACCCGGTTATTCTCTATTTCTACGAGATACTGACCGATGGACTGTACAACTACCAGGCGCCGGCACCTACTCCTTCCAGACTCAATATCTCCTTCTTTGTGAGCCGGGGTTACCTGGTGTTTGCGCCGGACATCCGTTATGAAAACGGTCATCCCGGCCAAAGCGCATACGACTACATTGTAAGCGCAGCCGATGACCTGGCCAAACAACCCTGGGTAGATGGCCAGAACATGGGTATCCAGGGCCAGAGCTGGGGCGGTTATCAGGTGGCTTACCTCATTACCCGCACCAACCGCTTCAAGGCGGCATGGTCAGGTGCACCGGTGGCCAACATGACCAGTGCCTATGGTGGCATACGCTGGGAAAGCGGTATGAACAGACAGTTCCAGTACGAACACTCTCAAAGCCGTATCGGTGCTACCCTCTGGGAGAAGCCCGAGCTGTATATCGAAAACTCCCCGCTATTCAACCTGCCTAAGGTGACTACGCCTATCGCGATCATGGCCAACGATGCCGATGGAGCAGTTCCCTGGTATCAGGGCATAGAACTGTTCACCGGCCTGCGTCGCCTCGGTAAGCCCGTTTGGATGCTGAACTACAACAACGAAGCACACAACCTGGTACAACGCCAGAACCGTAAGGATATCCAGCGCCGTGAACAACAGTTCTTCGACCATTTCCTGAAAGGTGCTCCGGCTCCTCAATGGCTCGAATCAGGCGTACCTGCCACAGAAAAAGGCATTAACTGGGGCTGGGATGTTAAAAGCGAGGATAATAAATAAAGGATAAATAAATAATTCTCAATAAGATACCTAAAGCGGCTGTCTCTTTGAGACAGCCGCTTTCTATTTGGAGCACTCCGCTCCTATCTTCTCCCAAAAGATGGCCCGCTCCTGTTTCCCCTCATCAGGCACATCAGCATCATCAAATAAATCACAGTTCTCTTTTTAATATGACATTAAAAACATATATTTACAATGAATAATCGCCACTTTTAGCGTATGGTGTGATTTGCAGCGACAGCGGTATCCAATAACACCACATTTTTTGTACCTATGAACTTCCATATCTGCCACCCTGGAGATGCATTGCGTCCTTTTGTAAAACAATTTTATTTCTGGGAAGATGATTCCTGCGGCCTGATCCAGCTGCCTCAGCACCTGTTTACGCTGGGCGACCAGTACATGGTGTTTATCCTGGAAGGAGAGGCCACCATAAAGCCTGCAGACCATGCAGCCTTTACCTTGCCTAAACATTCAGTAACCGGTCATTTCACCTGTGCCTGTGAGCTGCAAGTAAAAGGCCCTTTGAAAATGGTCGTTGTACAATTGAATGCCTACGGGTGCTATCGTTTGCTTGACATGGACGTTCGGTCCTTCACCAATTATTACCGTAATCTCGATCTGCAGGAAAGCCCTGTCTGGACCCTGCTGGGCACAAAACTACAGCAGGCAAAGACACCTCAGGAGATCACCGACCTTTTGAATCACACCTATATGGAAGTGCTCCGATGTTTCACCCCTGCCCTGCAACAGGTAGATAAAATGGCCGATTATCTGCTGGCCAACCAGGGAAATGTAAGTCTTCATGAACTAGCCAAAGTGTTCCGGGTGTCCAAACCTACGCTGGACAGGCTGTTCAACCGTATAGTGGGTATTCCTCCCCAGTTGTTTGCCCGCATGGTGCGCTTTAAGGCCGCCCTGCGTTCCCTGCAGCAGATGGACATTCCACAATGGCAGATCAGCACCACCGCCCACTACAATCAGGCGATGTTTATTCAGGACCATCTGTTATTCAATGGAGAAATGCCTTCCTGGCATAACACAGCAGCACAGGCAACCATCACCCGGATGACTGCCGCTGAAATGCAGCCGGTAGCGGTGGCCAGTTAAAGAAAAATTGTTATTTTTAGTAACTGCTAAGTTACTGACTATGACAACTGCAATATTTACCACGACCGAAGGAGAATACACCGTTTCAACAGATAAATCCAGACTTGATATAGGGGTTATTCATGGCTTTCTGGCCAATGAATCCTACTGGGCAAAAGATATTCCTGTCAGTGTTGTCCAAAAAACACTGGCAGGATCTTTATGTTTTGGGATATACCATCAGGACCGGCAGATAGGCTTCGCCCGGCTGATCACCGATTATGCTGCTTTTGCCTATCTGGCAGATGTATTTATCATACAGGAGTACCGGGGCAAGGGCCTGTCCAAATTACTGATGCGTACCATACTGGCCCATCCGGAGCTACAGACGCTGAGAAGATGGCTGCTGGTCACCGCCGATGCACATGCACTGTACAGCCAGTTTGGTTTTACGCCCATACCCAATCCGGAGAAGTTTATGCAGCTTCATAACCCTGACGTGTATACGAAATAATATCAGACAACTATTCTTTTCATTATATTACCCCAATAATTGGATGCAATATGCAATATTCTGCGGCCCACTGGCGCGAACAACTAAAACTACAACCGCATGTGGAAGGCGGTTACTATCTTGAAACCTATCGTTCAGAATGGATGCTGGACATGAGTACACTGCCGGCCGGCATGGGCGGCAACCGGAACGCTTCTACCTGTATCTATTTTCTGTTGGAAGAAGGCTATTTCTCTGCCTTTCACAGAATTGCAGCAGACGAAATATGGCATTTTTATGATGGCAACACGCTGACCATATATGAAATAGAACCGGGAGGACAACTCCATGTGCACAAGCTGGGCCGTAATATGGCCAATGGAGAAAATCTGCAGGTCATCATACCCGCCGGCAACTGGTTTGCCTCCCGGGTGGAAGTACCCGGCGGCTACGCGCTTACCGGCTGTACAGTAGCACCAGGCTTCGATTTCGCGGATTTCGAACTGGCAGACAAAGCCACCCTGCAGGCCGCCTATCCACAGCATGCCGCCCTGATCGACAGCCTTACCAGATAACACTAACGTAAACGAATAAACGGTACGTACTCCTGGCTTTTTATTAAATTGCAGCCCGGGAGCAACAGGTCCATTGCCTGCTCCTCTCAATTGTTCATACATGAAAAAGGTTATTTACATCATCATTGCTGTCCTGTTCGCTATACTCCTTTTCTGGGTGGGTAAACGTTTCGGGACCACCAACGTGAGCGAACAGGTTATTTCCAATAGCACGATTGTCAAAGAAATCGCCGAACTGGCCAGCCTCGACGTACAAGGCAACGCCAGCATCAAACGGAGTAATATAGAAGAAAGTGGTGGCTGGAGCGATAATCTGAAAAAGGCTTTCCTCGAAAATACCGTCTGGGTATCCATTCCCTACCAGGCCAAATATGGTGTGAACATCGATGAACAGCATTTTAAAGTGGAAACAAACAACAAAAAAATCATCGTCCACCTCCCCGCTCCCCATCTTATGAGCTACGAGCTGAAAGTAGACAGAATGGAAACCGCCAACCGCAAAGGATGGCTGCTTTTCCAGGACGACGAAACCTATACCGCCGTACAGAAAAAACTGTATCAAAGCTCCCGCGCTCAGCTGGAGAACAACAATATCTACATTGAACAATCCAAAGACAAAATCAGAAAAGTGATGGAACAGTACTATGCCCCTTTTCTGAAAGACCATACCCTGGAGGTCCGTTTTGAAGGCACCACCACTGCCAAACCAGCACTGAACTGATCAGGCCGCATGCAGCGCGATATAACGCACCAGGCTACGCTTGGCCACCGGTAACAATGTTTCATTCACCGGCAGCACCAGCGGCGTTTCCACACAATACACGGCCGGATTGGATAACTGGCTGTTTTTACGGATAAGGATCGTTTTGATATGTTCACACGTATGTATCAGGTCTTTGGTATAGGCCTCCACATATTCAGTACGGATACCCCTGAACTGCTCATCATGCCGCTCAAAAATAGTCAGGTGATAAGTATACACCAGGGTATCACTGTAACGCCCGTCACATAGCAGCAGGTAACCCGATGTATTTTCCAGTGGCACCAGTCCCACCGGTGATATCCTTAGTTTGTCCTGCACAAATTCAAATATTTCAGTACCGTCCCGGATCGTATTGTTCATCTCTTCAAGAGAATAGGCAATGATCTCCTCCAGCTCATTCATCAGCTCATCATCTGCACTCACCTTTTCATACAACAGCATCAGCTTCTCCAGGTCTATGCCTGTCAGCCGTTTGGGAAACTGCTGCTGCATCAGTTGTTTGTTTTCCCTAAAAGCCCGCAGGTTGTTATAGTGAAAGATAATGTCAGCCAGTTGGGGATACAGCTTGTTCTCATTGAAGGCACGGTGGATATCCTGGAGGTATGACAACAAAGTGTATTTCTTCAGCTCAAAATCTATGTAACCATCGGCAAACCACGTTTCGCTTAGCGTTCCCATAAAAAATTAATTTAATGGATCTTACCCTTAATTTACGAAAAAAAGGGCATAAAATGAACGGATTCCGCTTACTTTCAACCACATAAAACGCCACCAAACATATGACAAATAATAACAATAATTAACTTATAGGTTTGTTAAATACATCTGTAATTCGTCATTCCAAAAACAATATTCCGAAATATAAAAAACCCCGTAAATCATTACCTGCAAAGGGTTTGGTGGCGATTAGCCTAAAAAATTAACACTACTTATTGGAAATTTTTTTTAACCTTAACTGTTTTATTGATGTTTATTTCATAACTTCAGTACATTATTTTTCATTTTTTTAATTTCAGTTATCATGAACATTTACGTAGCCAACCTGCACTATAGGTTGAACGATGAAGATCTCCATCAGATTTTCAGCGAATTTGGAGAGGTTACCTCCGCTAAGGTTATCAAAGACCATGAAACAGGCCGCTCACGTGGTTTCGGTTTTGTGGAAATGCCTAATCAGGAAGAAGGCGCAAAGGCTATGGATAGTTTGAATGGCAGCGAGATCGAAGGCAAGCAGTTAATGGTAAACGAAGCAAGACCGAAACAACCGAATAATAATTTCAGAGGTGGTGGTGGTAATCGTGGCGGTGGAGGATTTGGTTCCCGCGACCGTCGCTACTAATCACCTTATTCGGGCACAAAAAAATTTAAAAAGGCGTTTTTCGGAACGTCTTTTTTTTAATTTTTGTAGCAAGAAGAAAGGCCCGGGTGATATCACCCGGGCCTTCGCTTTTATGACTTCAGCAATCTTTAGATGCTTCTTTTCGGATCGAAATTTTCCAGCTCCTGTGCCACGGCCGTCAGGAAAGTAGCTCCCAGGGAGCCGTCCACAATACGGTGGTCGTAAGACATAGACAGGTACATCATGTGGCGGATAGCGATAGAATCACCTTCCGGGGTTTCTACCACCACCGGACGTTTTTTGATGGCGCCTACAGCCAGAATAGCTACCTGCGGCTGGTTGATGATCGGTGTTCCCATCAGGCTGCCGAAGGTACCCACGTTAGTGAAGGTAAAAGTACCGCTCTGGGTATCTTCCGGTTTCAGTTTATTCTGACGGGCGGCATTGGCCAGGCCGTTCACCTGTTTGCTGAGACCTACCAGGTTGAGCACATCTGCATTTTTGATAACAGGCACGATCAGGTTACCGGAAGGCAACGCAGTGGCCATACCAATATTGATATCTTTTTTGATAATGATCTTGTCACCATCCAGGGAGCAGTTGATCAGTGGGAAACGTTTGATACATTTTACGATGGCCTCCACAAACAGTGGGGTGAAGGTCAGTTTCTCCCCTTCTCTTTTTTCAAACTCACCTTTTACACGGTCGCGCCATTTCACCATGTTGGTTACATCGGCTTCAGCGAAGCTGGTCACGTGCGGGCTGGTTTGTTTGCTCATCACCATGTGGTTGGCGATCAGTTTGCGCATACGGTCCATTTCCACGATTTCCACGTTGCCGCTGTAGGTAGGTGAGGCTACGGTGGTTACCGCCGGTGTGCTGCGAACGGCAGCAGGGGCGGCAGGAGCTTCCGCTACCGGTGTTACATCGGGAACGACTTTACCTTCCTTACGGTCGGTTACATACTGCAGGATGTCTTTTTTGGTGACACGGCCATCATTGCCGGAACCGGGGATTTTTTCCAGGTCGGCGAAGCTGACGCCCTCCTGCTGTGCAATGGTAAGCACAAGCGGGGAATAAAATCTGGTGCCGCCGGAGGGTGCGGTGGCAGCAGGTGCCGGCGCTACTGGTGCAGCAGCAGCCGTAAACTTAGGCTCTGCGGCCGCTACCGGCGCTTCTGGTACAGGTGCAGTACTGGCCGCTGCATCGGCATTGGTATTGATACGGGCTATCACAGTGCCTACAGGTACTACATCATTTTCCTTGAAAAGTACCTCAGTGATCACTCCCTCTGCGATGGAGGGAACCTCACTGTCCACTTTGTCTGTAGCAATTTCCAATACGGTCTCATCAACTTTTACGTGATCTCCCGTTTTTTTATGCCAGCGCAAAATGGTGGCTTCCATGATGCTTTCTCCCATTTTTGGCATTACCAATTCTACAATGGCCATAAGATTGTTTTTAGCTTTAATGTCGACAAAAATAAGGGAATTGTATCAATTCAATCAGCACCCCTATGCCAAAATAAGCTTACGCAGTTCGTTCATCGCGTAAACCGCCGTCATCTGGATGTTCCGCTCCCTGTCATAACGCAGGTGATGTTTTATGGTCGTCATTTTTTCCCGGCTGCCAACAGCTATCCATACCGTACCTACCGGCTTCTCCGGCGTACCACCGTCGGGGCCCATAATCCCGGATACCGCGATGGCGTAATCCGTTTCCAGCAGGTCCAGCGCACCAGCCAGCATTTCCACTACAGTAGCTTCACTCACAGCGCCGTGGGCCTGCAGTGTTTCCGCCTTTACGCCCAACAGCTTCATTTTCATCTCATTGGCATAGACAATGGCGCTGCCCTTGTAATAGGAAGAACTACCGGGAATGGCTGTTATCCAGGTAGATATCTGTCCTCCGGTGCAGCTTTCAGCCGTACCGATGGTCTTACCTTCTTCCTTCAACAGTTTGCCCAGTACTTCCCCGATGGAAATATCCTGGTCAGTAACCGCAATATCCGGCAGCAGGTCTTTCATTTCATGGAAGTAGATGCTCAGTTCTGCCGCGGTGGCTACCTTGTCTGCCCCGAAGGCGGTCAGCCGCAGTTTCAGAAGACTGTAGCTCGGCAGGTAGGCCAAACGAATATGTGGCGGCAGTTTGGCTTCAAAAGCCACCAGTCTTTCTGCTACAAAGGATTCTCCCAAACCGGAAGTGATCAGCGTTTGATGCAGTACGGCCGGCGTTTTAAGGCGGGTGGCCAGCTGCGGCAGCACATAATTGTCCATAATGCCCTTCATTTCATGGGGCACTCCCGGCATGGAAACGTAAATCTTTCCGTCTTTTTCAAACCACATGCCTGGTGCAGTACCTCTTTCGTTGATAATCACCGTGCAGGATTCCGGCACCATAGCCTGTTCCACGTTACGCTCCAGGATTGGCAGGCCGCGGCTCTCAAAGAGATGCAGCACCCGCTGCAGTGTCTCTTCATGCTGTACCAGCTTTGTCTGGAAATATTCGCAGAGGGTGGGTTTGGTGATATCATCGGCCGTAGGCCCCAGTCCTCCTGTAATCAGTACAATATCAGATACTTCCGCCTCTTTGGCCAGTGTAGTGAGGATATCCTCGCGAACATCCCCGATGGCTACACGCCGGTGTACCCAGATACCCAGCGCATTGAGAGCCTGCGCCATCCAGGCTGAATTGGTGTCAATCGTTTGTCCTATCAGCAGTTCATCACCAATGGTAATGATACTCGTTGTTATCTTGCCCATGATGTTTAAAATGATAAATGGCGGACACCATGGTCCGCCATCTGTAAGTTATTTAAAAAATGGTTCCAACCGTTCTTTCAGGGCTGCCGGCAATCCTGCTTTCTGTTTGGTATTCACATCTATAAATACCAGTGTGGTCACCCCTACATTGAGCAGTTCGCCTTTTTCATTATACAGTTCACTATGAAACTGTATCCTGGAATTTGTCGGCAGCTCTTTTAATATAGTCTTTACCGTTATCAGGTTGTCATAATATGCCGGACGCAGGTATTTTACATTCAGTTCTGCCACCGGCATGATCACACCCTGCTCTTCCAGTTCACGGTAGCTAAAACCCAGTTCCCGTATGGCTTCCGCTCTGCCTACTTCATAATACAAGCCATAATTTCCATAATACAGGTAACCCATCTGGTCTGTTTCACCATATCGTACCCGGATCGTTGTTATACTGCTAAACATGTTTCCTTCACTAAATTTTATGCTGAAAATTGCAGCCTTCACAAAGACTGCTCCACAATTATTTTCCCAGTGCGCCGTCTATGGAAAACTTGCCCGGCCCTGTAAACAGGATCACCAGAAAGCCAGTCAGGTACATCAGCGGCAGCTCTATCTTGTCAAAATTCATGGCCATCAGATCCTGCTTGTGAATCATTCCCACAATTACGCCCATACAGATAACAAGTGGTATGGCAGCCAGTCTGGTCAACAATCCCATGATGATGAATATAGAACAAAAGACTTCTGCAAAAACCGTCATCCCCAGGGAAAGCTTATGTCCTACGCCCAAAGGATCGGGGAAAGAATTCATTTTGGCAGCAAAATTGATCAGCTTAGGCCAGCCATGTAACAACAACAGACCGCCGAACATCAGCCGGAGCACCAGCATGGAAAAGCTGACCGCTCCTGCACTGTAGCCTGTTGAGAAGAGTTTTCTCATTGTAGGTAAGGTTTTTGCGCTATAAAAATATTTGCCGCAATATAGCGCAATAGCCTTTGTCAGACTGCCGGAGTTATCCACATTGTTGGAAAACCAGTCTGAAAAGATAGGATTTAACTTCTATATTTGCCTGGTTTGTGTCCCTGATACTGTTCCGTGAAATGCTTGTCAGGAAAATATTTCCGGCAGGGATTCGTTTTAAACGCATAATTCAAGATATAACAGCAAAAGCATGCAGTTCATAAGAAAAGTTTTTATTCCTGGACATCTGTACATATCCATGCTGACTTTCGCCGGCGCAGGCATCGCAGGATTGCCCGCAGCACAGGCACAGCAAACACGCATTTATACAGACCCTGAAAAGGCGTTCAAAGATGCGCAACAGTATTTCCAGCAGGAAAAGTACAGCGTATCCATGCAGCTTTTCAAGCAGACAATCGATAATATCGATTATTTCCATGAATCCAACCGCGACCTCGTTAAGGCCGACGCCTATTACTATTACACCGTATGCGCCCTGAAACTCGGACAGAACAACGCGGAAAAAACCGCCCTGGATTATCTCAAAATATTCAATAACAACGCCCGCGAACAACTGGTAAGTTATCAATTGGCCAAATATTATTTCCATCAGAACAAATTCAAAGAGGCCATCCCCCTCTACGAAAAAGCCAATATTGAGAACCTTTCCAACCAGGAAATCGCGGAAGCAAAATTTGAACTGGCTTACTGCTATTTCAACGTAAAGGATTTTAAAAAAGCACAACCACTGTTTGCCGGCATCCGGGAAATACAAGGTAAATACTACCTCCCGGCCAACTACTACTATGGTTTTATTGCCTATTACAACCACCAGTACGGTGAAGCCCTCAACAGCTTCCAGCGCGTGGTCAACGATCCGAAATACAGCAACATCGTTCCCTACTATATCGCTGAGATCTATTATTTCCAGGGAAAACATGACCAGCTGATCGCCTACTCAGAGCCACTGCTCAAAAAAGGCGGCCAGTACTACGAAGCCGAGATGAAACAACTGCTCGGTAAAGCCTACTTCGAAAGAAAAGATTATAAAAGAGCACTGCCCTACCTACAGGAGTTCCAGGATAATGCCGATGAAGTAAGAAATGAAGATATCTACCAGCTGTCTTATTCCTACTACCAAACCGGTAATATCAATAAAGCCATTACAGGATTCAAACAACTCAGCAGCTCCAAAGACTCACTGGGCCAGAATTCCATGTACCTGCTGGGTGACTGCTACCTCCGCGCCGGACAGAAAGCCAACGCCCGCAACGCTTTTGCCTTCTGTGCCAACAACAGTTCCCATGCACAGCAACAGGAAATCTCCCGTTTCAATTACGGTAAACTGTCCTATGAACTGGGATACCAGGATGCTGCCCTCAACGAACTGACACAGTTTGTGAAAACATACCCACAGTCTGCTTACAATAAAGAAGCCCGCGAAATCCTCGTGAGCCTCTTCCTCAATACCAACAACTATCGCGACGGTCTTGCCACCATCGAGCAGATCACTGATAAAAACCCTACCGTCCTCAAAGCCTATCAGAAAATAGCTTACGGCAGGGCCACTGAACTGATCAACGACCAACAGCTGGCAGAAGCCGACCGCCTGCTTGATATCGCCATCAGCAACCCGTACGACGCACAGGTAAAACAACTTGCACATTTCTGGAAAGCCGAAATTGCGCTGCGCCAGAATAAAACAGACAAGGCCATCACTAACCTGAACGCCTATCTGAGCAATACCGCTCCCATTTCCGGAGAAGCCAACGCACAAACCGCCAGTTACAACCTCGGCTACAGCCTGTTGAAACAGGACAAATACACCGAAGCACTGCCTTATTTCGAATCTGCCCAGAAAGCCAGCGGCCCTAATGCTGCCAGGATTTCCACAGATGCAGTTCTTCGTACCGCCGACTGTTATTATATGCTGCGCCAGTTCCCTAAAGCCATTGCCCTGTATGACCGTATCATCAGCAACAATGAGCCCGGAGCCGACTACGCTACTTATCAGAAAGCCATCATCCTCGGCTTACAAGGCAAACAGGCTGATAAACTGGCCCTGCTGAAACAGCTGGGCAACAAATTCCCTTCTTCCGGCTTCAGTAACGAAACCGATATGGAGATTGCCAACACTTATCTTGCACAGGAAAAATACAACGAAGCCATTCCTTTCCTGGAGAACGTGCTGCAAAAACAACCTAACGGCGTAAATGCTCCCAGAGCGCTGCTCAAACTGGGTTTGTGCTACTATAACAAAGACAACGATAACAAAGCACTCTCCTATTACCGTCAGGTAGTAGAGAAATTCCCTGGTTCACCGGAAAGTAATGAAGCGCTGCAAAGCATTAAATCCATCTATGTAAGTCAGGGTAAAACCGATGATTATCTGGCCTTCCTGAAAGCCAGCGGCCGCACCGTGAGCGCTTCCGCAGAAGACTCCCTGGCCTACTCTG
Organism: Chitinophaga sp. HK235; assembly: GCF_018255755.1. Taxonomy (NCBI): domain Bacteria; kingdom Pseudomonadati; phylum Bacteroidota; class Chitinophagia; order Chitinophagales; family Chitinophagaceae; genus Chitinophaga; species Chitinophaga sp. HK235. Next base: position 7,051,464 of record NZ_CP073766.1, on the reverse strand, counting down.
CCGCTGAAGCCTGCTTCACCAACAATGACTGCGCCGGCGCCATCATCGCATTCAACAGCTATATCCAGAAGTATCCCAACGGTCAGTTCATTTTACCGGCCAACTTCTATAAAGCAGAATGTTCCTATAACAATAAAGACTATACGAACGCACTGCCTGCATATGAGTTTGTGTTGTCACGCAACAACAGCCTGTATGCAGAACGTTCTGCCCTGCAAGCTGCCAACATCAACTTCTACCAGAATAAAAACTACGAGAAAGCACGTAACTACTACCTGCAGCTGCAAGACCTGGCCACCAGCAAGGAAAACAGCCTGGCCTCCACCAAAGGCCTGCTGCGCAGCAACTACCAGCTGAAACGCTGGGACGAGGTAAGCAACTACGCCGAAATATTGCTGTCTGTCGCCAATATCAGCACAGACGACCAGATCATCGCCCACTTCTACCTGGGTAAAGCACACAAACAGGCCAAACAGTTTGCGAACGCACTGGCCGAATTTAAAACAGTCGCCGGCCTCACCAAATCCGAAACAGGTGCAGAAGCCCGCTACGATATCGCCGATTGTTATCTGCAACAAAATGATCTGGCCGCTGCCGAAAAAGCCGGCTTTGATGTCATCAAAAATACGCCTTCCTACGAAGTGTGGGTAGCTAAATCATATATCCTGCTGGGTGATGTTTACCTCCGTCAGCAAGACTATTTTAACGCTAAAGCTACCTTCCAGAGCGTTGCCTCCAACTGCCCGATTCCAGAGCTGAAAGCGGAAGCAAAAGACAAACTTGCCAAAGCGGAAGCAGAAGAAAAAGCAGCCGGTAAAAAAGCCAAGAAACAATAAACCATTTTGAAATTTTAAAATTTTGAAATTTTTGGATTTTGAGAATTAAGACTACGACAGCATGAACATTCATACCATACATAACAAACGCGCTTTTGCCATAGCAGCGATGTGCCTGGCAGGTATCCTGCATCAGCAGCAGGCATGGGCCCAGGAGCCACTGAAACAGGAAACGATCGACATCATTTCCACCAATCAGCCCAAACTCCGGGATGCCTATAAACTCAACCTGACAGCCTCCCTGCCAGGTGTAGACACCAGCAGGCCTATACTCAAATACCAGGTACCGGCGCTCAACCTGAACTTCATGTATCAGGCAGCCCCGATCAAACCCCTGGCACTGGGTAAAGACTCCCTGGCGATGCTGCAGAACAACTTTATCAAACTGGGTTATGGCAACTATAAAACACCGTTTGTGCAGGCAGGCTTCGGCAGTGGCAGAAAAGACAACTATAACTACGGCCTGTATGTGAACTATACCGGCTCCCAGGGCAAAGACATCCCGGACCAGAACTATAGCAACCTGAATGTACTGGCTTCCGGCTCCTATCTCCTGCCCAAGTTCCAGCTGGACGCCAGCCTGGGTTACGACCGCAATACCATTCACTATTACGGCTATAACCACGACACCATCAAATATTCCAAAAGTGATGTGGCACAAACCTTCAACCAGCTGACGGCTCAGGTAGGACTGAAAAACCGCCCCCAGCACGACTGGGCATTTGAGTTCCAGCCACAGGTGAAGTTCATCCTCTTTAATGATTCGTATAAACGCACAGAAAATACCTTCATCGCCAAAATACCAGTGCGTAAACAGGTGTTTGAAGATATCTATATCAAGGCAGAAGGTGTTTTTGACCTGTCTACCTATAAACAGGACAACAACAGGACCATCAACAACAACGTAGTGGCCATTCATCCGGCTGTAGACATCATCAAGCCGGGATTTGTGCTGCATGCAGGTGTTAATCCTACCTGGACCAACGATAAATTTTATCTGTTGCCTGATATCGTCAACGAATCACACCTGATACGCAAAAAGCTGATCCTCAGCAGCGGTTGGATTTCCTATTTTGATAAAAACTCCTACCGCAACCTGGCCAACAAAAATCCGTTCCTGGCAGGCCTGCCGGCAGGTATGCTCAACACCCGTGTTGAAGAAAAATATACCGGTATCAAAGGAACGCTGGGCAGCCATTTCAACTATAACACCAAGTTTGCGGCCGTTACCTGGTACAACCTGCCGCTGTTTGTAAACGACAGCGCTGATACCAAATACTTCACTACCCGCAACGAAGAACAGTTGCGCGCCTTCCAGCTCCATGCAGAAGTAGGATATATCGAAGAAGAAAAATTCCAGGCAAGGGTAACTTTTGACTGGTACAACTATAACAAACAGGAAACGGAAGTAAAACCATGGCATCTGCCGCCATTCCAGGGCGATCTGTTTGTACAGTACACCTTTGCTAAAAAACTGCACCTGAATGCCGATCTGTTTGCACTCAGTGGTAGTTACTATCTCCTGCCCAATAAAGATTTTGGTAAAACCAAAGGAGCATGGGACCTCAATGCAGGTGCTTCCTATGATATCGGCAAAAACTTTAATTTATGGCTGAACGCCAATAATATCTTCAATTCCCATTATCAGCGCTGGTACCTTTACCCTACCTACGGTTTCAACATCGTAGGCGGAATTATGGTGAAGTTCTGATTTTGACCTAAATTGGGTTCGCAAAGCAGCAAAGAAGTAACACTTCTTTGCTGCTTTGCTACTTTTCGCGAATGATTTTAACCACAAAAACCTCTTCATGTTGGTACTACAGCAATACATCCAGGAAGTCCTGTTCAGGCAACGGGTATGCGTTGTTCCTCACGTCGGCACTTTCTCCATCCAACATTTCCCGGCCCGCTACGATGCAGCCACACAAACGCTGCTGCCTCCCCGCGACCAGGTGATCTTCAGCCAGTCCTGGCAAGACGACGGCTCCTGCCTGGAATGGATAGCCCTGAAGGAAAACCTGGTACCATCCGTGGCACAACGTAAGCTGGAGAAATATCTGGAAGAGTTTAAAGCAGCACTCGAATCCGGCAAGACACTGGAACTGCCTGGTATTGGCAGATTACAGGGAGATTTTACCGGTAACCTGCATTTTTATGCAGAAGAATTACCAGTAAATCCTGCCGATTTACCCATAGCTCCTATACAAAGGGAAGAACCACCCGCCCCTGCTGCACTGCCGGCCATACAGCCTACCATGGCTGTTACACCGGTAACACCGCCCAAACCACCGGAACCGGTAGAGCCGTTAATGACAGCAGCAGAGGAAGACACGCTGGAAGCAGTCACTGAAGGCGGTATTTTTAAGTGGTGGTGGGCCGTGGCCGGCGCTGTGATCCTCCTCGGAGGCCTGGGCGCATGGTGGTATATCGGTCGCCAGAGCGTACACGAAGTGCCACCTCCTGCACCTGCACGTCCTCCGGCAGATACCGTAGTAGACACTACGCAGCAAGCCCCGTCGGAGACCGTAACGACCGCTGTTCCGGCAGCACCGGACTCCATTTCCTATTTTGTAATATTGGAAGAATATAAAGACAGTCTGACGGCAGCCCATAAAGTAGCCAAAAGAAAGTCCTGGGAACAGAATGTGGTGTTATACCACAAAGACAACCTGTATAAAGTGGCTGTACCGGTAAAATCCTTACCGATAGATACCACTAGTGTATTGCAGGAAAAACAAAGTGAATTTAAAATTCATAAGGCTTATCTGGAGTTCTAGTGTTTACCGGATCTCCGCCGCCACAATATCCAGCCCCTCGGCAAAAGTATGGGGACTGTAACCCAGTTCTTTTTCGGCCCTGTCGATGATCAGCCCGGTTTTTGCCGGCCGGGCAGCAGGCTGGGCGAGGCTTTTGGAGCTGATTTTTTCCACCAGGCTTTTGTCCAGCTGGAAATATTCTGCCGTTTTAATGGCCATGTCGTAAGGGGTGAGGACTTCTTTTCCGGAGATATTGAAGATACCGGTGGCTTTCTTTTCCGCGATCAGCAGGCATCCCTGTGCCAGGTCCTGACATAAGGTAGGTGTGCGCCACTGATCATCTACCACCTTGATCTTTTTCCCCTGCTGCAGATTATTTTTCACCCAGGTGATCATATTACTGCGGTGAGGGTCGTTTACCACACCATATACCAGTACGGTACGTACTATAGCCCACTGCAGCTTACTGTTGTGAACCAGTCTTTCCGCCGCCACTTTGCTGGTACCATAGTAATTGATGGGATTAACAGGAGCTTCTTCATCATAGGGGCCGTTGAGTCCATCAAAAACGAAATCGGTGGAGAGGAAGATAAAGGCAGCATTTATTTTTTCCGCTGCATTCACGAGGTAACGTGTAGCGCCTACGTTGGTGTCCCAACAGGCATCCTTGTTCTTCTCACATTCGTCCACCTGTGACATTGCGCCACTGTGGATGATGAGATCCGGCTGATGTTTCTGTACCAGTTGCTGTACACTTCCCGCATCGCGGAGATTGACAGCCTCATAAATGTAATGGTCGTGCTGAGGGGAACGGTTAGCACCTCGTCCGGTGGCTATTACATCGTATGTCTTGTTTTGGACAAAAAGAGGGATCAGATGCTGTCCCAATAGTCCATTGCAACCTGTAATTAATACCTTCATAATGCCATATTAGTACGCTGTCTTTAAAGATAAGAAAAAATAGCTGTCGGCATTCAGCATTTACCTCCCACCCCATATTTTTTTTCGGACAGGCTGCTGCCAGCAACAGTCAGGGGCTGACAGAAAGCACCGGCATTATTGTCCTGTGCTTTCCATCAGCCCCTGATCAGCGAAAAAGATGCGCTATTTCTTCATCCCTAAGTTATACATGGTGAAGGCCCAGATATCGGTGGCCTCATCAATCAGCTTGGAGGTAGGTTTACCTGCGCCATGTCCTGCCTGCGTTTCAACGCGTATCAGCACAGGATTGGGTCCTGCATGACTGGCCTGCAGTGTGGCTGCAAACTTAAAGGAGTGTGCCGGCACTACACGGTCATCATGGTCTGCAGTGGTCACCATCGTTGCCGGATAAGAAACACCAGCCTTCAGATTATGCAGTGGAGAATATTTTATCAGATATTTAAAATCTTCTGTATGATCACTGCTGCCATATTCTGTAGCCCATGCCCAGCCAATGGTGAACTTCTGGAAACGCAGCATGTCCATCACCCCAACTGCAGGCAAAGCCACTTTAAAGAGGTCCGGACGCTGTGTCATACAGGCACCTACCAGCAGGCCTCCGTTGGAACCGCCACGGATCGCTATTTTGGAAGGATTGGTGTATTTGGTTTTTACCAGGTATTCAGCAGCACCAATGAAGTCATCAAATACATTTTGTTTTTTCTCTTTCATACCGGCCTGGTGCCAGGCTTCTCCATATTCACTGCCTCCGCGAAGCGCAACCACAGCATAGGTACCACCCTGCTCCATAAAATAGAGATTAGACACGCTGAAGCCAGGTGTCTGCGGAATATTAAAACCACCATAACCATAGATCAGCACAGGATTGTTACCATTGTTTTTCAGTCCCTTTTTGGATGACAGGAACATCGGCACTTTGGTACCATCTTTACTGGTGAAAAACACCTGTTTTGTTTCATAATCATCCGGGTTGAATTTCACCTCTGCTTTATTATAAAGCGTGGATTTTCCCTGTTTGATATCATACTTATATATTGTGGGAGGTGTTACATAGGAAGTATAGGTATAAAACAGTTCCTGATCTTCCTTCTTCCCATCAAAACCAGTGGCAGTACCTATACCGGGCAGCTTGATATCCTGTTCCAGCTTGCCTTTGTAGTCGTATTGAAATACACGGGTGGAGGCATCCTTCAGGTAAGACACAAATAATTTTCCACCGGCATTACCAACGTTTTGCAATGCCTCTTTCTTTTCAGGCACAATTGTTTTCCAGTTTTCTTCCGCCGGATGAGCCGGATCGATCAGTACAATTTTATAGTTGGGAGCCTGATGATTGGTACTCACCAGCAGATTTCCGCCATCGTTGTCAATAACAGTAGGTTCGTGCTCAAATCCTTTAACCAGCAGAGAAAAGGAAGTCTGTGCAGGGTTCTGCAGATCACGATACCACAGCTCTTTGCCGGAAGTACCTTCTGAGGTGGAGAGGATAAGGAAACGTTCATCTTCAGTTACACTCACGCCGGCAGAACGGAGCGGATGATCTTTATCCACATATACCAGTTCATCCTGGTCTTGTGGAGCACCTATTTTATGATAGTATACTTTCTGGAACTCATTCTTTTTAGAGAGTTTACCTTGTTCATCCGGTTTATCATAGCGGCTGTAGTAAAAGCCATTGCCTCTCCAGGAAAGTCCGCTGAACTTGATCCATTCCAGTTTGTCGGACAGCAGTTGGCGGGTGGCAACGTCCATCACATAAGCTTCCTGCCAGTCGGAGCCTGCTTTGGCGATCAGGTAGGCCGCATATTTCCCGTCTTTGGAGAAGGAGAGGTTGCCCAGGGCGGTAGTGCCTGCGGCAGATAATTTGTTAGGATCGATAAATACTTCCGGAGTACCGCCGGGTGTAGCAGAACGATAAAGCACAGCCTGGTTCTGCAGGCCATCATTTTTAAAGAAGTAATAATAATGGCCGTGTTTTACGGGAGCACCGGTCTTTGGATAGTTCCATAGTTCTTCCAGTCTTTTTTTAATTTCTGCGCGGAAAGGGATGGTAGCGAGATAATCCTGGGTCACTTTGTTTTCTGCATCCACCCAGGCTTTTGTTTCTGCGCTGTGATCATCTTCGAGCCAGCGGTAAGGGTCTGGGATCCGGGTACCGTGATAATCGTCTACTGTGTCCACTTTTTTAGCAATGGGATATTGCGGCTTCATTTGTTGTGCTATTCCTTCCATAGTCATTAAACTCATGCCTAATATCAACCAACTCTTATTAGTCTTTTTCAACATGCCTATATTTTTTAAAAAAATTCGCTACTTTGTTTGATTAAAATTAAATATTTAGGTTATTTCATCAGATAACTGTTAGAAAACAATTGCAAAATGTTATTTTTGTGCGCCTTTAAGATATTTTTTTAGCAATTTATATGAAAAAATTGAACAACATTGCAGTCCTTACATCAGGCGGAGATGCTCCGGGCATGAACGCAGCAGTTCGCGCCGTTGTAAGAACGGGCATTTATCATCAGCTGAATGTGTTCGGCGTCATGTATGGATATAGGGGAATTCTGAAGAATGAAATCTTCCCGATGGAATCCAAATCAGTTGCCAACATCATTCAACGAGGGGGCACCATCTTAAAGACCGCCCGGTGCAAAGAGTTCTATGAATATGAAGGGCGAAAAAAGGCTTATGAGAATCTGAAAAAGCACAACATTGACGGATTGATAGTGATAGGGGGAGATGGTTCGTTTAATGGAGCGCAGAAATTCAGCCAGGAATTTGATATTCCCTGTATAGGCTTGCCTGGTACTATTGATAAGGACATTGCAGGTACTGATTTCACAATTGGATTTGACACCGCAGTTAACACTGCAATCGAAGCCATTGACAAAATCAGGGATACTGCAGATGCGCATGACCGGCTGTTTGTAATCGAGGTAATGGGCCGTGATGCCGGTTACATCGCTTTACACAGTGGTATTGCCACCGGTGCCGAGCATATTATGATGCCCGAACGTAAAACCGAATTAAACGACATCATTGAAGAGCTGCAGGCCAACGAACGCCGCAAAAAACTGGTAAATCTGATCGTAGTAGCCGAAGGTGACGACACCGGAGGCGCCAATGAAGTAGCACGCCGCATTAAAGAATCCTGTCCGCAACTGGATACCAGAGTATGTATCCTCGGACATATCCAAAGAGGTGGCTCCCCCACCTGTACAGACCGTATCCTGGCCAGCCGTATGGGCTATGCCGCTGTAGACGCCCTCCTCGAAGGCATTCACAATGTCATGATCGGGATCGTAAACGACAAGATCCATTATACCCCCCTGGACAAAGCTGTTAAAGCCAAACAGGAAATTGACCCCGAATGGTTTAAGATTGTTAAAATTCTTGCGAGTTAAAAAATAAGACTTATGAGTACAAAGGATCTTTCGAAATACTATCACAAGCAGATGGACAATGCTGCCGGTAGAGCACACTCTTCCCGCAAAACAAAAATCGTTGCCACTGTAGGCCCTGCCAGTGATACCTATGAACAACTGCTGGCATTAGTGAAAGCGGGCGTGAACGTGTTCCGCCTCAACTTCTCTCACGGCTCGCACGAGGATAAACTGCGGATCATCGAATACATCCGTCAGATCAACAAAACCGAACCTTACAACGTAGCCATCCTCGGAGATCTGCAAGGACCCAAACTCCGCGTTGGCGAAATTGAAAATAACGCCCTCCCGCTGGTAAAAGGTGATATCCTCACCTTTATCAACGAAAAAGTAGTAGGCACCAAAGAAAAAATCTACGTTTCCTACCCTGATCTGTATAAAGATCTCAAACCAGGACAGAAAATTCTGCTGGACGATGGTAAAATTGAAACCGTAGTAAAAGAAATCACGCCTTCCGGCGAAATCAAAGCTGAAGTATCACTGCCAGGCGTACTGTCTTCCAAAAAAGGCTTTAACCTGCCCGATACCAAAGTATCCCTGCCTGCCCTGACCGAAAAGGATATTCAGGATCTGGAATTCATCATAGACCAGGAACTGGACTGGGTAGCCCTGTCTTTCGTTAGAAGCGTAAAAGACCTGAGCGACCTGCGCAAACGCCTGGAAGCACGGAACTCTAAAATAAAAGTGATCTCCAAGATCGAAAAACCGGAAGCCATCCAGAACCTGAAAGAAATCATCTGGGAAAGTGATGGCGTAATGATCGCCCGTGGTGACCTCGGTGTGGAACTGCCGGTAGAACAGATCCCGATGATCCAGAAAGATATCATCCGCAAATGTATCCACCGTGCGAAACCCGTTATCGTGGCTACACAGATGATGGAAAGTATGATGGATCGTACCCGTCCTAACCGTAGCGAAATCACCGACGTAGCCAACGCTGTACTGGAAGGCTCCGATGCAGTAATGCTCAGCGGTGAAACCGCCACCGGACAATTCCCGGAACTGGTGATCCAGACAATGAATAAAATCATTCAGGAAGTGGAAAAAGAAGCGATCATCTACAACCGTAACCTGATCCCTCATCGCCACTCTCCTACCTTCCTCAGCGACGCACTCTGCTACAACGCTTGTAAAATCGCTGAAGACCTGGACGCTGACGCCCTCATCGGTATGACCCAAAGCGGCTACACCGGCTTTATGCTGAGCAGCTACCGTCCTCGTTCTCCGCTCTACGTATTTACCAAAGAAAGAACACTGGTAAACCAGCTGAGCCTCAGCTGGGGTGTACGCGCCTTCTACTACGAAGAAGAAGAAAGCCTTGACGATATCGTATTTGATCAGATCAATATCCTGAAAGAAAGAGGCTTTATCAAAGTTGGAGATGTATGCGTAAACACTGGTAGCACGCCTGTAAAACTGCACCTGCCTACCAACATACTCAAGATTACCAGAGTAGAATAGTATTCACAACGATTTCAATAAATAAAACGGGAGTAGTGATCAACTACTCCCGTTTTATTTGTATAAACAATCGCACTATTTTCTTTTGTAAGTAGCCAGGTATATCACCAGCGCTATCAGAATCAGTGTAGTACCCGCCACACATACTCCGTTCCATTTACCTACCGACCACACCCACAGGCCAATCCCCGACCCCAGTGAAGTACCGATAAAACTAGCCGTCATAAATACGGTATTGAGGCGGTTACGGGCTTCCGGCAACAATGCGTAAATACGGGTCTGATTGGATACATGTATACCCTGCAATCCGAGGTCTATCGCGATGATGCCAATGATGATTCCGATGATGTTTGTCTGGAAGAAATAAAACATCCCATAACCGGCCAGCAGAAAGATAATCCCGTAGCCGATCGCGATCCGGGGATTCTTTTTGTCGGCAATACGGCCGATCAGCGGGGCTCCCAATGCTCCGGCAGCCGCTGCCAGTCCCATCAGACCGATCTGTTCACTGGTATATCCGAAAGGCTTGTCTGAAAGCAGAAATACCACCGTCGTCCAGAACATACCAAACATCGCAAAACAACAGGCGTTGATAGCAGATGCTTCCCGCAGCATGGGCTGCTCACGGATCAGCGTTACCAGCGATTTCATCAGATCACCATAACTACCTCCGAACTTAGGCTGGCTTTTAGGGAAAGAGAACAACATAATCACTACCAGCAACAAACTGATACCCGCTGCAATCCAGAACATGGCTCTCCAGCCCAGATGATGCCCCACTACGCCGCTGAGCGTTCTGGACAGCAGAATCCCTACCAGCAAACCACTCATAATAGTTCCTATAACCTTGCCTCTGTTGGCAGCGTCCGAAAGATTAGCCGCCAGCGGCAAAATCAATTGCGGCACTACTGAGGTAAAACCAATCAGCAATCCGGTGATTTTGAGCATGGTAATGTTATGGGAGAAACCCGCAGCTGTTAAAGCCAGCACGGCCGTGAATGTCATGGCAATGATCTGTCCCTTACGCTCCAGCTTGTCGCCCAGTGGCACACAAAACAGCAGTCCCAGCGCATAGCCTACCTGCGTAAAAAACGTTACTTGTCCGGCATTGCTTTCCGAGACACCAAATTCTTCACTCATCAATACCAGCAAAGGCTGGCTGTAATAAATATTCGCAACGATAAGCCCTGTACACAGGGCCATAACCATAATATTCCATCTGCTTAAAGCCATATAACCGATTCTTTTGGAGTGGCAAAGATACACAAAGGAACCTGGCATTACCGATTTCCTTATGATGGACGGGCGAGAGCGTTTGACCTGAAATGGCTAAATTTGTGATTATTTTACTGCTTATAGGGCTAAAAGGTTACTGCTATGTTTACAAGTATCAATCCTTTCACACAGGAAACCATTGCTGAGTATACACCACATACCCAGGCGGAAATAGAACAGAAATTACTGAGAGGAGAAAGAGCCTATCGTCAGTTGCTGGAGACGCCGCTGGAACAGCGCCGTCAGTGGATGATGCAGGTAGCTTCTTCCCTCAGAAAAAATGCGACGGCCCATGCCACCCTGATCACGCAGGAGATGGGGAAAACCCTCAAGGAAGCGAAGGCTGAAGTACTTAAATGTGCCTCCTCCGCAGAATATTTCGCAGAACATATCACTGAAATGCTGGAGCCCCGGCCTATACAGTCGGATGCTTATAAAAGTTATGTCAGCTATGAGCCTAAAGGCATCATTCTGGCCATCATGCCATGGAACTTTCCCTACTGGCAGGTATTCCGCTTTGCGATCCCCAACATTCTCGCCGGTAATGCCGGCCTGCTGAAACATGCGAGCAACGTAAGCGGTTGTTCACTGGCCATTGAACAGGTCTTTATGGAGTCCGGATTCCCGGAAGGCACTTTCCAGTCCTTACTGGTACCTTCCAAAGACCTGGAACCGATTGTGGCTGATCCGCGCATCCAGGGGGTAACCCTCACCGGCAGCACACCCGCCGGTAAAAGTGTGGGCGCACTGGCAGGCAAATACCTGAAAAAAACAGTACTGGAGCTGGGGGGCAGCGATCCTTTCATAGTATTAAAGGATGCCGACCTGGAAGCCGCGGCCAAAACCGCCGTACAAGGCCGTATGCAGAATGCCGGCCAGTCCTGTATTGCAGCCAAACGCTGGATCGTGGAAAAAGAAATAGTACCCGCCTTCACCGCGGAAGTACGCCGCCTGCTCGAAAACATGCAACAGGGAGACCCCATGCAGGACACCACCTCCATGGGCCCGATGGCACGTACCGACCTGGCAGAAGACCTCGCCAGACAACTGCAGGAATCTATCAGCCAGGGTGCCAGACTGGAGTTGGGTGGTACCTATGAAGGATGTAACTTCGCGCCCACCCTGCTCACCGGGGTCACCAACGACATGACTGCTTTCAAGGAAGAAACTTTTGGCCCGCTGGCCGTTATTATAGAAGCTGCCAACGAAGAGGAAGCCATCGCACTAGCCAACGAAACCGACTTCGGTTTAGGTTCCTCTCTCTGGACCAGCGACCTCGACAAGGCCGCCCGCCTCGCCACACGGATCGAGAGCGGCAACGTCTTTATCAACGCTATGGTGCGCTCCGATGCCCGCCTGCCCTTTGGTGGCGTAAAACAATCCGGATACGGCAGGGAATTATCACTGGAAGGCACACACGAATTTCTGAATATCAAAACCGTTTATATACAACAATAAGATTCAGCCACTTTTTCGGATGTTGAGATCGGGAAAATGTTCAAATAAATCCAAACATCCGAAAATCGCGGAATCCCTCAATTTCTAAATCTGTAAAATGACCACGTCCCTTAAAAGAGAACGATATACTCCCTATATCACCTTCTCCCGTAAAGAATGGGCAGAAACCAGCAGCGGCGCACTGTTGCAGCTTCAGGATTATTACGATCTGGAACAACTGCATGGCATGAACGAACCACTCACTCAGGAAGAAATCACACAGATATATCTGCCACTGGCACATCTGCTCAACCTGTATGTGAAATCATCTCAACAGCTGCATAAAGCCACCACCAACTTCCTCGGTAGTCAGGCCCTGAAAGTACCTTATATCATCGGTATCGCCGGCAGCGTAGCCGTAGGTAAAAGTACCACCGCACGCGTGTTACAACGCCTGCTCCAGGCATGGCCCGACCATCCACGCGTAGACCTCGTCACCACCGACGGTTTCCTCTATCCCAACAAAACACTGGATGCCAATAGCCTGATGAATAGAAAAGGCTTTCCGGAAAGCTATGATATCAAAAGACTTATCCATTTCCTCGCCGATGTAAAATCAGGTAAGGAAAGAGTAGCCGCCCCACTCTATTCCCACCTGGAATATGATGTGCTGCCCGGCCAGTTGCAATGGATAGAACAACCCGATATCGTGATTGTAGAAGGTGTAAACGTATTGCAGGTAAAACCACAGCAGCAACAACAAAAAGATCCTGCCGTTTTCGTATCTGATTTTTTTGATTTCTCCATCTATGTAGATGCCGCCGAAAAAGATATCCGCAAATGGTATATCTCCCGCTTCGAATCCCTGCGGGCTACCGCTTTCCAAAACCCGGAATCTTTCTTCCACCGCTATGCACACCTCTCCGATGCAGCTACCGTGGAACTGGCCACCCAGATATGGGAAGATATCAACAAACCTAACCTTGAACAAAACATCGCACCCACCAGATACCGTGCCAGCCTGATACTGGAAAAAGGACATCATCATTTTGTGCAGTCAGTGAAACTGCGCAAAACATAACGGTGATTTTTGTGATGATGGTGATAATCCTGATGAGCGGAGATTTGAATAGAAGATTAAAGCAATTATCAGTGTATAAAAACTAAAACAAAAGACCCATTGATATTTAATCAATGGGTCTTTTGTTTTTAATAATTCGCTTATATCTCCGTGATTAGGAGCATCAGCAAAATCATATTAATCAGCGGCTACGATTATACCCACTCATTAACATGTTTAGCATTGCCCATGCTAATTTCACGGGCAGAAATGGTAAAGGTGATTACCATGGGGTTTTTGTTTTCGTAGTCGAAAGACTCTTCAAACTTTACCAGGTAACCTTCCTTAAATTCCAGGGTTTTTAACTTGGAATCAGTATCTCTTTTGTAGAAGGTGATGGTACCGTCTTTTCTTTCGAAATTGTTTACCATCCATTCAAAGAGATCTGTTTTACCAGTAGATTCTACTGTCATTCTGATACGTCCACCGCGGGTGATGGCAGAAGGGCGGCCAGTAGCGTCAGTTTCCTGGTTGAGATCGTAGGAGACATGTTGAACATTGTAGTTCTCTCCATTTACTGTAAAGATTGATTTGAAAGACATGTTCGGGTTAATTTTTAAGGTTACAATAAAGAAAAATACCTATTAAAAAGGAAAAAGTATGAGCTTCAAATATAAGGTTATTTTCCAATACTGTAAAGAATCCTAACCACTTTTTTGAGACTTAACACACAAATTATAAAATGCAATAAATTAAAGTAGGCGTTTATGTTAGTGGGCGCGGCTATTCAGCAGCAGCATCTGTCTGCAGTTATCAAGGTCTCTGCTCTTGCTTTCCAGCTTGCCGGTGAGGTCCATGACCTGCTCTTTTAATCCGGCAATATTTTGCTGGGCATTCTGCAGCTCGCGCAGTTGTTGTTTGGCTTGTTGTAATGACAGGCACGCCTGTACGACATTATCATACAGTGCATAATGTGTTACCACATCTTTCGGGATGGAATTGCGCATATCTGCCAGAGAGGCGGCAATTACCTGGTCCATGTAATTAGCGTTCTGGTTAGGGAGGTTGATAGAGTCCAGGTTATGTTTCACCTTGTCCAGTTTCTGCAGGAACTCTGCCTGAAACGCCTGCTCCTCGCGGAAAGTACTCAACTCCTTACGCAAGGAGGCATTTTCCCTGGATGGCACCTGGTAGTTGAAAAAGATGGCCAATACAAACAGTGCCACCGTTGTAATAAAAAATAACAGGAACCACAAAAAGGAAACGGTTCTCTCCTGCTTGTTTAATACTTGCATACGAATCTGAGCTTTTAGCTGTGAGCTGTTTTAAATTAAATAAGATGATAACTGCTGACCTTCAGCATTGCTTTTTAGTGAAACCAATAACTACCCAATTATTATAAACACCTGAAGCGGTTTGCTGAAAGCCAGCAGTCATAATAATCAGTCTGTAAAAAACCAGCGTTTGGTTTTATGCTTGCGCAGGTATTCTGAATCTTCTGCCGACTCTTCTTTCACGAAGATGTTGCTGTCCTGCTTGCGGCCGATGTAGTCCAGTCTGCTCAGGCTTTCAAACAGCTTGTTTACCGCCCGTACAAAAGGTATCATGGGTTGCAGGCACTCCCTCACATCCAGATGTTTATAACGGATATTGGCACAATTAACCATCAGTGTTTCCAGTTCTCCCTGACGCAGTTCACACCACTCTGATAAATAATTCAGCAGTTCTTCCTTGCCGGCGCCGGCGCGCAGGTCGATTGCATTTTTCATGGTACGTGCCAGTCCTGCGATGATCTCCAGCATCTGTGCCGGCGGCTGATTCAGCGCCAGCCATCTGAACTGGGTGATGCGGGTACTGAGAAACTGCACCATTTTTTCAGTGATATACAATACTACCAGTGCCAGGTCATTGTTCTGATTACGTCCATAGATTTTCTGTACGATATGTACACCGTAAAGCTCCATCTGTCCGAGGAACTGATCCAGTTCGTAAAACAGGTCTACCAGGGCAGGATGCGCACTGGCAATGCTGCAGGGAGGGATATAATCATCATCCATCTGCGGGCGTCCGTCCGTCACCGTTATCTTGCCTAGTACGGCCTGATAGCTGCCCAGCTGTCCTTGTGGCAACTGCGAGGCAGGAAGTACATAAAGACTGTATTCCGGCGTAGCATATGGCAGCCGTGGCGGATCTTCCTCCAGCAGCGGCTCTCCGCTGGGTTGTCTGTTAAACGGATTTACCTGTATCAGTACATAATAAGTGCTTTCAGTATGTTCGGGGTCCCATGCATAGGTAGCTTCCGGGAAAGTGGTAGCATAACGCAGGGAATGCACCGTATGCTCCGGTATTTCGATGCGGGCGCCGCCAGGTGTCACGGCGCGGCATTCTGTCAGCTTCACGCGCCACTGCTGCTGGTTATCAGTCACAAACCAGCAACGCAGGGACTCCTTATTTTCTGCCTTGGGAGGCAACAGGCCATAGTTCAATGCATTCATGCTGCAGGCAAGCGCATCTCTGATCTGGTCCAGCAACGCATTTTCCGTATCAATAAAATGCTGCTTCTTTATCTTCATCCCGTCTACCCAGTTAACGGGAAAATGTTTTAATGGCTCTGCCATAATAATTCGTTTAGGATAACATAATTCTGTTGCAGATGATCACACTGTTTTCTTTGATCCCGTTCATAAATACTGCCTTTGCCGGATCCAGTGTTTTAGCAGCGCCGAACCATCTGGGCTTGAGATGGAACACCCACCCATAGGCTTGCCCGTTAGTATCCACAAAATCAATGGGTGTATTGGGGTAACGGTCATTATAGTCATTGATGAAATGATAAAACAGGTCACCCAGGTCCATTTTAATAGGCGTACGGGCCCTGAAATAGGTCCGGTTACGGTCACCATGCCCTTTTTCCATTTCAAGCCCTATTACGATCAGATCGCGCATTTCGTCTTCATTGACATCAGGCACCTCCTTATACATGGGATATTGCCACCACTTGTGCACTTTCACCGGGATGGCCATCATTTTCTCAAAGGTCTTATATACAAAGGTGGGCAACACGAAAGAGAACATGCTGGTAAGCATGGGATAAAACAGAAAAGTATCTTTGTCCAGCAACCGGTTGACCAGTACAAACCCAACACCACCAAACAGCCAGATAGCCACAATAAAAGCCAGTTCAGACCCCAGGGTGGTTTCATTGGCCCAGAAACGGGTATACATAAAGTGACAGTGTACTACCCCCAGCCCCAGAAACCATACTTCATAAAACAGGTATTGGTTCATCAGGTTTTTGTGGGTAAACAGGAAAGGGATGGAACTAATCACGGCAAATATCAGCGTCATAATTACTAAATACCACAGTGCCTTCTTTTTAAAGAGACTGAAATTTTTAATATATCTGCTGAGCAAAGCCACTATGATAGATCCTATGGCCATAACGCCGGCCAGCATTAAATAGAATTTTGCGGTGTATCTCATAGCTCTTCCGGTATGTCAGGTTTTTCTTTTTTTAGGGTTCTTAACATATAGCGTTTTTTACGCGTTAACAATGTTAACAAAAATAATTCCACATCGGTACAAAAAAAGCGCTCACAGGAAAAAATTATATCCCATAATACCTTCTTCCGCATGCTGGTCAGACAGGACTACTTCCTTTTCCCCGGCCTGCGGCACCAGAACGGTTTCAATATCAACATCTGCCGCAAACAGGTATCCATAACATGTTTCCAACAGGCGCCCATATGGCTGCCAGGGCAGGTAATCATATATACGTTGCCGTTGCAGCGGCCCTATCGTTACCGTTACCCGGGGCATATCCGTATAAAAAACGTTTCCGGCCATACTATCCACCCCCAGGCACCATTCGCCCAGCGGGACACTCTCCTCGGTTCGTACAGCCTGTGGCGTATGATCCTCCCGGATATCCACCACCTGCTCCAGCACCAGCTGAAGACAAAGCTTTATCATACGGTAGTTGCCGGCTATACGGTGCATATAGGGCAGCAGTTTCACCAGCCTGTTGGCAGCAGCACCGGGCAACCCTTCCGGAAGGTCCCAGAACTGGCTGAACAACTGGTCGGCATCCTTCCCAAATACATCAAACAACAGGTGTTTCTCCCGCTGCTCCAGAAATACCCGCTGCAGAAAGAATTCATTTTCCAGCGGCTGAAAAAAACGCCTCGCCTGTTGCTCCTGCTGCTGTTGCCGTTTATAACGGACTACCATATCCGCAGTGCCGCGTATCTTATGTTGTTCGGAAAATTCATGAAAAAGCCCTTCCGGCAATCTGTCATATAGGCCATCCCGTGATAATGAGAAAAGAATATAGGGCTGATATGGCTGACTGTCATCCAGTTTTACATGAAGAATATCTTTGTTAAACGAACGGGTAAACACATTCTGTAAATGCACCACCACTTCCTCTCTGCGTACCTGGTTATCCAGCAGCTCACCCACAACCACTTCCGCCCTTACATCGTAAGGGAAGTCTGTGACATGTGTGATAACGTCTTCCAGTACCGCAGCCTTCTGGGCGTTGTTTACCATGAGGTTAATATTTTTATTCAGGTCTTTCGGGTTTGGTCTTCAATCTGTTAGCATAACTATCTAATCTCAGCTATTCCTATGGTTATCCGGGCTAACACTTGCCCCAAAAATAGGATTTTGCATTTATATGTGACTTAAATTTTGTAAAAAGAAAAACTCTCCGCTGCCAACAAGGGCAAGTTATCCAAAAAAATATTAAAATTGCAAAAACCAGAAAAACCGATGGCCCCTCGTAAACCCGAAAACGAACGTAAAGTAAATTCATTCAGACCCTTTGGAAAAATTGCCAGCCATGTAGACCCCATGGTACTGTGGACCTTTCTCGGTCTTTTCCTGATCAGCATCATCCTGCTTGCCTTCCAGCTTGACGGCCGTGAAGACTGCACCACCACCGACATTGTACTCAGCAACAAACAACATAGCACCGGTAAAGCCTATACGGTAGGCGAAGTCATCACCTTTAACGCTGAAAACAGCGATAAAAAAAGGACCAGTTTCACCTGGGAATTTGGTGATTCCTCCGCCCGGCAAACAGGTGCCCAGGTATACCACTCTTTTAGTAAGGCAGGTAGTTACATGATCACCCTCACCTCCGGAAAATGCAGCTGGAACAAGGAAGTGATCATCGTAATGGGCGCAGCCGCCACACCGGTAAACGCAGGCCCCGATATCTTCCCTGTTATCGACGGCCCCGGCGAAGTATTTGCAGGCAGGCCTGTTACCTTCACCAACAAAACACCCGGCGCCCGCTCCTGGACCTGGCGCCTGCTGCAGGACAACGCCTCCGCACATAACGGTTCATCTGTCTCCTATACTTTCGCCACTCCCGGAGAAAGGACCCTGTCACTCATTGTGAACGGTGATACTGCTCATATGGTGATGAAAAATATTACCGTATTTCCTGCCAGAGCCAAACAGGCAGAAACACAACTGCCTGATCCCGGCTTCCCACCTCCTCCGCCACCAGTAGAAGAGAAACCCAAAGAGCCGGAAAAACCAAGAGTGCCCGCAGTTTCTGATGACGAGTTCCTGTACATGCTCACACAGGTAACTTCCAAACAGAAAAGCGCCGGCGACTTCTCCAAGTTCCTGTGCGACAATCTGTCTGCCCGCGTATTACTGAACGATAAAGACACAGATAATTTCACCCACTTCTGTTCACGTATATACGGCAAGAAAAAATTCAAGATAGAAAAGGTGAACCTGGTCAAAGATGCGAACGGATGCGTGAAAGAAATCAGGATCATGTATGACCGCAAAAAAGTATTGGGTATTTTTTAAACTACCTGCATGAAAGGGAAATATTATAAGCTACCCATGGACTTCTCCCAGCTGCTGCAGAAAAAAGACGTGCCGGCTGTTACCCTGGAAGAATCCGTAGCACAACATATTCATCTGCTCATCACCACCGTACTGGGGGAGAACAAAGACGACCCCCAGTATGGCTGCCAGTGGTGGGACAGCGATTTTGATATCAAAGCCTCCAACAACGAAGTCAAGGAGCAGATAGAAAACGCTGTTAAATCTTCCGTGCAGCGATACGAAAAAAGGCTGGGACAGATCAGGGTGGTAGCGGCCGTCAACCAGGAAGAGCTGGCGCTAACAGCATCGAAAAAAATGAAAAAAAAGATACGGGTAACCGTTAGCGGCACCCTGGCCAAAAACAACAACCCCTTCCAGTACAGCAGCTATTTCTATATCAGCCCACTGTCATATGATTGATAATTGTTCTTAACCGCATCACATGAAAGAAAAAAAAGAAAGGATAAAAGACCGTATGCTGAAAACCGCTGCACGTCTGTGGGGATACCCCGACGCGGAAGTGGAAACCTCTTTTGACCCCATCGTACAGCTATTGCTTGAAGCCTGTGCCAGTGAACTGGAAAAGATCTCCGGCGAGGTGGACGTATCACATGCCCGGCTGGTGGAGAGACTGGCCCAGATCATGATGCCCGAACCCATTACCAGCAGCCAGCCTGCATTCGGCATCCTGCACGCCATGTCTACCGAGGCAATTGCAGATATTCAGGCCGATCATCAGTTTTATTACCATACCAAAGCCGGACACAATACCCAGGACCTCTTTTTCTCCCCTGTTACCGCCCACCGTTTGTTCAAAGGATCTGTACAATACCTTGCCATCGGCAATAAACTGTACGAGACCCGTGACAACTGGTTCAAGGAACAGGTGCTGCAAGGCCATTATCAGCCCGATACAGCCGCTAACGACCTTTGGATAGGACTATCCCTCGAAGACGCTAAAATGAGCTACGAAGGCATGTCTTTTTTCTTTGACCTTCGTAATATCCATCAGCAGGAAATGTTCTACCATTACCTGCCCCTGGCCCGTTTTTTCATTAACGATACAGAAGTGCCGGTAAAAGCAGGCTACCACCACAGCCGCCCCGCCGAAGAAGAAGACATTGAAAGGATGGTGGAAGTAGCCGTAGATACCAACGCCCGTTATAGCCAGCATGTAATGCAACGGTTTCGCAGGCACTTCCTCACTATAACAGACACGCGTATACATACGCCAGGCAACATGCCTGCATCCCTGGCTCGCCTGTTTGGCCAGGAAGCCGACAAACTTCCCAAAGACCTGCAGTGGATCCGGATAGAATTTCCCGAAGCCCTGCACCATACATTGCTGGAAGACCTGTATTGCAGCATCAACTGCTTTCCGGTCATCAACAAAAAAAACAACGAACAATCACTTAAGCTCAACCGCTACCTCAATATCATTCCCCTGCAAACACCCGATATCTTCTTCGATATCAAAAGGGTTTACGACCTGGAAGGAACGGATTATTATGTGCGCAACTTCTCTACTGCAGGCCAGATGCAGGAAGGTGAACTGGTGGTGCGCAGCAGTGGCATCGGCCGCTTCGATACCCGCGAAGCCAAGGAAGTGATCGCCTATCTGATGGAAGTGGTAAGGGATGAAAGCTCTCTCTTCGAAGAAGTAAAAAATGACTACGTCACTAATCGCATGCGGGAACTGCATCAGCTCATCGCTTCACTGGAAGAACAACTGCAGCCCGGCTCCAACAAAGGAAACATTCCCTATGTAATGGTGAAGCCCAAAGAAAATGCGGCCTACATCTTCATAGAATTTTATTCCACCAATGGTACTGCCGCCAACAATATCCGTATGGGCAGCAAACTGCTGGAATACGGCAGTATACAAACCAAACCCGGCAGCATTACCCTGCTTACCAATACACAAGGGGGTAAAGACCGCTTAAACATCGACGAGAAAATAAACCTCTATCGTTCACACCTGCTTTCGCACAACAGGATTGTGACACCGGAAGATATGAAGGCATTATGCCGCACCATTTTCGGAAAGGAAATGAAGAGTGCCACCGTAGCAAAAGGCGTCAGCCTGCAACCTGGCGGTAATGCGGGTTATGTAAGAACGATTGACATACGGCTTACACTGGTACAGCCGGTGGCCAGCTATCCCGCTGCCAACCTGAATTATCTGAAAGAAGAGTTATTGCTCCAGCTGGAAGAGAAGTCTGCCAACACATTCCCGTTTCGTATATTCATCAATGAAGTACTGATGTGAGCTTCTGAGCTCTGCAACTTCACTTCACCGCCGGTCTTCAACAGATCGAGCGGTACTCCTTTTTTGCCATCGGCAGCGCATAACACAACGGCATTGCCAAAGCCCAGATCAACATATACCCGGTTGCTGACAATCCATCCTTTGCCCGACAGATTGGCATCACGCCCAACATACACACCGTTGGCCTGCATATTATCAAGCATGCGGATGCTGACCAGCTCACCGTCTTTGAATCCGGCATTGTTTTGCAGGCGGGCAGCATAAACAGCTGTTGTTTTCCGTGGCAGCGCTTTTCCACCCACATTGATACGGATGGTATTAAAATCTTTGACATTGCCGGATAGCGGTGTTTGCGGCCTGGCAAATACAGAACCTGTGCTGCCGGATTTGGCAAACACGTTATATCCGAAGCCCGGCATATATAACTCAGGGCTTTCGAACAGTTGTTTAATAGCGATGATTTTGTAGATATACTGGGCCGTTTCGTTGTTCAGCAGCAGTTGATAATAGTCGCTGCTGCCCTGACGGCGGATATTTTTGGAGATATTACCGGCGCCTGCATTATACGCCGCGGCGGCCAGGGTCCATGAGTTTAACTGATCGTGCAATGTCCGTATCAACCTACAAGCCGCATGGGTAGCTTTGATCAGATGGTTTCTTTCATCATAGCCTGCACTGACTGTCAACCCCAGCTCAGCGGCAGTACCGGGCATGATCTGCCATACGCCCTGGGCGCCTACCGGGGAGGTGGCGTTGGTAAGTCCGCTCTCCACGATAGGCAGGTATTTGAAATCCAGCGGCACTCCATACTGCTGCAGGATAGGTTCTATGACGGGAAAAAACATTTCTGCCTTGGAGCGCAATGCCGGCAGGTAGCCCTGGTAGCGGAGGTTTCTTTTGATAACATCCATCAGGCGGAAAGACACAAAATCCCTTTCCATGGGTACCACTTCTCCACAAAAATCTATCTGCTGCGCCATTCCTGTGCACAGCAAACAACAAACGAGCAACACTGTAAGATAGCAGCGTTTCATGCTTTGTTATTTCGTCAACATGTACTTGGGCAGCGTGCTGGCAGGTACATACAATACCAGTTGTGGTTTATTTTCTACCGGTTCCAGCACAATAATGATCTCATCATCCTTTTTAAACGTTCTGGAAGGCACTACAAATACTTCCTGCACTTCTCCATGTGCATCAATGGTACCAGGGCCTTTTTTATACAGCAGCGGCATGGTATGCAACATAGAGGAATCTTTCTTTTCCTTGTGCAGCAGCGTCGCTTTTACGTATTCGTAAGGCTCCTTGTTTTTGTTTTTGATATGGAAGCAGAAGTAATTGAGATCGCTGAGGGTCATGGCTTTGGCGTAGCCAATGCTGACACCTTCCACCTTCACTTCATACTGATGATTCACTTTACTGTCTCTGCGGAAATCTTCTGCAATCACGCTGACAGTGACCGTATCCACGCTGATGAGCGGCGCGCTGCCGTCTTCTTCCGGAAGTTTGAGGCCAGTGGACTGTTTACCGGAATCCTTGTCGCCACGACGAAGTTCCGGACCAGCGGCTACTGCCGTTTCTTTCGGCTTCTTTGACAACATGTACTTCAGCTTGGATAAATCCACGTTTTCGCGGTAAGCGAGGATCAGGTAATGAATATTCTCCCCTTCCCTGATGATCAGATTGGTAGGCCTGGGAGAGGCCGTTTTAGGCCTTATTACCGCCATATTACCATCTACTATACGGTAGTCATAGTCAGGGTTATTACCATCGCCGATCTGGAATGTGGTGATAGCCGATCCGCTGGTGATAAGGGTAGAGGCGCCCTTTTTGGTCAGTACAGTATCGACTTTCCCTACCGACTGTGCCATTGTTGCCGGGGCTGTTCCTGCAATTAACAAACAAAATAAAATACTGCGCACCGATTTCATTGTCTTAAATACTTAAACGATGTTAGTTGGCTCTCAGGCTGTTCATCTACCTGAAAAACAACCGGAATAAAATTGCTTATTGCCATCACCAGTCAGCGTTGCAGGTCAGTGAAGTTATAAAACCAGACCATTTTTCAACGATGACAGGTGATAGCGTTTCAGGGAGTAATTTTCCCGTTATTTATCCTGCTCATAGGTAGTATCCCAGTCTGCAGCATCATCTCCTTTTTGTCCTTCCATTTTGATGAGGAAGTTTTTGGCGGGGAAGTAAGGCTTCAGATGAATATCCAGGTGGATACGGTCTTTCTGAACAGGGTCCTGTTCAAACCGGCGTATGTTAAAATCTTCAATCAGTTTGTCCGGCCCGGTGATACCATCGAGGAAACGAATGATCTGTTTCATGAGGTCTTTACGGGTGTTGGCGTTGAAGTTTTCAAATGCGCGACGGTTCAGGAAGTCCATCAATACTTTGGTAACGAAGTCGAACACTCTTACTACGGAATAGGTCTGCAGGCCGAGGTTATCGCCGTTGAACAGTGTTTTGGCACTGAAAGCCATTACTTTTCCGTATTCTTTTACCATGGGTACCAGGCCCATTTTTTCGAGGCTGGCGATTTCGCTTTTCTTCAGTTCAAAGCGTACGCCATCTACTTCATTCATGCCGCCGAATTTTTTACCGGCGGTTACCTGCGACATGAGTGTTTTATAGATCTTACCTGCGAGGGCGCCGGAAGGAGGCACATAGAGGTGGTCTTCCTCTCCCACTTCATCAAATTTACCGCGGCCTACGAGCCAGTTGCACGACATGATCACATTGGAGCGGTGTATTTCGCCACCGGTGAGGTTGGCCAGTTCAAACATCTCCATTACGTCGTCCGGAGCATCGAGGTGAGCGAAGTCGGTCACCAGCATCACTTTGTTTTCGTGTGCGATTTTGGCCCATTTTTCCAGCACCTTGTTGGAGCCCAGATAACCGGGTACTACGAGGAGGCTGTAGTTGCTGCGCAGGTCAAGTCTGTCGTAGTTATTCACCAGTTCAGCCTGTACTGCGTCAATAAAGCGGGTGTTATCGAGGTCTTTCAGCTGGTCGAGTTCAACGTTGATGAAAGATATGTTTTTCACTTTGTCAGACTCGGTATTTTTGAAAAACAGTGCTACGTTGCGGTAGGCCTGTTCCAGTTCGCGGGTGCTATCTACGGCTTCGCCCAGGTTTTTATTCAGCACCTGTTCTGATTCTGCAGCGTGGTTATTGCAGAACTCCACCATATCGGGGAGTTCAGTGGCTTCGGAGAGTACTTTTTCCCAGAGGGAAAGTGTTTTTTTGAGTTTATCTCTTTCAGATTTTTTACCTGCTTCCGTGAGAAAGATATTACGGCGTGCTTTGCGTTCGGGGTTGAGGTTCTGTGCTCCTTCGATGGCTGCTTCGAGGAGATCAAAGCCGCCGTATTTGGCCAGTTCCTCCACGTTTTGGGAGAGGCTGGCTTCTTTTTGTGCTGAAGGTTGACCGGCACTTTGCTGGTTTTGCAGTTCCTCGTTTTTCTGTAATTCTGCCATAAGAAATGATATTATGTTCCGGGATAGGGGGAACTGTTAACTATTTTGTATTCAGGTCTTTGAGCATACTGCGTATAGCACTCAGCATAGCCTGTCTGGCATCCGGATCAGCGAGCGCTGATTTAAGGATTTTGTTTGTTTTCAGGTTTTTCATGATTTTGAGGTATTGCTCTTTCTCAGTGGCCAGGTCATTGAGGAAAGCGCTTTGTTCAGTGATGCCTTTTACACCGAAATCGCCGAGGTGGTGGAACTGGAGTTTTTCCGGTACCGGGCGTCCTTCTGCATCATTGAAGCTGACATTCACACTAGGCTTGAAGTGTTCAAAAACGGCTTCCACGGAAGTAAGCCCTTCCACGATTTCAGGCTTTACAGGTGCTTGCTGGGTGAGTTTTTCAGCAAACAGTGTGCGGTTATGCGATATTTCCGCAATGGCTTCATTGGCGTCCAGTTTGACTTCTGTGCCACCAATTCCGTAGTTGTCATTCATAACAAAACATTTTGAGATTTTCCAAATTTAGTAGCGGTGGTTTTGTGTTCCGGGGAGCCGGTTATCAAAAGCCGCTTTATTGTTTGAGGTTTTTTTGCTTTAGTTGATAGACCAGTCCAGTTTGTCATCTTTCAGGTCGAGCGTAACGTTCATATCCTTTTGGAGGCTGCCGTCGATGATCATGCGGGACAGTGGTTTACGGAGCTGGCCTCGGATGACTTCCCGCAGTGGGCGGGCGCCATAGCGGGGAGAGTATCCCATCATGGCGAGGTGTTTCCGGGCTTCCGGTGTAACCGTCAGCGTGATCTGTTGTTGCAGCAGCAGATGCAGGAGATGTTGCAGATGGATATCGAATATCTTTTCCACATTTTCCTGCTGGATGGGGCCGAAAGGCACGATCTCCGTGAGCCTTCCCAGAAACTCGGGCCTGAAGTGGCGGGCCATCAGCTCCATCAGTTGTTGTGATGGCGGGATAACTCCCTGCTGGAAAGAGCTGGCGATGGCGTCGCTACCGATATTGGAGGTAAAGAGCACCAGGGCGTTGGAGAAGTCTCCCGTTTTTCCCAGCCTGTCGTGTAATTTTCCTTCATCCATGATCTGCAGGAAGATATCAAATACAGAAGGATGGGCTTTTTCTATCTCATCGAATAATACTACTGCGTAGGGCTGTTGCCGTATCTTATTGACCAGCAGGCCTCCTTCTTCATATCCAACATATCCCGGCGGCGCGCCATATAACAGGGCAGCCGCATGTTCTTCCTTAAATTCGGACATATCGAAGCGGATCATGCATCGTTCGTCCTGGAAGAGGAAGTCTGCCAGTGATTTGGCCAGTTCTGTTTTACCGGTGCCGGTAGGCCCCAGAAAAAAGAAAGAGCCGATAGGCTGGCCAGGCCTGCTCAGGCCGGACCTTGACTCCAGAATAGCGTCGGCCACGGTTTTGAGGGCATGGTCCTGACCTACTACTCTTTTACGCAGATGCAGATCCATGGCTACCAGGCGCTCTCTTTCCTGCGACTGGATTTTGCCCAGCGGTATACCTGTCATCCCGGCGATGGTGGTGGCCAGGTCTACGGGTGATACGGCAGTATGTTGTACGGATACCACCTCTTCCAGCTGTACCAGCAGCTGTTGCAGGGCAGCTTGTAAGGCGGCGGTATCGGTCATTTTGCTGATTGCAGCATCCATATGCAATTTACCGGACAACAGTGCGCCCAGTCTTTCAGTCATCTGTCTTAAAAACCAATGCAGGTCTTCCGGCTGTAAGTTATCCTTACTGCTGAGGGTTGCCAGTTCCTCTTTCAGTGTCAGCAGCAAAGGGGTTCCTGTGTCCTGCATGGCACGGATACCGGCCATGGTACGGTCCAGCAGGTTGATAGCACTGTCGGGGAGGCAACGTTCCTTCAAGTAGCGCCGGGAAAGACGGATCGCTTCACTGACAGATTCAGAAGGCACCTGCAACCGGTAAAAGCTCTCGTATACAGGCATGACGGCGGCGATCATACGAACAGCCTGTGCTTCATCGGGCTCGTTGAGGTTAATGGTTTCAAAACGATGCCGCAGGATAGCATCAGGCTCTATCAGTTTACGGAAACCTTCGGGGGTAGTGGTACCGATCAGGATGATCTCCCCTTTGCCCAGAGAGGCTTTGATCACATTGGCCATACCGCCGCCGGACTGTTTGTCCAGCAGGGTGTGCAGGTTGTCAATAAAGAGTATATGCCTGCCTGTTTGTTTCAGTTGTTGAATGATCTGAAGCAGTCTGTCTTCCAGTTCATTTTTATAGGCTGCGCCTGCGATAAAGGTGCCGTAGTCCAATGCGTATAAATCGGATGATTGTAACTGCAGCGGTACCTGTTTCCGGGCAATGGCATGGGCCAGCCCCTCCACCAGGGATGTTTTCCCCACTCCTCCTTCTCCTATGATAAGTGCGCTGGCACGGTCCTTACGGGTAAGCACCTCCGTCAGTACACGGATATCTCCGTCTCTTGCAATTACCGGATGGTAAGCTTGCAGTAACTGCGGATCGGTCATACGATATACGTACTTCAGCGATGCCGGTTTCACGGAAGGAGCGGTATGCTGCTGATGGCCACCCTGGCTGTTTTTACCCTGACGACTGGCAGCGATCAGCTGATCGCGGGTAAACGGAAAGGATTTCAGTTGTTCGTAAGAGAAGCCTACACCGGGTGTGCAGAGGGCTATCAGGAGACACCAGGCATCTGTTTCTGACTTATCTGTGTCCTGTGCAATACTTAGGGCTTCCTGCAATACAGCCGCAGCGGCATCATCGGGTTCTGCTTCATCTACGGTGCGGGATGTACGGGGTAATTCATCCAACCTGACTTCAGCCCATTCTTCCAGATAATATACATCAATATCCATCTGATGCAATACGGGCGCAAGGCCTACCTCCTTGTGCATGGCTGCGCGGAGCAGGTGCGCAGGAGCATACTGCACGTGGTGATGTTCTTTAGCAATGGCTTTAGCAATCCTGATAGCGGATTGCAATTCAGCGCTGAATATGGTCAGTGTTGAAAGGGTCATTTGGATGATTCAAGGTTTTTCCAAAACAAAGTTAACAATTACAACTGCACCGCTGCTTAACAAAAGCAGTTGGGTAAAGATACTGCGAAAACATTTACATAAAATTGAAAGTGCAATAAATTCTATCTGGAAGCTAATATTATTTTTTTTACAAACATTTATTTTGAATATAACACTCAAAGGGGAACGACTACCGACACTCATCTAACGTAATACCATAAACGATTTCAGAGATTAGCACTTTCTTTTATTCCATCAAGATAAATTTTATATTTTAAATATTATTCTAATGTATAAATTTTTCATTAAGCTATTTCTCCCCAAAACATAGAAAGGATGTCTACCTATTAAATATGTTATAGTCATTAAATAATCGTCAAAATCATCTACCTAAAATAAATAACAATCACCTACACTATTTATGCAGGAGAATAATTATTTTCGTATCAACCTTTATTGAAAAGACCTCTGACATCCATAAATTAACACCATGGAAAAGACCTTTTGCCCGGAACCAAGCAGCGGCCTGAACTTTCACAGGTCTACCGTTTACCCTTTTCAGTTATAACAATTACTGCAATTATATATCAGCCGTAATGCCTCTTGACAGGACAACCGGATTGTTAACACTAAAAAAACGCATTTTTTTATGTCTTTTAAGGCAGAACTTATCATAGGTGGGAAAACAGCCAATGTGCTGGAGTGTAACTATGGTTTTTCACAGAGTACTGATGCTATTGGCAAACCCAGCACCATGCCCCGTGGCGGCACCATCTCACTGGTACTGGAATCAGCCCGTGAAACAGACCTGGTGCAATGGATGATTTCACCGGAAGAAAAAAGAGATGGCACCATTGTGTTTAAACGCCGTGACCATGATTCCAGCCTTCGCACCGTGGAGTTTACAGAAGGTATCTGTGTACAGTTTCATGAAAGTTACCATCACTCCGGCGCCAGCCCCATGATCACCCATATTGTCATCTCTGCCCGGGAACTTAAAATCGGCAACGTCGCCTTCAAAAGAAAATGGGAGGACTAGGCCATGGAGCATATTCCTGAAAACATCAAGGTGGTGGCCAGGTTTATCCTGACAGCACTGCAGCGTGCCCTGTCAGACATCTCACAGACCGAACAGCAACAGCTGAGTCAGGGCCTCACTGCGATGTCTCTGCACCTGCCGGTTATACTGCTTAACAGCGGCCTCACCAAAACACTGATACCTGCCTCCCACATCTACTGCCAGCTGCAAAACAACCTGTTGGGCGTATATGCACAGGAGATAGGCACCTTCATACTCGATATAGCCAAAGGCAGCATGATCGCCCTTATGCGGCCAACTGTAACGGATACACATCCCACAATACCAGCGCGCCAAAGGAACATGCTCCCTCATCAGCATATTTCTTCTGATGGCTTCATCCACAACGATATCGACGCAGCCCCTCTGGTCATCCATGAACAAAGAGGTGGCTACAGGATCCTCAGCGGGATACTGGATGACTACAACCGGCACCGGGAAACACAGGCTGCAGGCTTTCATCTCAGCGATAATACCTATCGGCCATCATTTTCAGGCGATGCCAGCAAACAACCCTATAAATATTTTATTCCCCTCAACGTGGAAGAGATCAACGGCAGTGGCATTGATCTCAGCAAAACCGGTATCATCAGGGTCAACCCCAGGGACTGATGGGCACCACTTCTTTTATTGATAATTTTTTTTAAACCTGAATACTATGGGTGACGATAAATTTCTGAACAAATCGACAATAGGCATAGAAGGTTATGCCAGTCCGGTGGAGTTTAAAAATGTAACCCTCGAACAGGCAGTCGGCAGCCATCATTACTTCAGTTTTCTATGGCGTCCCGGCCGTTTAAGCAGCGATCTTTCCTATCAGCAGGAAATCATTGAAAAATATATAGGCAAAGGCATTTCCATCAGCTTCGACGACTTCCGCTTCAAAGGCCTTATTACCAGCATGGCGGTTCTTGAAGAAGATGGCGCCGCTGTCGGATTCCAGGTATCAGGCGTCAGTCCTACTATCCTGCTCGATGATGTGCCGCAAAGCACCTCCTTTTATCAGCAATCCTTACAGCAGGTGATCCAGGGCGCCTTACAGGATGCCAACTCCAGCCTGCTTAAAACACAGGTGGTACCGGCCCACAAAGGAACCTTGCCTTACTGTGTGCAATACAACGAAACAGACTTCGACTTCCTCGCCAGGATATCCGCCCGCTATGGCGAATGGATGTATTATGATGGCAATGCCCTGGTGATCGGTGATATACAGAAAAAAGAAGTAAAGCTCACTAAGAATGTGACCCTGCATCAGCTGAAAACCGTAGCTGCCATTACACCACAGCGGATCAACTACGTGTCATATGATATGCTTAAAGCATCTCCCCTGAGCGAAAAATCACAGAAAGCAGCAACCGGTTCCCATCCACTGATGCACCTGTCTGCCGCCGCCTCCGACGACCTATACAGCTCTTCTTCCCGCAAACAAACGTTTGTACATCACGGTTATACCCAGGATGAACTCAAACAGGTAAAGGAGGTGCAGAGCAAAGCAACAGCAGCAGCCTTTGTACGGGTAAGCGGTATCAGCGAGCTGCCGGTCATGCCCGGCCAGCGCATCAGCATTGCAGGCGACAGCGGACAAAGCGCCTACACCGTTATATCCGCCACACATCATGCCAGCACACCCGGCAACTACTACTGCTCTTTTACTGCTATTCCCGCAGATGTAAAAGTGCCACCATATAGTAATCCGCATCTGGTGCCCAAAGCAGATATGCAGAGCGCCATCGTGAAAGACAACAACGACCCCGAAAAACTGGGAAGGGTAAGAGTACAGTTCTTCTGGCAGCAACAGAATGATATGAGTCCCTGGATACGCCAGGCATCCCCCGCCGCCGGCGGTGGCACCGGCTTCCACTTTGTACCTGAAGTAGGAGAAGAAGTAGTAGTGGGATTTGAAGGTGGCAATGCCGAAATGCCTTTTATACTGGGCAGTAAATTCAATGGCAAAGCCAAAAGCGGCTATGGCGATGCGCAAAACAATATGAAGGCCATCAAAACCCGCAGTGGCAACCTCATTCAGCTGGATGACAACACCGGCAGCGTCACCGTCACCGATAAAAATGGTAGCACCATGATCATGGACGGCTCCGGCAATATCACTGTAAAATCACAAACACTGGTGACCGTTAAAACCGAAGATAAAATTGTGGTGGACGCACCTAACAAGATAGAGTTCCTTTCCAAGGAAATACATCTGAAAGGCACTAAAAAAGTGATCATCGGTGAAGGGGCTGCACAAATCACGGTAGACAATGAATCCAATAAAATTGTCAGCGGCGCCGACAAAATAGAATCTACCGCAGTAACATTACATGACATGAAAAGTAATGCCAACATGAAGATGAGCGCGCTGCATCACCAAACAACCGGCGAGACACAGGTATCTATAGAAGGCACAAAAATTAAAGTCAACGGAAACGCGACCACTGATATTAACGGTGGCATGGTAAACCTCAACTGCTGATGAACGAACATAATCCGATAGCACTGGAGATTAACAAAATACAGTCACACTGGCGCAAAGCTGTCACCGGCAAAGAGACACTGCGTCTGGTACGCCTTATGATACAACCCGAAGAAGCCAGACTATACGAAGGATTCTTCAAGCTGGAATCTTCTCCCCATGGGCAGCTGGATGAAGTATTTGTCACCCACCTGACCTCTTTTGACGACGAAGACACCTTTAGCGCAGCCATTATCAAAGACTGGCTGGAAACATACGATAACAGTACCGAATTGTTGCAGTCCATGCAGGAGAAAGGCAGCACACTGCAATGGGATGCCACTCCTTACCGGCAGCTATCTTCCTATCAGCCACAGGACAAACTGTTGTTACAGCTATTACAATCTTTCCGCGAAGCATTGCCCCATCAGCCCAGGGAACTCGTGCTGGCATTACTTCCCCGGCAGGTAAGTGATACCCGTAGCTTTACCAGCTGGCTTACCCGCCTGCTTAAAACCGGTATCCCCGCCGGTATAAAACTCACTGTGGTAGATCATGTAGGGAAAGACTATCTGCAAATCAATGACCGTCCATTTCCCGGACAGATACTGTCTATGCATATTCCACTGCAGTTGGCCGATGCCATCCAGAAACTGGCTACTGCAGGCAATCCCAACGATCCGGAAATATCTTTCCGCAAATGTCTTTTTGAAATGGGCAATGCGGCCAAAGACAAGGACCTTCAGCGTATGCACTACTGGGGCCAGCGTATGCTCGACACTACGCAGAGAAGCGGCAATAAAGGACTATTTGCTACTGCCCATCTTTCTTATGCGGGTATGTTATTTAATTTCAAACGTGATCCATTGCTTCCGCAACTGCTGGAAAAAGGCGCGCGTATTGCCAAACAGGGCTTACAACAGGGAGATGCGGCATGTCTGTCGCTGTTGATACAGGCTTATGGCTACCAGGGGGCCTATGCACAAATCAGGCGCAACTATTCCACTGCTATCGACTGGTACCAGCAACAGGCTGTACTGGCCGAACAGCATCAGTTTCTTCCGCAAGCCGTTATGGCCTGGTATCTGGCCGTAGACATCAGCCGGCGCAAAGACAGCAGCCGTTATTACCCATTGCTGGAAAAGGCCTACCAATCTGGTATTCCCATGACCGATGATGAGGTAACCTCTTCAGTATATAGTTTTATTGCAGCCGACTATTACAACTACGCCTATACGAATAAACTCACTTCCATCGTACAGGAAATCAACGAAAGGATGATCCGTATATTTGGCAAGGACTGGAAGGAAGAAGTAGATAAACTGAAAAAATCCAAAGTCCAGGCATTGATGCAGCCACAAATACTGGAGGAAGAAGAGGAAGAAGCATAACACTACACTAACTTAGATGGCTATACGTATTTTACCTGTATCCTCAGGAGCGGGTAAAAGCTGTTGATGTCCAGATCTGACCGTTCTGCTGCAGGTCTTCTATTATCTGCAGGAGGTGAACCAAATCCATATAATAATTAGTCAGTACCCGCCGGTCGGCCAATGATTCCTGCAGCCCTGCTTCAAAGTAGTCGTGGCCATGGCCAATACCGATATAGATACGGTTGTTGTAAAAAGAAATAAACAATGGTGCCTGCGAACGTTCCTGCAGCCGGATAATACGTTCCTGCAATTCGGAAGTCAGCAGCTGCTGTGCTTCATCCGGGTCTTTGGCGAAGACGATAAACAGCCGGTTGAAAGCGGTATCAGAGGCAGTCACCTTTTTCCCCAGGTTCCAGGTTTCAATATATTCAGCCTCCGTATTACCGGAAGACAGCAGGTTGTCAGCCATAGCACTGCGGGAGACTATATACACTGGTGCGTTGAAATAACGGGGAAACTGTGCCACAAACCAGGTCCCTTCAAACACTACATCCGGCCCCAGTCCGCGCAGGGTTAGTGCCGGCATACTGGTGACTTTCAGATCGCAACATTGAAAGCTCATCTCTCCTACTTTGCCAAATACCTGATCATTCCCGCTGACGTTATAGTCTTTTCGCGCAAAGAGGCCACTTTCCGTAAATTCATCGTAACTGGCATGGTTCAGGGGTTGATAGGTGAAGGTTGGGTTGATGAAGGCGACGATCGGTTTCACCACTGTATTTTTGAAGTCCTGCTCATAATCTATCATTTCCTGTGCGCCTTTCTGCTGCAGCATGTAGCGGCGAATTCCAAAACTCAGTGCGAGGGTGAGGATGATACCACCGACGAGGTAAAGGATGACGCTTGTTGAATTGACCTTGGTATGTTCCTCCTGGGGGATCACGACCCACATCAGGAAGATAAAAAACAGGATCATCGGTAATACGCCGAGGATACGCATACGGCGTACCCAGGCACGGCCGGCCAGGCGTCGTGTCTCCAGTTGCTGCAGCTGAGTCTGCAGTTGCTGATCTACAAATGCATTAAATTCTTCGAGTGTTTTCATACTGTTATAACAGCCTGTGGGCAGTGTTGTTTAGTTAACAGACCAGTTGGCGGACGGGTTATTTCCTACAATGGTACCGGTTGGAATATTGCTGACAAAAGCCCGGAAAGGTTGTACATTTTCTTCGGACAATGGTAGTTTAAAAGTCTTTCTGCCGGGGCCGATTACAATCTGTGCATATTCCATAGGGAAGAGTCTTATACGGATCAGGCGCAGTGGAAGGATCAGTTTATAATCAGTATAGGTCTGGAGGTTGCTGATGGTTTCTCCTTTACCTAAGAGGTCTGTGAATTCATCTATTTTCTGCAGTCTGTTTGCTATTTGTACCAGCATGATGGCATAAGGCACGACTGGTCCGACAGCCATTAGTCCCAGCATTAATTTCAGGATCAATGGTATTTCAGCGCCGCTTTTTGCCAGGGTGTTGATCACCAGTGCCAGTAAGATCAGCGCCGCTACTTCTGCGGTGATCATGGCTGTATATAGCTGCTTTTTATCTTTATCGTGGATGGCGGTTAAAGTTGCCTTAAGTTCCTGTAGACTTCTCATATGGTTACAAATAGTTTTTCAATACATCTAAGGGGTGATCTAAAGCCTGGTCCTGGAAAAGCTCCGGGGTTACCGAAGGATGGGTCAATTCTTCACCTGGCGAAGTAAAGTAAAAAGCATGAAACGGCAAAATTGCCTGTTATTCTTTTGTGACAACAGGCGGGAAAGCGAAGTCTTTCCAGGCTTCTTCGGCCTCCTGCGGTGTGATATCACCGTCGTATACCATTACGCGATAGGTAAGCGTATATACATTGCCGTTAGTAATCTTCCATGATTTCATTTTAGTAGGAGAATAGTTCAGCATCAGCTCGCCGCCTTCCATATCTTCGGGCCAAACCCGGAGTGGTTCGGGGGAGTCATAGTTGGTGGGAGCGTTCATGATGAGCAGGCCGGCTTTGCCTTGTGGAGTGGTACCGGTGATTTTCACCCAGCGTGCGCGGGTGCTGTCGGCATTCTTACGGGTTTTGCCTTCGGAGGTGAGCATTTCGCTTGTTTTAGCGGTGAAGGCAGGAGTAGTACGCAGACCAAATCCGCCTCCATAGCGGTATTGCAGCAGGGTAACAGCGCTGTCACCAGCACAGCTGAACACGGAGCTGAGGTCCCAGCAGCGGCGCCGGCCCTGATGGGTGGCAGCATAGGCACGTACTTTCCAGGTTTCGTTGATGGCTGTTTTTTCTGTACCGTTTTTAAGGAAGGCGACATGTTCCTGCAGGGCGTTAAATCCGCACCATACGTTGCCGGAGGTAATCGTTTCCATTTTTACAAAGCGTACTTTTCCTTCTTTTTTCTGTACGTTCCAGAAGTCTGTTTCGCGGCCTTCAAAGAGGGTATGTGTCCAGGGGTTCCAGATGCCCATGTGGTGGCGATGTCCGGCATTGGGGAAGGCATTGGTGAGTACGGCGCCGTTGGGGGCCCACAGCGGATGGATAAAAGCACTGCGGCGGTAGACGGTATCGCTGCCGGCTGGCGGTTCAACGGTAGCGTAGTTGTATTGCAGTATTTGCTGAGCACCTTCCTGCAGGATAAGTGCACCGTTTTTGTCTGTGATGTGCATAAGAGCCGTGGTGGTAGTTTTGCGGCTGCCTTTTTTCAGTTCATAAAAACGTTTGGTGCCGGCGGGTGTATGTCCGCTGAGGACCCACCATACTTCTCCGTCGGCTGTACTAACGTTGACAGGCACACGTTTTTTACCGGTTACCTCTTCCATTACCAGGGTGGTGGCATCAGCCGGGTTCTCCAACCGGATGTGAACAATACTGTTGTTGCGGTCTGTTGGTCCTGCTTGTACGGTATAGCGGGCGATGACCTGTGCGGAGGCCGGGAATACTGCCAGCAGTAAGCCCAGCAAGAGTAATGGCGTGGAATAAGTATTTGTTTTCATAACAAAGCAAACGTTTGCAGAACAAAATACACTTTACTTCTTCACCATGCAAGTACCGTGCGTAGTAACGCTGCATTATTGCAACAGGAGTTTTGCCGATTCTCTCAGGAATACCTTTGTGACCGGGGTTGATTGGATAAGGATGATAACAGGAATTATCTGCCGGTTATCGTCAGGTGGCCTTGTGTGCATGAGCTTATTGGGATACCTGCTGATTATCTTTATTAAACCTTATGCTCATGGCGTTTATCGGGATAATGATCACTGCAGAAAGTACTGTTGGTTATCCCTTTAATTTAATACATTTGATACTTTAATGAAGGAATAATGAAGGATTTATGGCAACCCCGATCATTCATATGCTGACAACGAAACTAATTATTACCAATAAAACGGCTTTACAAAAAAAGTATGGAGAACATCACCAGGAGATACTGGATGATCTGAAGGCCTTACAAGCATTTGATGCCGGCAGGCAGCTATCCACCCAGCTTATTTTTCTGGATGATGCCGCGCAGATGCAGGCTTGTCAGTCTACACCCATAACGGATGTGGCGGACGAGGCACAGCACAAAAAAGCGATCGATGACCTGTACCGCTTCTACTCTCCCGGCTATATCATGCTGCTGGGAGCCCAGGATGTTATTCCATTCCAGCGGTTAAAAAACCTGCTGACAGGAGGTAACGATCCTGACAGTCTTATCCCCAGCGACCTGCCCTACGCCTGTGATGCCACTTACGATACAGACCCGGGCAAATTCATAGCCCCTACCCGTGTGGTAGGCAGGCTGCCGGACATTCCAGGCATGACCGACCCCGCCTATCTGCGATCGCTGATCAAAGATATTCTGCAAATGACACCATTGCCATCCGGAGAATACCGGCCTTATTTTTCGGTGAGCACTTTCGACTGGCAGGATTCCACTCAACATAGCCTGAAAAACATTTTCGGTGATAACAGCAGCCTGGTATTGTTTCCAGGTACTGATTCACTGAATGGCACCAACTGGACGCAGCAGATGACGCCTAAAACCCATTTTATCAACTGTCATGGTGCTATCTATAATCCGGGTTATTACGGTCAGAAATCCAGCGATTTCCCGCTGGCCATGCGATCAGACACCATCACCGGGAAACTGAGTGCCGGCACAGTAGTGGCAGCGGAATGCTGTTATGGCGGCCAGTTGTTTGACCCACAGAAAAACGGCGCCAAACTGATGAGCATGGCCAACAGTTATCTGCTCAACCACGCCATTGCCTTTGTAGGGGCTTCCAATATCGCCTATGGTCCTCCAACCGGCCAGGGCCTGGCCGACCTCCTTACGCAGTTCTTTCTGATCAATGTGCTCAACGGTGCCTCCACCGGCAGGGCCTTGCTGGAAGCGCGGCAACGTTTTCTTCACGAAATGGGCCCCACACTCGACCCATTCGAATTAAAAACAGCAGCCCAGTTCTATCTGCTCGGAGATCCTTCCCTGCAACCGGTGATCAACGATAAAGACCCCAGTACAGACGGGCAGTCACAGCCCTTTGTCAATACCGTACAAAACAGACGCGACAACCTGGAAGCCAGAGGCAAAATGCTGGACGACTTTATCTCCACCCCTCACCATACAGAAGAGATACAGGCCACTGATCCTGCACTGGAATCAGCCATGTACTCATTACTGGGGGAAAAACAATTTAATGCGCCATCTGCTGCCAAAACATTTGTCAGCCGTAAAAACGGCCACCAGCCCGCTACACCAACGGGCACGTCCATGCCATCTGTAAAATTTCACGTATTTTCGGAATCTGCAGTGAATGGCGAACGTATCAGCACCAAAGTGCTGGTAGTAAAAGAAAAAAACAATCAAATACTGGGGTATCGTGAATATGTCAGCAGATAATCATCAACAGGAAAAAAACAGCATACGCCTCACCGGTCGCCTCGTGCTACGCACCTTTGGCAAACAAACCAAAAGTGAGCACCTGGCCGTGTACCTGGTCACCGACCAGGGCGAATACCTGATACGTCCCGCCAGCGCCAATCCCTTCATGAACAACCCGCTCATGAAACTGGCCGGCAAAACCATCATTGCAGAAGGATATATCGTGGATTATGTCTTCCTTGCCAGATCATGGGAAGAAGAAGAGGAATAAGATCCTCGCAGGATGCTAGTATTTTAGCGGTTTTTTATTACTTTGGCCAGGAATGAGTCCCGCACGCGTGGATTGACAATAGCAACCTATGATTCTATCCTCTTTTATAACCACCCTCGTCCAAGATGGACAAGTGACTGTTGCCGCAGTGGTTAATCCTTTTTCCTCAGATGACCTGGCAGATGCCCATAACCTGTTGCTGGAATATTACCGGAATGATTTAACTGATATGCCCGGACAAGCACCCGGATTTGATGCTGATACGGCTATGTGGGCAGCACAGTTTGTTTACCGGGCAGCGCAGCTGATCATGCTACGGCATATTGATGAAAACGGTGTTTACCAACTACTACCCCTACACGATATTGCCACCGAACCGGATGCGGTGTATTCAGCCGACCTGTGTCTCCGCTACCTGCCCGACCTGCTCAGTCTCGCCAAAGGCCTGGCTCCTGCAGACCCGCTCGTAAAACGTATCACACAAACAGCCGCCCAATGGCCGTTTTCCTCCACCGGCATGAATATCCAGCCAGACATCCCGGTAAACGTTATTACCAGCCACCCCTCGTTGTTACAGGCCTATACCGACCGGATCATCGCCAGTAAAGACGCCGCCAGATGCAGTGATCCGTTGGTCATGACAACCGTAAAAGCTTCTCTTGGAAATTATGCTGATCTGCTATGGCCCGGATTCCACGACAGTTTCAGAGATTAACCATAAAATAGCACCACAGCACCCCGAAAAAATTTTACATTTAACCCGAAAAACCTCCCCTGCAAGGGATAGACGCTATACTATATACTATGAATGAACTACTGGTTGATAAACTGAACGATGTACTGCTACAACTAAAACGGACATTTATCGGGAAAGATGATATTATTGATCTGATGGGCATCTGCCTCGCCGGCCGCGAAAACCTGTTCCTGCTGGGCCCTCCCGGCACTGCCAAAAGCGCCATGGTAAGAGCACTCGCCGCCAGACTGGATGGCCAGACCTTTGAATATCTCCTGACCAGGTTCACAGAACCCAACGAACTTTTCGGACCTTTCGATATACGCAAACTAAGAGAAGGAGACCTCGTCACCAACACCGAAGGCATGCTGCCGGAAGCTTCTTTTATCTTTCTGGATGAACTGCTCAATGCCAACAGCGCCATCCTCAACAGCCTGCTGATGGTACTCAATGAAAGGATTTTCCGGAGAGGAAGGGAAACCAGACAACTGCCGGCCCTCATGATCGTGGGCGCCAGCAACCACCTGCCTGAAGATGAAGCCCTGCAGGCTCTATACGACCGCTTCCTGGTAAGAGTGAAATGTGATAACGTAGATCCGCAACAGTTATCCGCTGTGCTGCAGGCTGGCTGGACCATGGAAATAGCTGCTACCGCCACCTCCGGCATCAGCAGCGACGAAATACTCCAGCTCCAGCAACAGATCGGACAGGTTAATCTGGACGATATCCGTCCGGCATATCTCACCCTGATACAACAACTCCGGAATGCAGGTCTGCAGGTATCCGACCGTCGTGCAGTAAAGCTGCAGCGACTGATCGCTGCCAGCGCCCTCATCTGCAAACGCAGCACTGCCCGGCTGTCTGACATGTGGGTACTGCGCCATATCTGGGATACGGAAGAACAACAACCCATCATCACCGCTATCGTGAATGAGGTGGTCAACAAGGATACTGACCCCGAAAAAGAACATCCACGCGCCAAACACAGCGGCCTGCCTGATGCAGATGAAATCTGCAAAGAGTTGCAACAGATGACTTCCCAATGGGACGATACTGCCGTAGGCCCCGCCGAAAGAGCAGCGATCAAAGATCGTCTGCGTTATCTCAATGGGCGTTGTGAATGGATTTCCAATGAAACACAACGTGGGTTTGTGATGCAACCGATTGATGCCCTGTGGAAAAAAATCATGCAGGAATCATGAAGCCCGTACTGACAGAAATGGTACTGCAACTGGCAACCACGCAGTACAGGGCCCTGGGACCGGTCCGTTGCCTGCCTGGACTGCTGGCTGCTGCCGACTCACACTACATCTGGGTCAGGGGCATCCCTGTCTCCGACAAACCGCATCTCCTGATACAACAACTGCCCACACTGTGTACCTGGTACCTGGATGATCACAACAGACTCTTTAAAAAAGGGAGTCTAACGCCAACGGATACACTCAATACTTCCTTATCATGGAAGCCGTTGCCACAGCTGCTGGAGATTGAGTTGCCCGTATCCCTGCTGCCGCAGCCGATACTACAGCAATACCCGGTAAAGCTGGTACCCTCGGCCAAAGCATTAGAAGTGACGGCCCTGCTGACCAGTCTGGACACCTGGTACAGCTATGCGGCAACAGCCCCGCTGTCAAGGTTACAACGACTGACATTTGCAGCAAACGCACAGGGCCGTGTATTGATCTGCGGCACACCACTTCCGGCAATACCCGGCCAGGCATATGTACAAACACAACAGCTGCTGCTGCCAGCAGGATTTGACTTCGATCCTCCTGGTATAAAAGCGCTGGTAGCCCAACAGCTAGACCCGCAACAGGAACATCAGCTGCTGTTTGATACCGCCGGCAACTGGGAACGTATCCCGCAGCATGCGTTTGTTCAGGCCTCCAGACGCGGCATACGCGCCACCCAATCAGATCCTGCGTAACACAAAGTTTATGATCAATTATTTTGCACTCACCGACAACTACTGCTGGCAATGGAAAGAAGACGGCAATATCATTGAGTTGCGGGAAGGCTTTACCATTTGTTATACTGATGCATTGCTCAAGATCCTGCAGGAGCTCTCCTTCCAGGGCTGGCCTCCACTGGGCAGTGTGTTACTGATATTATGTGCTTGTAAAGAGGATCCCTTCAATTTTGAACTGACCATCAAACAACTACAGGAACAGACACAAAAAGCATTTTATCCTGATGGGCCATCTGAAGAATACAATGGCATACTACAAGCCGTTATCCGGCTTTTGGAGCTAATCCATACTTTACCTCAGAAACTACGCGCAGAAGACAAAAGAGGCTTGTTACTGAAAACGCTGTTTGAAGGCATCTCACCTCAGGTCAATAGTGCAGATGCTATCAGGGAGTTACAGTTGTTTTATAAATATCCTCATCAGAGTAATAACACGATCGCCTATACGCTGAAGAAAGATCTTTCCTGGCTGTACCGTGCCAGCAAACGGGTGGCCGACATGCCTGCCCTGCGTATGCTGCTGGAAACGAGTATCGAACAAATACCGGCTCCTTTACCGTTGACATTGCCGCCACCTGCGGCCACTGACCTCCTCACTTCCCTGAGCGAATACGAACAGACCGCAGGCATCAGCAGACTAGCCAAACATATTCTGGCAGCTATACATGTACCAATGCATACCCACAACAGTGGTGACCGTTCACTGGGTGGTATCTCCGATATCACCAACAAAGGGACTTATGACCGATTGCTGTTGAGTGAACTGGCACAGGACGATGCTGTACTGACAGCCCGGCTGGCTAATAACGAAGCACTTTATCTCCGCCGGGAAGAGCTTCCCTCCCAACGTAAAAAAAAGGTGATCATCCTCATAGATATCACGCTGAAAATGTGGGGTACTCCCCGCGCATTCGCCATGGCTGCAGCACTCGCTTGCCGTGAACAACAGAACAAAGATTCCGCTGTTCACACCTGGATGATGGGGGGCCATCATGCAACTGCTGTAAGTCTCGATAACCGTCAGGGTGTGATTCATGCTTTAACCTTGCTGGATGATCGTCTGGAGCTTGCCCCTTCTTTATCTGCCTTTTTACAGGAGCGTCCTGAAGAAGGAGAATGTTATCTGATCACCAGCGAACAACAGGCCCAGCACCCCGCCCTGCAACACATATTGGCTGTTCACCCCCACCCGGTTGATTTTCTGCTGACTGTTGACCGCAATGGTGCTTTTCACTGTTATCATTATTCCGGTGGCAGAAAAAAACTGATCAGCCAAGCGCTGTTTGATCTGAACGAGATACTGTTCTCTTCTTCTGCTCAAAATTCTTCCGGAAAAACAGATCATTGGCTGAAAGAAAATCCCCCGTTGCGTTTCGCAATCACTCATATGAAAAATGAGCCAGGGAACCATTTCAGAAAAGATCCTAAAGGCGACAGCTGTATTGTCAGCATTACCCGTGATGGCCGCGTGCAATACCGTGATACCTTTACACATCATGCGGTACAACAGTTTGGTGCGCTGGAATGCTGTCGTTCTATTGAACAGGGAGAATATCATATCCTATTTATGAGTCTTCAGGAATTCAGCATACTGGTCAGTTCCCCATTTTCCCGTACACTGATTTTATACCACTTCTCACACAATGGTATAACGTTTACATATAAACGTATTGAAACAAAGGCTATCATCGGTAAGTATACAGTGGTCACGCGGGACGGCTATTTCTGCCTCTATCCGTCTCATTGGTTACTGCATGGCACTACCGGGGAACTGGAACACAACCTGGACAATCGTCAGCCCAACGCAGTAACCCTCGGAATTGCTGCGGCTGCATCCCATAAAAAAATATTCAAGGAGCTGAGCAAATGTTACTTTGCCCTGCCTGCCATCAATGATATCTTTATCTGTTCTGCCGGAAAACTGATAATAGAAAAACGAAGCCTGTATCTGGATAATAAGCGCAACAGCAGCGAAGTACTGCTACGGTTATCAGACAAAAAAGAGTTCACGGTCGGCAGGGCCCCGGTAAGCAGGCAACCGGAGACCTTTCCCCTACCCGGCAATCCCAACATACTGCTGACCCGTTTTAAATGGGCCGACGGCAGTGAAATCATTGGTGATCCGCGGGGATTCATTTATCTCCACAGCTCTGACAAAAGTATTCCGGACATTGTGATTGTTACCGTTCTGAACTGCCGCCCTACAGCAGCCTGGGCAGACGACGGCGTCTTCTCCGGTAATCCATACTTCCAGCTGGAACCCAATACAGACGTCCTTCTCATGCAGGATTTTTACAGTAAATATATTCTCCGGTTTATAGCTCAACTACGATGAAAATAACACTGGGCCTACAATATACTTCCGTTCCTGGTATCGCTGAAGCAGCCTTTATTTACGGCGACACGCCCTGCATTTGGTTACAGGAAATTGATCGCTGGCAGATGCCGATGAAAACGCTGATAGCGTTACCCATACCACAACCACATAGCGCTGAAATAGCAGGGCTGCTGGTATTGTTCAATCACGCCGTACCGCCTTTCCCGGAACGCTTGCAACACCCTTATCAACTGCTGGGTGATAAATTGTTCATACCTGCCAATGCTTCACTGACACCTGCTATGGAAGCAGCCGAACTACAACAGCTCCTCATCTGGGATTGGCAGGTATTTCACCCCAGCATCGGATTTATCGGATATGATAAAGAACAGCTACTGCCGCTGGCTTCCCTATTGACTTTTCCGGCACCATCAGCGAATAGTTGGGAGCAGGCCCGCATAGGAGCCTTTACAGCTCCGCCGCTGCAAAAGATCATGGTATCTGACACCACGCCTGAAATCATTTTCGGAGAGGCGCCCCAACAAATAGGGAATACACCTCTGAGCGACATTTTTTCATCACAAGGTCCGGATGCTCCCGATACAGGAAAATCCATCTTCAGCAAATTATTATCGTTTTTCTCCGGTAATAAAAATACTCCGACTGGCCCTCCTGATCTGGAACAGCGCAGGCAGCAGGAGCTGGAACGACTAAGTGCACTTTTTGATACAGATACAGATGAAGCACTCAAATATGCGTTGCCGTTAGACAGTCCCTATCTGTCCAGAAAAAGCGCCGATCAGCCTTCTTCCTCTCTGCAGCGTCGGGATACCAACTTCTCCCTGGGCAAACTCGGCGGCGCAGGAACTACAGAATATTGGAATACGGGCAATTACCACGAGACGCTTAGAGAGAAATATGTGAAAGCAGCGCTTGCCGCTTTGAATGCACGTGATTACCGCAAAGCCGCCTACGTATATGCACATCTGTTAGGCGACTATCATATGGCTGCACATGCGCTGGAACAGGGTCATTATTACCGGGAAGCCGCGACATTATATCTTGAACATCTGAACAATAACTCTGCGGCAGCTGCCGCATTCGAAAAAGGAGGACTGCTACAGGAAGCTATCGAAATATATATCACACTCGGGCAATTTGAAAAAGCCGGAGATCTGTATGTCCGGCTCGAACAACCGGAAAAAGCCGGTCAACAGTATCAACAGGCCATCGCGTTGTTACTGGATAATAAAAATTATTCCGGTGCTGCGCAACTGGCATTAGAGAAGCTCCGGGAGCCGGAACAAGCCAAACAACATCTTCTGACGGGATGGACCACATCAGGATGGATGTCTGGATCTACCCACACAGGATTACTGGAGCAGTACTTTCAGTTATCAGCTGATAACCTCCGGGAAGCGTTAGAGAACGTATACCGCGAACATACGCCGGCAGTCCGCGAAACAGATTTCCTGACCGTACTGAAAGATGTGACCACAGTACATACTGACAGTGATATCAGAAATTTTGGCATTGATCTCGCCTATGAAATTATCGGTAAAAAAATCCAGACCAAGGAGCCGGAACAACTGCATCTTTTGAAACATTTTCTGCCAGGAGATA
This sequence comes from Chitinophaga sp. HK235, assembly GCF_018255755.1. NCBI lineage: Bacteria > Pseudomonadati > Bacteroidota > Chitinophagia > Chitinophagales > Chitinophagaceae > Chitinophaga > Chitinophaga sp. HK235. Next base: position 7,006,891 of record NZ_CP073766.1, on the reverse strand, counting down.
AATTACTGGCAGAAGATATTAACCGGTATACCAGCGAAAATAAAATCGTTCCGAAGCAGTTGAAAGCAGAAAAGATACTGTCGTTTGCAACAGATATACGATGGCTGGGGGGGCTGCAACTGCCCGACCAGCTGCTGTTTCTGGGCTTTGGAGAGAAGGGCCTGTACCTGCTGGATTTTGATATGGCCGATAAATGGTATTACAAGTTATGGGAAGGAAGAATAACCACTCCACCGGATATAACGATGATTTACCAGCATGATGGAGGTAAATATATATACCTTCTCGGACAAACAGACTTCCCGATAAAAGAGAAGAGCAGCACTCATCGCAATAACACCGGAAATAGCTTCACGATTCAAAAGCCGGACTGGTTGCCCACCAGCGGATTAGTGGCGCTGCACATTCAGAAGAACCTGACTACTACTGTATGCATCAATAACGGTGTATTATCTCTCATGCGGTATATGCAAACAGATAACTTCCCTCTTTGCGGCAATTATGTCTGCAAACTAGATGACGTGCCCATCAGTAGTGTACAATATAATGGCAGGGTACAGCAGCTGGAGTATAACACGTATTACTACTTTTATCTGGGCACAAAAATATTTACCGCTGCCATAGATGGTACCAATGCAGTCACCCATGACCTGGGGGCTGAAATACTCAATATGAGCGTCATGCACATATTTACCACTGTAAGGCTGGCAGTGGTCACTACCGAAGGGTTAATGATGGTTTTCCTTTCCGGTAAAAAGATGTTGTGGAAAAGTGATTATCTAACGGAGAAGATTACACGCAAAACAGTATTAACCTGGCTCCCGGATGAAAGGCTGGTAGCAGGTATGGGGAAGCTGGTGATCGTTTATGCAAAACCAGGAGGCAACCGGATAAACAGGATAGCCAGATTTACCACGGCCGCCTCTGTGTGTGCAATCACGAAGATGCCCAATCCTCAACAGATAGGCATCCTGGAAGAAAATGGAAGATTCGGTATATACGATCTGCCGGATTAATATTGTTTGAGTGCAGCACCTACTCCCGGCCTGTCTGCATAGAGGATATGACCGTTTTCAATACGGATACCATCAGCGGTGTCTTCAGCAAGCAACAGCGGCCCGTCCATGTCTACATAGTCGAGCAGCGGCAGCAGATGTGCTACAGCTGAAGTGCCCACGGTGCTTTCATTCATACTGCCGGTCATTACTTTCATGCCGTACTGACGGGCTTCTTTGATCATACGCAGCGCAGGTGTGATACCACCACATTTGGTGAGTTTGATATTGATACCATGGAAATGACCACGGCATCTGGCTACGTCCTGCTCTACGATACAGCTTTCATCGGCGATCACCGGCAGGGCGGATTTTTCAAACACCACTTTCATCCCGTCACCGTCAGCAGCCGGCATCGGTTGTTCTATGAACTCAACGCCCAACTCTTTCATAGCAGCGGCGTTGCGCAGCGTCTCTTCTACTCCCCAGGCGCAGTTGGCATCTACCCTGAACACCGCACTGGTGTGTTTTCTCAACTCAGTGATGATAGCGATATCTTCCTGTGTGCCCAGTTTGATTTTATAAATAGGCCAGGGAAATTCCTGCAGTTTCTTCACCATATTTCCGATGGTGTCTATCCCGATGGTATAGTCTGTCAGCGGGTTATGGGAGATATCGAGGCCCCAAACCTCGTACAGCTTTTTATTTTGTTGTTTGGCATAGAGGTCCCATGCAGCCAGGTCCAATGCACAAAGGGCAAACATATTATCCTGCAGCAGCGGATAAACATCCTGCCAGAAAGCCTCCGGTGTGGTAAGGGCATAGTTTTCGATAAACGGGCGATGGGCATTAATAGCTTCCATCAGCCTTGGCACGGTCATGTTGTAGTAGGAATTGTCTGCCGTTTCTCCGAGCCCTGAAAGGCCACCCTGTTGCAGTTCTACTACCAGTAAGGGTTGTACATCTTTTGACTTGCGTGAAATAGTAAACGTATGGCGGAATTTCAGCTCAAAAGGATAAAGTGTGAGTTTCATAATCGTTAATTCCCTTGTTAATTCTGTATCTCCAGTAATGTTGTGTCACCGCGGGGATATTGATCCTTTCCTTATCCGGGTGTTGGTCCGGGATATGGCCGGCGGCGGCCAACAGGTCTTGTATTTGAAATATACGCCACATGGCGTTAGCATGCAAGTGTTGGTTGATAATTTCCTTTATCAGCTCGGTGTTGGCCTGACGGGGAGGCGTAGTGGCATGCCCTAATATCTGCCGGTAAAATTTCCGGGAGATGCCTGCATCCTCTTCCCACCATCCTCTGATGGTGCTCATGTCGTGGGTAGAAGGCGTCAGCACCGAGAGGTAGGGAGCCTGCGAGATTCCGGCGAAGGCCCTTCCGGCCTCTTTAGGCATGCGTTGTACTTCCAGGCCCAGGATGCCCTGTTCTTTCATTACGCCGTTTACACAATGAGGTACCATACCCAGGTCTTCCCCGCAGATAAGCATACGCGTTGCCCTTCTGATCAGCGGCAGCTTATGCATGGCCTCTTTGCGCCAGCGGCTTTCCTGTCGCACATAAAAATAATGATGATACAGTTCCAGCAGGTGCTGACGGGTTGTTTCGTCTAATGCGGCAAAGGATGCTGTGGAAGCCAGGTCGTACCGGGGATGATACATCACCCGTTTTTTATCAGTGACCTTTATCAGCAGCACATCTGCAATCAGCTTAAACAGGGCTGTTTCCACTGCTTCCGGCAACTGCAGGTCCTTCACCTTACGTTGTGTATCGCAGTGTGGAAGCAATGAATAGTTTCCGTTGTCTAGTGATTGCAGGTAACGGTCTTTGATAATGCCGGCATAACTGCCAAAGGCCAGGTCCAGTATTTCTTCTGTTATCCAGGGATTGCAGAAACGGTCTTCATCAAAATTAATTCCTCTTTGCAGCAGTTCCTCCCGGCTAACGGGAATGGCTGGATGAAAATAGCCCAGTAATCCCTGTACGGCATGTGCCGGTATCTGCCAGATACGGAAGAAGCCCAGGATATGATCGATACGGAAGGCATCGAAATATACGGACATATGCCGGAGGCGTTGTTGCCACCATTCATAGCCGTCGGCAGCCATTTTTTTCCAGTTATAGGTGGGGAAACCCCAGTTTTGACCTTCTGCTGTAAAACTGTCCGGGGGTGCGCCAGCCTGCACGTCCAGGTGATAGAGCCCGGGATTCATCCAGGCATCCACACTGTAGCGGGAGATACCGATAGGGATGTCTCCCTTCAGGGCGATGCCCTCGGCGTGTACAGCTTCCACTGCAGCAGACAGCTGCCGGTGCAGGTGGTACTGCACAAAAAAGTGATAATGGGCTGCTTCCGCAGCAGCGCTGTCTTCTATAACAAACCGGTTGATCTCCGTGTAATCATATACGTTATACTCCGGCCATTGGGAGAAATCGCTTGTCTGATATTTGTCCCGCAGGTGGCAGAATACGGCATAAGGCAGCAGCCAGTGTTCGTTGGAGGCAAACCATTGCCAGTACGCCCTTGTCTCCAGCTTCTCCCCTTCCGCATCATACAGGGATTTCAGATAGGCCAGTTTATAGGAAAGGACTGTTTCATAGTCCACTTCGTCTTTTTCGTTCAGCCATTGCCGTAAGGAATGAAACTGTCGTTGCAGTGGATGAGTGGCTGGCAGTTGGCCTACATCCTGAAGCCGTATGTATTGCGGGTGAAGTGCAAAAGCGGAGATGGCTGCATAGGGATAGGAGTCACGCCAGGTATGGGTGCTGATGGTATCATTGACCGGCAGCAGTTGTATCAGCTGTAACCCGCTCTGGCGGGCCCATTGCGCCAGTGGTACCAGGTCTGCAAACTCTCCGGTGCCAAAGCCTTCGCGGCTGCGCAGACTGAATACAGGCACTGATACGCCGGCTCCTTTCCAATGGGGATAACCTGTTCTCACAAACTCATCATGTAGCACTGTTTGCCGGCCTGGAGCTACCACATTGAGTAACTCCCGGTTATGTCCCTGCTCATATTTTTCAAAGGTGCAGGTATCGAGATTATAGATACCGTATTTGTATTGTATAGATGCTGGTTGACCGGTAAGGTCGAGGGCAGCGGTAAACCAACCCTGGGCATCATATTGCAGCAATACCGGTTCTTCCGCGTTCCAGTTGCCCAACGGAGGCACATTGCCCAACAGGCAAACTGTTTTGTTCGCAGGCAGTAAAGGAGCCTGTACGCGGAACACATGTGTTGCGGATGTTGTTGTTATTTTCTGTTCCGGACGTTGGAAAAATACGCGGGTAAAAGGGGCTGTCTGCCAGGCGTTCTGGGGCTGTGCGGCATAATTCCAGGTATCGATAAAAACCAATTCATCTGTACCGGGTTGCAGCAGTATCTCCCGGACACCGCCTTCATAGGCTATTTCCTCCAGCTCTTTCAGGATGTACTGATATTGCAGCAGCAGGGGCTTTTCCAGTGGTATATCTATGGTGGCGCCCCACCATTCATCATTGAGCCATTGCAGGCGGCAGGCCTGGTGTGGCACATCATTGCCCAGCGCAGAAATGTTTCCCAGCAGGTAAAGTTCCTGCCCGTAATGAGTGTGGTAACGAAGGTAAAACCGTATTTTCTGATGCATCTGTTCCCTGGCTAAGCGGGGACAAAATAGCAAAAAAAACGAAGACATAACAGGAGGACCCGTTATGTCTTCGTCTATAATGTGATAGCTAACGCTATTATTTTACTTCTTCAAACTCGGCATCAGTTACACCATCACCGCCACCGTTAGGCTGGCCTTGTTGCTGGCCGGCATCAGCAGTAGCGCCTTCCGGTTGACCCTGAGAGGCTTTGTATATTTCTTCAGAAGCAGCTGTCCATGCAGCTTCCAGTTCAGTAGTAGCAGTATCTATCTGAGCGATGTCCTGAGATTTGTGCGCTTCTTTCAGCTTGTTGAGGGCTGTTTCAATCGTTGTTTTCTTATCAGCAGGTACTTTGTCGCCGTATTCCTTCAGTTGTTTCTCTGTCTGGAAGATGAGGCTGTCTGCTTTGTTGAGCTTTTCGATTTTTTCGCGTTGTTCTTTATCGGATGATTCGTTGGCTCTCGCTTCCGCTTTCATCTTTTCGATCTCATCTTTGCTCAGACCGCTACCAGCTTCAATTCTGATGTTCTGTGTTTTACCGGTGCCTTTATCTTTGGCAGTTACATGCAGGATACCGTTGGCATCGATATCGAAGATAACTTCGATCTGCGGAACACCACGTGGAGCCGGAGGAATATCACCCAGAATGAAACGACCCAGTGTTCTGTTCTGGTTAGCCATTGGCCTTTCACCCTGCAGTACATTGATTTCTACGCTAGGCTGGTTGTCAGCGGCAGTAGAGAATGTTTCAGATTTTCTGCTGGGGATAGTGGTATTGGACTCGATCAGTTTGGTCATTACACCGCCCATGGTTTCGATACCCAGTGACAGCGGGGTAACGTCCAGCAGCAGCACGTCTTTTACTTCACCGGTCAGTACACCACCCTGGATAGCAGCACCTACGGCTACCACTTCGTCAGGGTTTACACCTCTGTTAGGTTTTTTACCGAAGAATTTTTCTACCACTTCCTGAATTTTCGGGATACGGGTAGAACCACCTACGAGGATGATTTCATCGATCTCGGAAGTATTCATTCCGGCATCTTTCAATGCTTTACGGCAAGGCTCCAGTGTTCTTTCCACCAGGCTGTCGCTCAGCTGTTCGAATTTAGCGCGGGTCAGTTTTTTCACCAGGTGTTTAGGTACACCATCAACTGCAGTGATATAAGGCAGGTTGATTTCTGTTTCAGAAGAAGAAGACAGCTCGATTTTAGCTTTTTCAGCGGCTTCTTTCAGGCGCTGCCATGACATCGGATCTTTGTGCAGGTCTACCGCTTCGTCTTTTTTGAACTCGTCGGCCAGCCAGTCCATGATCACTTTATCGAAGTCGTCACCACCCAGGTGAGTATCACCGTTGGTAGATTTTACTTCAAATACGCCGTCGCCCAGTTCCAGGATGGAGATATCGAAGGTACCGCCACCAAGGTCGAACACAGCGATTTTGCTGTCTGTATGTTTTTTATCCATACCGTAAGCCAGTGCAGCTGCGGTAGGTTCGTTGATGATACGACGTACAGTCAGACCGGCGATTTCACCAGCTTCTTTGGTAGCCTGACGTTGTGCATCGTTAAAATATGCAGGAACAGTGATAACTGCTTCTGTTACTTCCTGGCCCAGGTAATCTTCGGCCGTTTTTTTCATTTTCTGCAGGATCATTGCGGAAATTTCCTGCGGCGTATATAATCTGCCATCAATATCAACGCGGGTGGTGTTGTTATCACCTCTAACCACTTTGTAGCTAACGTGACTTAATTCGTTGGACACTTCGTCAAAATGACGGCCCATGAAACGCTTCACTGACATAATGGTATTAACGGGGTTGGTAATAGCCTGACGCTTTGCAGGGTCACCTACTTTCCTTTCTCCGTTTTTCAAAAATGCCACAACTGACGGGGTCGTTCTCCTTCCCTCATCATTGGCAATAACTACCGGTTCGTTACCTTCCATAACGGCAACGCATGAGTTGGTAGTTCCTAAGTCAATGCCTATTATTTTTCCCATAGTATTAAGATTCTCCTTTAGTTGTAAGTTAAAAGTCGTATTTGTCTTAGGTTTGTCAATGATTATGCCAAGCAAAAAAATATGAAATTATGTCAGTCTGCTGCCCTATATTTGAAAAAATGATTTGATTATTTGGATATTTAGTCATTCCACTGACCCGACAAAATGACGAATATGCCAACCTTGAGCAAGTAACTACCCGTTCTTAACCTCGCCTTCCTTTAGCAGCTATTCATCTCTGCACCTGCGTTCAGATTTTATCAAATAAGATCATTGTTTAACCTAACCGTTTTCTTATGAACACATCCAAGATCTGGCGGGCTTCCTGTGCCCTCCTGGCTATCATGCCTGTTATCAGCAATGCCCAGGACCAATCTACCGCGACCGCTGTGGCCCCCACTGTCCAGCTTTTCAGAGGTCCTCAGGAATTCAGGACATGGTCTGTTGGCGTCAATGGCGGGCTGCTGGCCCCTGTAGCTGCCACCGGTGGCAGTAATGACTTCACCAAATGGAAGGCCTCCGGCGGGTATGGCGCTTATGTGAAATACCAGCTTCTTCATTTTTTGGCCATACGGGCCGATTATGTTGGTGGAAAACTGAAAGGCGACAATAGCAAGAACCTGGGTAACGGCATGCCTCCCAGCAGCCCCTACAGCTCCTTCGAAACCAAACTGAAATGGACAGCCACCCTCAATGCCGTGTTTAATATTACGACTGTCAACTGGCTGTTCCGTAAGAACTTCGTACTGCTGTATGGCTCGGTAGGCGGTGGCCTTGCCGGATACAGCCCCTCCCTCACACTTGCTGGTAGCAGCACTTCCTTCGACTATAAACCCAGTGGCACTATTAAGGAACTGATTATCCCCGTAGGCGCCGGACTGAAATTCAGGCTATCCGAATTCATCAACCTTGACCTGGGCTATACCATGTATTACACAGATGGAGACAACCTGGACGGTTACCATCACGGTCCCAACAAGGATAAATTCTCCTACGGCTACGCCGGTCTTGAGTTTGCCATCGGTAAAAAAGGGAAACCACAACTGCAATGGAACAATCCTGCCGCCACCACCTATGATGAACTGGAAGCCCAGAAGGCCACGCTGCGCACCGCACTGGATGCAGCCAATCAGACCAATCAGAAGCTTACAGCAGATATGGACAGACTCATGAAAGACAGTGATGGCGACGGCGTATCCGATTACTTCGACAAATGCCCCAATACGCCTGCCAACACCCGCGTAGATGGCTCCGGTTGCCCGCTACCCGAACCGGTAGTGGTGAAAAAAGAGGAAAAGATAGTGATCACCGAAGAAGATAACCGCATCGTAAAAGAAGCCATCCAGAACCTGGAATTCGACTTCGCCAAAGCCAGTATCAAACCGCACTCCTATCCGGCACTCGACAGAGTGGCTGAACTCCTGACGCGCAAAAACCTCAACCTCAAGTTGAGTGGTCATACCGACAATGTAGGCAGTAAGGAGCGCAACCTGGCCCTGTCCAGAGAAAGAGCTGAAGCCGTTAAAACCTACCTCGTAAGCAAAGGCGTTAATGCATCTAAGATTGAAGCTGTAGGTTATGGCATGAGCCAACCTATTGCGAGCAATAAAACCGCTGCAGGCAGACAGAAAAACAGAAGAGTAGAATTTACGATCTTCTAGAATTTGAAAGGTTAGTTGATACTACTTTCGAAAATTAATATTGTACAGGAGAGGCCCGATAGCACGTCTACAGTAGCTACCGGGCCTCTCCTGTATTTATTCCCTTTTCAGCCCCCTTGCATTGCGCCTTTGCGCGAAACCTCGTACATTCACGTTATGGAAACAATCACAGTAAGGACCATCGTTGTAGCCGATGATCCAACCATCGCCAACATTGTAAAAACCACGCTGACAGAATTCGGAATGAACAAAGCAGGTACTGCCTATTCCGACCCGACCACCGACCATCTGTCTGTTTTATTCAACAAACCCAGGGCTATCTATTATATAGCTGAAGAAAACGGTGTTATCCTCGGCGGAGCCGGCATACATCCATTGGATGGCGGAGAAGCACATGTATGCGAACTGCAGAAGATGTACCTGATACCGGCAGCCAGAGGTAAAGGACTGGCTGGTAAGCTGATCTCCCAATGCATGGAGTTTGCCAAGGAAAACGGCTATACGCAGTGTTACCTTGAAACCAGTCCTGAACTGGCCAGAGCCAGGAAAGTATATGAACAATTCGGCTTCAGATACCTGACAGGACCTATGGGCAACACCGGTCATTTTGGCTGTGATAGCTGGATGCTGAAGGATTTGTAAGATTCCCCGTTACGTTGTTTTTTCTGCACTGATAGAATCCGGCATATTTCTTGGTATCTGCTGGCAGGAAAAATAATCGTATTATGAAAAAACTGATTCTGTCCGGTATACTGGCCATTGGTTCTGTACTGGCAGTTAATGCCCAAACCGTAAAATTCGGTGTAAAGGGAGGTCTGAACCTTGCTAAACTTACTAACACCGATAATGCCAAGACACGTGCCTCCTTCTATGCCGGCGGTCTGGTAAACCTGGCCCTGAATGAAAGCTGGGCCATACAACCGGAGTTGTTGTATTCCGGACAAGGTACAAAGGTAAAAACAAGTACCATCCTGGGCACGCTGGAAAGTACTGTCAAAACTGATTATATCAACATCCCGGTTATGGTGCAATACTCTATTGTACCGGCATTTTATCTGGAAGCAGGCCCTCAGCTGGGTATTCTGGCAGGTGCCAAACAGAAAATCGGTAGTAAATCATACGATGTAAAAGATCAAATGAAAGGTATTGACTTTGGCATCGGCGTAGGTTTCGGTTATAAATTCGATATGGGCCTGGGCGTATCCGGCCGTTATAACTTCGGACTTACCAACATCGAGGATTCCGGTAATGGCAACAGCAAAAACTCTGTAGCACAAATAGGACTGTTCTACATGTTCTAAACACTACTATAACGATGCAATGTAACGCAAAGGCGCAGGGATTTTATGAAATCTCTGCGCCTTTGTTATAAGTGCCTTTAGGGTAACCTTTTGCACCTCTGCGCGAAACCACTATCTTTGCTGCTCGCATTAATCATTTTCAGCATGAGTGTTGTACAATCAATCAGAACGGCTGCCGTAGCCGCCATTAAGTCCCTTTACAACCAGGATATCACTGTAGCAGATGTAGCTATCAATGTGACTAAACCTGAGTTTGAAGGTGAGTATACCATTGTTGTTTTCCCATTCACCAAATTCAGCCGACAAAAACCAGATGAAACCGCACAGCGCATAGGCGACTACCTTGTTGCCCATCATTCTGAGCTGATTGCCGGTTTTAACGTGGTAAAAGGCTTCCTTAACCTGGACATCAATCAGGCCTACTGGTGTGATTTCCTCCAGCAACATTACAACAACGAAAATATCGGTATACAGCCATCCAACGGCAAAAAGATCATGGTGGAGTATTCCTCCCCCAATACCAACAAACCGCTGCACCTGGGGCACCTGCGTAATAACTTCCTTGGTTATTCCATCGCGGAAATCCTGAAGGCCAACGGCTTTGAAGTGATCAAAACCAACCTGGTAAATGACCGTGGCATCCATATCTGTAAGTCCATGCTGGCATGGCAGCTGTTTGCCCATGGCGATACTCCGGAATCCACCGGCATCAAAGGCGATCACCTGGTAGGCGATTATTACGTGAAGTTTGAATCCGTAGTAAAAGAACAGGCCGAACCTATCATTGACCGGGTGCTGGAAAACGACTTCCAGGACTTCGAAAACGCTGACGTGGAGAAACTGACCAAACTGGTCACTGCCCTGCACAAGCCTGAAGTAAAGGACGACGCAGACAAGACTTCCAAAATTATGGGTGACATCAAGGAGATGTCCCGTAATAAAACAGAAATCATGCAGCAGGCCAAAATCATGCTGCAGCAGTGGGAAGCCGGCAACCATGAAGTACGCCATCTCTGGGCTGCCATGAACGGCTGGGTGTATGCAGGTTTTGAAGAAACCTACAAACGCCTGGGCATCGACTTCGACCAGATGTACTACGAAAGCGATACCTACCTGCTGGGCAAAGACCTCGTTAACGACGGTCTGGCCAAGGGGGTGCTGTTCAAAAAAGAAGACAACTCCGTATGGATAGACCTCACCGCCGACGGTCTGGATGAGAAACTCCTGCTCCGTGGCGATGGCACCTCCGTATACATGACCCAGGACCTGGGCACCGCCCGGCTGAAATTCAGCGACTACAAAATGGACCAGAGTGTGTATGTAGTGGCCGATGAACAGAACTATCACTTTAAAGTATTACAGCTGATCCTCGAGAAACTGGGCGAACCCTCCGCTGCAGGCATCTACCATCTCAGCTATGGCATGGTGGAACTGCCCCATGGCCGTATGAAGAGCCGGGAAGGTACCGTAGTGGATGCAGATGATATGATCGTGGAAATGGTGAACACCGCCAAAGAAGCAACCCAGGAAGCAGTACAGAAACATGCTGATTTCACGGAAGCAGAACTGAACACCCTCTACGAAACCATCGGCCTGGGTGCTATGAAGTTCTTCCTGCTGCGTGTAGATCCCAAGAAAAAAATGATCTTCAATCCGGAAGAATCCATTGACCTGCGCGGGTTTACCGGACCATTCATACAATATGCCTACGCACGTATCAAGTCTATTTTAAGAGAAGTAGGCCCGGTAGCCGGCCTGGAAAACTACCAGTATAAAGGCGCACTGCTGCCACTGGAAAAGGAACTGATCGTTATAAATGAGCAGTTCCCCGGTATTCTTGCAGACGCATACCGCGAAATGAGTCCTTCTGTGATCGCCAACTACGCTTTCCAGCTGGCGCAGGTGTTCAACTCTTTCTATGCAGAAAAAGTAGAAGGCGTATACACCTACTCAGTACTGCGGGAAGAAAATGAAGACAAGAAAAAACTGAGGTTACAGCTCATCACGCTCACCGCCAATACTATCCGGCAGAGCATGAAACTGCTGGGTATTCAGGTACCCGAGCGGATGTAATCCCACAACGGAATATAACGGCAAAGGCGCAACGGACTTTAAGATCCTGTGCGCCTTTTGTTGTTTTAACCAATACCTAAAAAAAACGCTGCGGGCTTTGCAGACCGCAGCGCTAGCAGCTTGCGGCCACCGTGGCCGAAACTGCCGAAGAAAATACCACAGCAAGCAGCAGCGAAAAAAGGAGCTTGCCTATCCTTGATGCGCCGTTTGTAAACCCTTCTACACTGTGGCAAAATATTTATTAACAAAGTTATCTGGTAGTATCCATCGCGGTGGCTTTATCACATAATGCCATTCCTTTCTCCCTATCACCCTTACCCATATACGATTTTCCAAGCATAAACATAACAAAAGCATTTGTAGGTTGCAAACGCAATACATTTTCCCATTGTACAATCGCTGCATCAAAGTCACCTTTGTTGTAACAGGCATGTGCCAGATTAAACAATATCTGTTCATCATCGGGCTGCAGCTGCTGCGCTTTCCGCAGGTATGCGATCCCTTTGTCTGTTTGCTCCAGCCGTAACCATGCCACGCCGGTATTAAATAAAAAAACGGCGTCCTGCTTACAGCCCAGAGCGGCGGCTTTGCCGAAGGAACGGACAGCTCCTTCAAAATCGGCCATATTAAAACTCATCATGCCCAGTTCGTACCAGGCGACGGTATGCATACTGTCTATCGACAGTACTTCCTGATAAGCGTTGATGCTTTCCCGGTAGTGCCCCAGTTGAGCATATAACTGTGCCAGCTGGTAAGGGACCGTAATATTGCCCGGTTCTTCCCTTCTGGCCTGTTGCAGCGCTTCCAGTGCATTGTCATACTGCCGGAGATAATAAAAACTCAGCCCTATCTGTCTGCTCATATTGGCTGCTCCCAGCTCCTGTGCCTTACGGCAATAGCCAAGTGCATCAGCATATGATTTTCTTTCAAAGTAAATGTCTCCCAGCGCACTATAGGCAGCAGTATAACCGCTGTCGGCTTTGATGGCTGCAGCAAAACATTGCCGGGCAGCTTCCTGCCGGCCGGATTTCCTGAAAGCAATACCTTCCCGGTAAAGATTACGGGCTTTATCACGCCATCCACTGAGATGCACTGCTGTTGCAGTGTTGATAGCGCTTATAAGCATCACAACATACAAACATAGGATAAGGCGAAAGGTCATCATATGTAGGCTTCTCCGCAAAGATAATATTATTTAAATATTTTAATATTTATATATTTCATCAATATACAAATATTAAAATATTTAAATATCCATGTCTGAAGCAGAAAAGCCCAGGGGCAGCAGGTCATTGGCTTTATTGATCACATATACCTTACCACTGAGGCCTCCCAGAATCAACCGGATCGGTTTGTCCTGACGGTATTCATACTCAGCTAGCGTCTGGCGGCAGACACCACAGGGGGAAATAGGCCGGGAGCTATCACCATTGATATTGTTATAGCTGACAGCGATGGTATCGATGGCCACATCCGGATAAGTAGAGGAAGCAGCGGAAAGCGCCACTCTTTCTGCACATAGTCCTACCGGAAAAGAAGCATTCTCCTGATTGGACCCGGCCACGATTTCGCCGTTGGCCAGCCTGATCACCGCTCCTACCAGAAAATGAGAATAGGGCGCATAGGCGTGATGTGTCACTTCCCTGGCCTCTTTCAGCAGCCACGCATCGTTTTCATCCAGGGCTGTAATATCGTTATACACTAAGTAGTCAAAGTGATGTTGTTGTTTTTCCATATGAAAAGCATGAAAATTTACGTATAGCCTTTACCGGCATACAGCCTGTAACAGGCGGCAGAAAAGGGGTAAAGACAACTACGGACCGGCAATATGCCGATCCGTAAGTTACTTTAAAATATATTTCGTTCAACTGGTTATTTGATACCTCTGAACAGGCGGCTCCAGCGGATACCGTTTTCGCCGTAACTCATCCAGATCAGCCAGGCCTTGCCCACTATGTGATCTTCCGGCACAAAACCCCAGAAACGGGAGTCAAGGGAATTGTTGCGGTTATCCCCCATCATCCAGTAATAATTCATTTTAAATGTGTAGGAATCAGCAGGCTGTCCGTTGATCACGAACTTACCATCTTTTTTCTCCAGCGTATTGCCTTCATACACACGGATGATACGGTCGTAGATCGCGAAATTGCTGTCATCCAGTTTTACGGTAGCACCTTTCTTCGGGATATACAGCGGGCCGAAGTTTTCCTCCGTCCATTTGTAATGGGCCGTATCATGCGGGAATACCATGTTGTAGTTAAAGTCGATGTAGTTGGACTCTTCGTACACCGTGATATTTTTCACGATAGGGAACTGCTTGAGGGCAGCCACATTTTCCGGAGTGAGGTTGTATACGAACTTATTATTGTCAAAAGTATATTCCGGACCGGTAATACCCAGTTCCTCGAGACGGCTGCCGTTCAGCTGGTCACCGGAGGTTTCCACCACATATTTGTGCTGGCTGGCCGGAGGTACCGGAGCTGCCTGACCGTTTATATATACCACCCCATGTACAATTCTGAGGGTGTCGCCGGCTTCGGCCATGCAACGTTTGATATAGTTTTCCCTTTTATCTACCGGACGATGAATGATCTGATAGGAGTTCTGTACTGCCTGCCAGCCATTCTGCCTTACCATGTTGTAATAGCTTGGATCCGGTGAATCGATGGCTACCGTGTCACCCTCGGGGAAGTTAAACACTACTACATCATAACGTTTGATATCGGAGAAGCCCGGTAAACGTTTGTATTTCCATTTAATAGCTTCGGAGTAGGCTTTGGTAGACTTGGTGAACGGCATGGTATGATGCACAAAAGGCATAGCCAGCGGTGTCATTGGAATACGGGGGCCGTAACTGATCTTGCTTACAAAAAGGAAGTCATTCACAAGCAAGGTCTTTTCCATGGAAGGGGTAGGAATCGTATAGGCCTCAAAAATAAATGTGCGGATAAGCGTGGCTGCTATGATAGCAAAGATACCAGCGTCTAACCATTCTCTTGCCGTAGATTTTTTCTTTGGCTGACCTTCTTTATTTTTTTTCCAAAATGCCAGGTTCATTCAAGTACGCTTAATTAGATGCTTAAAAAGGCAAATATAATATTCTGTTGTTAGTGAGTTGCTTTTCCAATGGAAAAGTTTTCTTAAAAATAGCTTAAATAGTACAGAAATAACCATTAAAACTAAAAATAATATTTTCTTACCTGGCCGATAGGCTGCATTAGTCCCGCAGACAGTAGTGGGTTAACGGATAAGCGTATGGTCGAGAATACGGTTTATTTCCGTGGCACGGTTAAGCACCATAAAATGGCCACCATCGCGGATTACATGAGTTGGTTTCACAAAACGGATCGGGAAAGGCAGGTCTTTGGCACCATGGATATGTACCAGATTTTCGGGTACCAGCTCATTTTTCCAGTGCAGGATAGCATTAACAGCCCAACGCAGATAGGTGTAATCACGTTTGGAAAGATATTCCTTAACTAGTTGTCCTTCTTCCGGGGTTTCTATGTTCAGGAACTTTTTAACGACCAGGCTTCTGCGCTGATACAGCACGGAATCGGGCAACTGATGCAGCCGTAGTTTGCGCACCCAGTTGTAGTAGGGTGGTTTTTCTGTAGTATGCTTGATGCTGGAGAGCAGGATGTTTTGTGCGACCGGCCTGATGCGGGCGATCTCCAGGCTCATGATCCCGCCGAAGGAAACACCCATTAGAGAAACAGGCCCATCGGCCGTAATACCGTCTGCCATGCGGGCGGCATAACTGCTGATGGGCTCGTCGGGAAGTGGTTTTATCCACTTCAGGTGATGTATATCATAGCCGGACGGAAAACGCAGGTTGTTGAACATGCGTTCATCGGCGCCGAGGCCACTAATGAGATACAAATGTCTGGACATATGCTCAGATTCAGGAACCTGCTTTTTTCTTTTCTCTGTTAGGCACCACAAAATCGTCCACATCTTCAACGGTGATGGTTTTTCCGGAGAGGATCACCAGTCTTTCCACTACGTTGCGCAGTTCACGGATATTACCGGACCAGTTGTGGTTCTGTAATGCTTTCATGGCGTCTTTGTCTATAGCCTTGCGGGCGATACCGTATTCATTACAAACACTGTCGAGGAAGCTGTCTACCAGGAGTGGCACATCTTCGCGGCGATCGTTGAGGGAAGCCACATGGATGAGGATAACGCTCAGACGATGGTAAAGGTCGAGACGGAAATTTTTCTCTTCCACTTCCTTCAGCAGGTCTTTGTTGGTGGCAGCCACCACTCTTACGTCCACGCTGATTTCCTTGTCACCGCCTACGCGGGTGATTTTTCCTTCCTGCAGTGCACGCAGCACTTTGGCTTGTGCGCTGAGGCTCATATCGCCGATTTCATCGAGGAAAAGGGTACCACCGCTGGCCTGCTCAAATTTACCAATTCGTTGTTTAACAGCGGAGGTAAAAGAGCCTTTTTCGTGGCCAAACAGCTCACTTTCTATCAGTTCGCTGGGGATAGCGGCACAGTTGACTTCCACCATCGGGCCGGAGGCGCGGTTGCTGCGCTCGTGAAGCCAGCGGGCTACCAGTTCCTTTCCTACTCCGTTTTCGCCGGTAATCAGTACGCGGGCATCCGTAGGCGCCACTTTTTCGATGGTTTCCCGGATTTTGAGGATGGGCGCAGAATCGCCGATCATTTCGGGCACCTTGTTCACTTTACGACGCAGGGTTTTGGTTTCGGTCACCAGTTTGGTTTTGTCCATTGCGTTGCGCAGCGTGATCAGGAGACGGTTCAGATCAGGTGGTTTGGAGATATAATCATAGGCGCCTTTTTTCACGGCATCTACAGCAGTGTCAATATTCCCGTGTCCGGACACCATAATGATAGGCACGTCCTGATTTATTTCCCTGGCTTTTTCGAGAAACTCCAGGCCATCCATTTTAGGCATTTTGATATCGCACAATACGGCATCGTATTGTTTCCCCTGGAACATTTTAAACCCTTCCAAGCCATCCGCCGCCTCATCTACTTTATACCCTTCATAGCTCAGAATTTCGGAGAGTGTTTTACGGATGCTTTTTTCGTCGTCAATAATTAAAATGTTAGCCATAGTGATATTTGAGATTTATACTACTGGTATAGTCCGGTAGCAATCAGCGCCAAAAATAAATGGAAATTTTGGATTTTGGGAGCCTTGGGGCACTGCAGTAATTAAACTACTGCATCCATCAACTGTTTATATTTGTTAATTTTCCATGAGCAAAGGAAAAATACCGGAATCCGTGAATAGTCTACTAACTTTACGGGATAAATGAGTAATTTTATATACAAACGAATACAGATCTGTAATTCCTTCCGCATATGAACGATTTTTTGGATGAACTGAAGCGGAGACACCAATTGGCGGCAGCAAATGCTTACCCCGCAACCAGCGCTGTAAGTGAGTTTGCCAACAGCCTTGTTAATTGGTTATTCCCGGAACATACCGGCCAGGTGATGGATGATGCTGTGTTGCTGGAGCAGTATGGGCGCCAGCTGGAGATACAGCTGGAGTTGTTGTTGCAGCCGATGCAACATCAGTTGCCGGAAAGCGCCGGTAATATCAGCCGTACTTTTATGAGTAAAGTACCGGTGATTTATGACGAACTGACAAAAGATGCCAATGCCATCTTTCAGGGAGATCCGGCGGCCACCTGTTTGTACGAAGTAATACGGGCCTATCCGGGCTTTTATGCTATCGCGTTTTACCGCATGGCCCATGCCCTGCATGAGCTGAAAGTACCATTGCTGCCCCGCATGGTTACAGAGCTGGCGCATGCGCGCACCGGCATAGACATTCACCCGGGCGCCGTGATAGCACCCTTCTTTTGTATTGACCATGGCACCGGCATTGTGATCGGCGAAACCACCGTTATTGGTCAGCATGTAAAGCTGTACCAGGGCGTGACACTGGGTGCCCTCAGTATCGAAAAAACCATGGCCCGCAGCAAAAGGCATCCTACCATCGGTGACCATGTAGTGATCTATGCAGGGGCCACCATCCTGGGTGGTGACACCATAATAGGCCACCATAGCGTAATTGGGGGCAATGTATGGCTGATCAGAAGCGTAGAACCGTTCTCCCGGATCTATTACAAGGCAGAACATAAATATCTGGAAAGCAACCACGAATAATTACCGATTATGGCAACAATATTAGACCTCGTTGGCAATACGCCGATGGTGGAATTACAACGTATCCCGGAGAACCCGGAGGTGAAAATCTATGCCAAACTGGAAGGCACCAATCCCGGTGGCAGCGTAAAAGACAGGGCCGCCTATGGTATGATCAGGGGTGCGCTCGACCGCGGAGAAATCCGTTCCGGTACCCGACTGATAGAAGCTACCAGCGGCAATACCGGTATTGCGCTGGCGATGATCGCCAATCTTTTTGGTATAGAGATAGAACTGGTAATGCCTGCAGACTCCACCCTGGAGCGGGTGCAAACCATGCAGGCCTATGGAGCCCGGGTGGTATTGGAAGAATCGATGGAGGCTTCTATTGATTATGCCAATGCACAGGTAGCCAAAGGCGGGTATGTGATGCTCAATCAGTTTGCCAATGCTGATAACTACGGCATGCATTACAAAACCACCGGCCCGGAAATATGGCGTGATACAGCAGGCAAAGTCACCCATTTTGTAAGCGCCATGGGCACTACCGGCACTATTATGGGTGTGTCAAAATACCTGAAAGAACAAAATCCTGCCGTACAAATTGTAGGCTGTCAGCCTACAGAAGGTTCTAAAATCCCCGGCATCCGTAAATGGGCGGAGGCTTATCTTCCTAAAATATTCGACAGATCGAGGGTAGACACCATCATGGACATCTCTGAAGAAGAGGCCAGGACCATGACCAAACGGCTGGCCAAAGAAGAGGCTATTTTCTGCGGTATGAGCAGCGGCGGAGCAATAGCAGCCGCCATGAGGCTCTCCCGGGAATTAAGTCAGGGCGTGATCGTCAGCATCATCTGCGACCGTGGTGACCGTTACCTGTCCAGCGACCTGTTTGCCTGATCAATACAGCACACAACAAAAACGGCGAAGATGATGATCATCTTCGCCGTTTTTTATATCCTGAAGGGAAATTACTTCTTCATGTACATTACTTCCTTCACCAGTTTCACGGTACGCTCGATATCAGGGAGGTACAGTTTAACCAGGTTCGGAGCGTAGTGCATCGGTGCGTCAGCCGCAGTGATACGGCGGATAGGTGCATCCAGGTAGTCGAAACCTTCTTTCTGGATACGGTAGGTAATTTCAGAAGAAACGCTGGCGAACGGCCATTGTTCTTCCACGATCACCAGGCGGTTGGTTTTCTTAACAGATTCCAGGATGGTGAACCAATCCAGCGGACGGATGGTACGGAGGTCGATTACTTCGGCTTCGATGCCTTCTTTCGCCAGTTCTTCAGCTGCGCCCAGGGCTACTTTCATCATTTTGTTGAAAGAAACGATGGTCACATCTTTACCAGCGCGTTTGATGTCGGCTTTACCGATAGGGATGATGTATTCTTCTTCAGGCACTTCACCCATATCACCATACATCACTTCACTTTCCATGAAAACAACCGGATCGTCATCGCGGATAGCCGCTTTGAGCAAACCTTTGGCATCGTATGGATTGGAAACGGATATTACTTTCAGGCCCGGAATATTGGCGTAATAACTTTCAAAAGCAGTGGAGTGCTGTGCGCCCAGCTGACCGGCAGAACCGTTGGGTCCGCGGAAAACGATCGGGCAGCCAATCTGTCCGCCACTCATGGCCAGCATTTTGGAAGCTGTGTTAAGGATCTGATCAATCGCCAGGTTAGCGAAGTTCCAGGTCATGAATTCAATTATCGGGCGAAGGCCGTTCTGAGCAGCACCAACTCCGATAGCAGCAAAACCAAGTTCTGCGATCGGCGTGTCAATAACACGTTTTGGACCAAACTCATCCAGCATTCCCTGGCTCACTTTATAAGCACCATTATATTCGGCTACTTCCTCACCCATCAGGAGCACCCGTTCATCACGGCGAAATTCCTCCTGCATGGCTTCTCTTAAGGCTTGTCTGAAAGCTATCTGACGCATGCTATTCTTAATAAAGTTTGAAAGTTTAAATGCCTGACTGTGGTAAGGCAGGGCAAAAATATTGTTTGTTGGTGAAAAAGCAAAGGATTAATAATTAATATGACCGCTGACACACTTTATACCCACAAGCCACTGTTCATTTTTCATCAGCCGGAGAAAAGAAAATATAATCATTATAAAATATTTATATATTTATATTTTAATATCCTGATGCCATTTTCCATCACCAGCTATGATCACCTTAACGATTCTCACCATCTGTTTTCTGACAGGGCTTTCCTGCAAAATTAAAAAATTTAAAGCGCCACTGACGCTGGCACTCACCTGGTACATCCATCTCATTTTCCTGGTCCTGTCGGCCATCTGCCTGTTCCTGATGCTCAATGATTATGGTTTTAAAGGCACCCAAACCGAGCGGGTGTTTTTCACCCTGTACGCCGGCACCGGCATGATACTGTATGGCCTGAGCAAACCCGGCAACGATGCCAGACATGCCTATCTGATGGCATTTTTCGGGTTTCCCTTTGTACTGCTGCTGGGACTGATGATCCCACCCCTGCGGGTACTCACCATCGTAGTCGCGCTCACGCTCCTGTCGGACAGTGATTTCCGCCGCTACAACATCGACAACGACTATGCCCTTCAATCCAAAACAAGCGGCATTCTGTCATCAGCGCCGGTTTACAGCCTGATCAGCGATAAATACTGGCTTTTTGAGAAAATAACACCGGGCATCATCCAACCACAGGGAGTGATTAAAAACCTCCGGATGGAAAAAAAGGGAGCAGACAGCGTTCTGATACAGTGGGGTTACGGGAAAGCGAAGAAAGACACGGTTATTGTGTTGGACTAACATAAAAAAAATAGGGTGACGGAATATTTCCATCACCCTATCTATTTCAATATTGTCTTATACTTTTTCGATGATCATAGCGCTGGCACCACCACCACCATTGCAGATAGCAGCCACACCGTAGCGGCTGTTGTTTTCGTGCAGGATGGAGTTGAGCGTTACCACGATCCTGGCTCCGCTGCAGCCGATAGGGTGTCCCATAGCTACGGCACCGCCCCATACGTTCACTTTGTCGAGTGACATACCCAGGTCTTTGGCATTGGCGATCGGCACACAAGAGAAGGCTTCGTTTACCTCTGCAAAGTCCATGTCCTCAATTTTCAGATTGGCTTTGGCCAGTGCTTTCTCAACAGCTTTTACCGGTGTGGTGGTAAACCATTCCGGCGCCTGGGAAGCATCTGCGAAACTGATGATTTTAGCCAGGGGCTTCAGTCCCAGTTCCTTTACTTTCTCCCCACTCACCAATACTACGGCAGCAGCGCCATCGTTGAGATTGGAGGCATTAGCAGCAGTGATGGTACCATCTTTCTGGAAGGTAGGTTTCAGGGAAGGCACTTTTTCGAGGATCACTTTTTTGTAATCTTCATCTTCAGCCACTGTCACCACGTTTTTACCGGGCACTTCCACCGGCACCACTTCTTTTTTGTAAAATCCTTTTTCCCAGGCAGCAGCGGCGCGGCGATAGCTTTCAATCGCATAGGCGTCCTGGTCTTCCCGGGTAATATGGTATTCTGCGGCGCAGAGCTCTGCAGCATTGCCCATGTGGAAGTCCTTATAAGGGTCCCAGAGGCCGTCACGGATAATACCGTCGATTACAGTACCGGCACCCAGTTTATAACCAGTGCGGGCTTTATCGAGGTAAAAAGGCACAGCGCTCATATTTTCCATACCACCAGCCACAACAATATCGTTATCGCCCAGCATAATGCTTTGGGCACCCAGCATAATGGATTTCATACCTGAAGCACATACCTTGTTAACAGTAGTGGCAGGCACTTTATTGGGTACACCAGCACCCAGACTGGCCTGGGTGGCAGGGGCTTGTCCCAGATTGGCACTGATCACATTGCCCATATATACTTCATTCACCTGGGCAGCGTCTATACCAGCTCTTTCCAGAGCGGCTTTGATAACAGTGGAACCCAGTTTAACAGCAGGAACACCTGACAACGCGCCATTGAAACCTCCAATCGGCGTGCGGGCAGTTGCTACTATAAATACTTCTTTCATCTGATAAATAAGATTGATTTGGCGAGATTAATATAATCTACCAAATATAAGCAAAAGAAGCGTTACACAACGTTTTCCACTGCTCCGGAGAAATTACCGTATGTTTGCAGTTGCATTGATCAGACTGTGATATCTCAACAATCCATACAACAGATACTTGGCCGCATTGATATTGTGGAAATTGTGGGCTCTTTCGTGAAACTGAAAAAGCGCGGAGCCAACTATATGGGCCTCTGTCCTTTTCACAACGAAAAGTCGCCTTCTTTCACCGTATCTCCCAGCAAAGAAATCTACAAGTGTTTTGGCTGTGGCAAAAGCGGCAACGCCATCAGCTTTGTCATGGAGCACGAGAAGTATTCCTATGTGGAAGCTATCAAATGGCTGGCACAGAAGTATCAGGTTGAGATTGAAGAAACAGAGGTAAGCCCGGAACTGCGCCAGCATCAGCTGATGTCGGACAGTTTGTTTATTATCAACGGCTTTGCCCGGGAATACTTTTCCGATACCCTGTTCAATACAGAGGAAGGGCAGAACGTAGGGCTTAGTTATTTTGAAGAACGTGGTTTTACAGAAGAGACCGTCCGTAAATTCCAGTTGGGATACTGTCTGAACCAACGTGACACCTTTGCCCAAACCGCACTGTCCAAGGGCTACAACCTGGAATACCTGCAAAAAACAGGGCTGGTGACGATGCGTAATGAGCAACCGGCCGATAACTACCGGGGCCGTGTCATCTTCCCTATACATAACCAGTCGGGCAAGATCCTGGGCTTCGGGGCCCGTATCCTTGTCAAATCAGACAGGGCACCCAAATACATCAACTCTCCGGAAAACGAGATTTATGTCAAGAGCCGGGTGCTGTATGGCACCTACTTCGCGCGCCATGCGATCGACAAGCTCAATGAGTGCCTGTTGGTGGAAGGTTATACCGACGTGATCTCTCTGCACCAGGCAGGTGTGGAAAACGTGGTAGCTTCCAGCGGTACTTCCCTTACACAGGACCAGCTGCGGCTCATTAAAAAATATACCAACAACCTCACCATCATCTACGATGGCGACAGTGCCGGTATTAAGGCCGCCCTCCGTGGTCTGGATATGGCCATTGAAGAAAGCCTCAACGTAAAACTGGTACTGCTGCCCGATAAGGAAGACCCCGACAGTTACGTACAACGTATCGGCGCCGAGGCCTTCCGCAGCTTCATAGAAGAAAACAAGCAGGACTTCGTGCTGTTTAAGCTACAGCTTAACATGCAGGAAGCCGGCAACGACAGCAATAAAAAATCGCAGCTGGTAAATGAGATCGCGGAAACGATTTCTAAAATCGATAAAGCGGAAGATTTTACCCGGCAACAGGACTATATCCGCCAGTGCAGCCAGCTGCTCAAAATCGATGAGCAGGGCCTGATAGCGCTGGTCAACAAATATATCCGGGAGAGGCTGGTCAAACGCGAGCAGGCCAATACCCGCAACAATCCGGCGCCGGAAGAGTCAGATGATGTGCTGAGCGAGGAAGCCATCGCTGCCATGGAAGCCGCGGAAACAGGGGTTTCCATCTCTTCCCTGCTCAACAGGGATGAAAAACAGGAAAAGGAACTGGTGAAAATACTGCTGCGTTTCGGGGATAAAGTTTTCAGCCAGGAAGAAAACAACACGGTGGCAGACTATGTCTTTCATCTTCCGTATGATTTCGAATCGCTGGCCGACAGCGAGATGGTGAAGCGTGTACTCCGTGAATACAAAACACTCTACGACTCCGGCAGCATCCCTGATAAAAAATGGTTCCTTTACCACCAGGACCCCGACATGAGCAGATACATTTCCCTGATTCTGGAAGACAAGGAAGCGGAGCTGAGCATCAACTGGAAGGAACGTTTTGAGATAGATACTGTTTATGGTGACAATGCTTACCTGAAAGATACCATATCCACCACCAATTATCTGATACTGCGCAAAATCAAGAAGCTGATTGTTGAAAATCAGGACGAGGCGGAAAAAGCCACCGAAATGGACCAGATCATGCGCTGCCTGGAGATGCAGGTGCACCTGAAAGCCCTGGAGAAGGAGCTTACCCAGGGCCTCGGTACTGTTATTTTCAAGTAGTTTTTATGCGCTCCCACACCTGGAAAGAGAAAGCATATTCATTTTTCTCATCCGGCTCATGTCTTTCATCACTCACCAGACTCCATTCATTGCCGTGAACAGCAGGGAAAAAAGCATCTCCCGGCACTACGGCGTATACCCGTGTCAGATAGATCCGGTCTATCTGAGACCAGGCCTGTTCAAATATCTGTGAGCCACCGGTGACAAATATCTCTTCCGTTTCGAAAGTTTGGGCTTTAGCGATGGCCTCATCAATAGAGGACACCACATAGGCACCTTCCGGGTGGTAGCCGGTCTGCCGGGTGATAACGATATTAGGTCTGCCGGGCAATGGTTTACCCAGGGAGTCGAAGGTTTTCCGGCCCATGATAATGGGCTTGCCCAGTGTAGTGCTTTTAAAGTATTTCAGGTCTGTAGACAGGCGCCAGGGCAATTGGTTGTTGATACCAATCACATTGTTTTCTGATGCGGCCACAATAATGGATATCGTCATATCAGATAGCTACTGGTGCTTTGATGGCAGGATGAAACTGATAGTTGACCAGTTCGAAATCCTCATATTTAAATGCAAAAAGGTCTTTCACTTCCGGGTTTATTTTCATAACCGGCAGTGGGAATGGTGTACGGCTCAGTTGCAGTTTAGCCTGCTCCATGTGATTGCTATACAGGTGTACGTCACCAAAGGTATGGATGAAGTCACCTGCATCGAGATCGCAAACCTGTGCCATCATCATGGTGAGCAGGGCGTAAGAGGCAATGTTGAACGGAACGCCGAGGAATACGTCTGCGCTGCGCTGGTAGAGCTGACAGCTGAGTTTACCTCTGGTTTCCCCTTTGGACGTATCCGGCGGTGTTACATAAAACTGGAAGAGACAGTGACAGGGGCTGAGCGCCATTTTGGACAGTTCGCCTACATTCCATGCATTAACGATAATGCGGCGGGAGTCCGGATTTTTTTTGATGGTATCGAGGGCGATGCTGATCTGATCAATCACTTCTCCGGAAGGTGTTTCCCAGCTGCGCCACTGTTTGCCATAAACCGGGCCCAGATCGCCATTTTTATCGGCCCATTCGTTCCAGATGGATACACCATGTTCTTTCAGCCAGCCGATATTGGTATCGCCTTTCAGGAACCAGAGCAGTTCGTATATGATGGATTTTAAATGCAGTTTTTTGGTAGTCACTACCGGAAATCCGTCCTGGAGATTAAATCGCATCTGATACCCAAAACAACTGGTGGTTCCGGTGCCGGTACGGTCTGTTTTAACAACACCTTCTTTAATAATGTGTTGTAATAAAGCTAAATACTGTTCCATAAGACGGCAAGTTACGAGAAAAATATAACCTAAATAAGTCAAACAAAAAAGTTGAAGTCAGAACGATTTTTCGTAAACTACCAGATCGATAGTAAGTTACAACAATAGCTCAAACCAGGATAGTTCTGCTTTTTGGCGCCCCGATATTGAAAACCTGACAGATGCCAACGCCGGTAGCAGTATAGAGGAGATATAGTTTTTCAACCAAAATAATTCAAACAACTCAGATAACCGTATTCCCCATTCACTAAAATTCTTATTTACTGTAACCGTGATTTGTCCATCATTTTAATCTAAACCATTTCGTGCTATGCTTCTACCAAAATCCAGCATGCTGGTGCTGTTATGCTTATGCAGCTCCCTTGCATTAATTGCACAACAAAACATTTCAGGAAGGATCAAGGATGCTACCAATGGTAATCCTATCCCAGGCGCTACCGTAAGAGTGCCCAACAGCAACAAGGGGGCCATTTCCGATGCAGAAGGAAAGTATTCGATCGGCGTGCCGGCCTCTGTTTCAAAGCTGATCGTCAGTTACACCGGCTACAAGACCCAGACTGTAGCCATCCCACCAGGAGCCACTTCGCTCAACATCACGCTGGAAGAAGATTTCGCCAGGCTGGAGGAAATCGTGGTGACCGGATTGGCCACCAACATCAAAAGGAAAAACCTGGCCAATGCCGTGGCCACCATCTCGGGTAAAGAACTGACAGGCGTAGCGCCGGCCCAGACATTTGACGCAGCCCTCAGCGGTAAAGTACCCGGAGCCATGATCACCGCCAACTCAGGTGCTCCCGGCGGCGGCATCTCCGTTAAACTGCGTGGTATCACCTCCGTATTCGGCAACTCCCAGCCACTGTATGTTGTAGATGGAATTTTCTTCAACAACGCCAGTGTTCCTGCCGGTCTCAACGATGTTACCGCCGCTGCCACCGCCGGTAACCCCAACAACCAGGACAACCCCTCCAGCCGCATCGCTGACCTTAATCCGGAAGATATTGAGAACATAGAGATCCTGAAAGGTGCTTCCGCTGCTGCCATGTATGGCGCCAAAGCCGCCGCAGGTGTAATCATCATCACCACCAAAAAGGGAAAAGCCGGTAAAACAAAAGTGAGCTTCAACCAGGAGGTAGGTTTCGCCAAAGTACGGCACCTGATGGGTGTGAGGCAATTCACAGCCGAAACAGCCGCTGATCTGGGTGGTAGTGCCACCAGCAACGACCCCGACGTAAAAAATGCCCGCGCCGCCATGAAAGCTCAGTTTGAAGCCGCACAAAGCGCTGGCAAAATATATGACTATGAAAAGGAAATGTTCGGCCAGACCGGCCTCGTGCTCAATACCGGCATCTCCTTAAGTGGAGGTTCCGAAAAAACAACGTTCTACCTGGCAGGAAACCGCAGGCAGGAAAACGGTATCGTTAAAAATACCGGCTATTTCAATAACTCCCTGCGCCTAAATGTAGAGCATAAAATAAATGATCGTTTAACCGTTGGCGTTACTACCAACTTTATCAACTCTTCTTCCGACAGAGGTCTCACCAACAACGACAACAACAGTGTCTCCTATGGTGTAGCCCTCTCTACCACCCCGGGCTTTGCAGAACTGCATCCCAACGCACTCGGTGAATATCCGCGTAATCCGTTTTCCAACTCCAATCCGCTGGAAACACGCGACAAGATGATCAACAACGAAGGGGTAAACCGCTTTGTAGGTGGGGGTAACCTCGAATACCGCCTCCAGCAGAGCAACCACTCCACCACCAAATTCCTCGTGCGGGCCGGTGTGGATTATTTCAATTTAAAAACAACCGCCGTATTCCCGCGTGACCTGCAGTTTGAAGAAAAAGCACAGCAGGGTCACTCTATACAGGGCAACACCAACAACCTCAATACCAACCTGGCAGGTTTTGTAGTGAACACCTTCACACCACATGAAAACCTCACCCTCACCAGCACCGCCGGCGCCACGCTGGAAACCGGTTATCTGGACAACATCGTAACCTCTGCCACCAACCTGGTAAACGGACAATCCAACGTTGATGCCAGCGGTAACACCACCACCCGTCAGTTCCGTCAGAAATACCGCGACAACGGTATGTTTGTACAGGAAGACCTCTCACTGATGGATGCCTTCACTCTCAGCGGCGGCGTACGTTTTGACCGTTCCACCAACAACGGAGACTACCGCAAATACTACGTCTTCCCCAAAGGAGCCTTCTCCTGGAACATCACCAAAATGAAGTTCTGGAATGTGGACAAGGTAGATAACCTGAAAGTACGTATCGCCTACGGCCAGTCCGGTAACGTGCCGCCCTATGGCAGTAAATTTACGGGCATGCTGGGCAGCAATATCGGCGGCTATCCCGGCATACTGGTAGACAACCTGCTGGGCAACCCTGACATCAAACCGGAAAGACAGACAGAACTGGAGACAGGTCTCGATTTCAGCCTGTTCAACGGCCGTGTTGCCCTGGAAGCCACTTACTATAATAAACGCATCTACGACGTTTTATTACGGCATAATATCCCCTCTTCCAGCGGTTATGCAATTGAATGGAAAAACAGTGGTGACCTCAGCAACAACGGTATAGAGCTGGGCCTCACTGTTATCCCGGTGAATACGCCCAAAGTGAAATGGACCTCCAATATCAACTGGTGGCGCAACCGCTCCAAAATGACCAAACTGGTGATTCCTCCATACGCCATCGGCGCCTTTGGTGCTTCACTGGGTACCTTCTACCTGGAAGAAGGCAGCCCGGTTACCCAGATCAAAGGAATCGTGAACAAAGACCTGGTAGTAGTCGGCGATGCGGAACCCCGCTTCCAGATGAGCTTTTTCAATGATATCACTTTCCTGAAAAACTTCTCGTTGCGCTTCCTCATTCACTGGAAAAAAGGTGGTGACAACATCAACCTTACCCAGTTGCTGAATGACGGCGGTGCTACCTCAGCAGATTATGATGATCTGATCAACGGCCAGAAAGCAGGTGCGTACAGGCCTGGCGGCGGTGCAGGTATTTACGTGCAGGATGCTTCCTATGTGCGTGTCCGTGAGATCGGCCTCTATTACAATGTGCCGCTGAAAAACACCAAAACAGTGAAAGGAATACGGCTGGGCATCTCCGCCAACAACTTCTTCACCTGGACCAAATACGTAGGATATGATCCGGAAGTGTCCAACTTCGGCAGCAATACCATTACCACTGCGCAAAGCCGCGGTAGTAACGGGCTGTCTACCGGTGTGGACGTAATGCCTTATCCGGCCAGCAAAAGGGCCAGTTTCCACCTGGGCATAGACTTCTGATCATTATCTGACCATCAAAACTGTAAAACATGAAAAAGCTTATTGTATATATTTCAGGGCTGCTGCTTGTTGTCAGCGCCTGCCAGAAAGGAGAGATCAACAGTCTGAACACGCCGGTAGTAGGCGGCATTGTCGTCAACCCCAGCAAAAGTGACCTGTTCAACCTTGTTACCGGTGCTGAATCGGGCATGCGCAACAACGTAGGTACCTATCTCGACGGACTCGGTGTACTGGGCCGTGAGATGTACCGCTTTGCCGGATCTGAGCCGCGATGGACTACAGACATGCTGGGCGGTGGCACCAAAACACTGGACAACAACACCTTTTACATCACCAATCCTTATGCAGCCCGCTACCAGGTGGCGCGCCAGTGCTTCATCCTGATGGAAGCGCTTAAAACCACCCGCAACGAAGTAGCCACCGACGCACAGAAAAAAGCCTTTAAGGGCTTTGCAGAAACGCTGATCGGCTATCAGTTGCTGTTGAACATCAACATGACAGATTCAAACGGTGCCAGAATACCCGTGGCCGACAATGCGAACCTGGGCCCTATCATTACCGATCCCGGGGTGGTACTGGATTCCGTGATCAAGTTCCTGGACGCAGGTAAAGCAGACCTTACCGGGTCTGAAGTGGTGTTCCCTCTCTCAGAAGGCTTTGCCGGATTTAAGGATGCTGCCGGACTGATCAAGTTTAATCGCGCCATTGCAGCCAGGGTCCATGTTTACCGTAAAAACTGGGCCACCGCACTCACAGCACTGAACGAGTCATTCTTTGATCTCAACGGTCTTCTGAACACGGGCGTCTATAACGCCTTCTCTACCAATGGCGGAGATCTGTCCAATCCGATGTACCTGCAGCCAAACTCGACCGGAGAAATGCGGGTAGCCCACCCCACCTTCGCAGCAGAGGTCATCAGCGGCGATGACCGTGTCGACAAAAAAACCTCCGTGCGCAGTTCTGCCGCCAGCAGTGTAGGTCTTACCAGCAACCGCGATCTGACACTGTGGCCCAGCCTAAGCGCTCCTATTTCCATCATCCGGAATGAAGAGCTGATACTGCTCTATGCCGAAGCCAAAATACAGCAGAACCAGTTCCCCGATGCCATAGTAGCCCTCAACAGGATACGGGTGTCCCATAACCTGGCTCCTTACGCCGGTGCAGTTACACAAGCAGCCTTAATAACAGAACTACTCTACAATCGCCGTTATTCCCTGTTTATGGAAGGTCACCGCTGGATCGATCTGCGCAGATACAAACTACTCAACACACTACCGATAGACAGACCAGATGATGATGTATGGTCAAGATATCCGATACCGATGAGCGAAACAAACCAGTGATGCGGATGATGCTCCTGATGGAGCGGAGATAAAAGCGATTTATTAAAAATAAAGAACCCATCGACACAATGTCGATGGGTTCTTTGTTTCGTATTTACAGTAATATGTTTTGATCTTATATTCCTCTACGTTTCAGTTCTTTCCTGATCAGGCCCAGTTCGCGACCCATCTGACCGGCAATGGAAGTGTTTTCCTGCGCTCTGCGGATGAGGTAGGGCATCACGTCTTTCACAGGACCATACGGAAGATATTTGGTAACAGTATAGCCGGCATGTGCCAGGTTGAAAGTGATATTATCGCTCATACCCAGCAGCTGAGAGAAACTCACATGCGGATGATTGTGCGGAATATTTTTCTCGTCCATGGTACGGGCAGCAAGCATACAGCTTTCTTCGTTGTGTGTACCGATGAATACGCCGAGTTTGTCGATATTAGCAATGCTAAACTGTACAGCAGCGTTGTAGTCCTTGTCGGTAGCTTCTTTGCTGGGCTGTATCGGAGTAGGGTAATTATTTTCAGCAGCACGTTTGTTTTCCTTTTCCATATAGGCGCCCCGTACGAGTTTGGCTCCCAGCAGGTAACCTTCTTTCTCCGCCTTTTCCAGGGATTTGCGCAGGAATGGGTAACGGTCGTGGCAGTACATCTGGAAGGTATTGTATACAATCACATCCTTGCGGTTGAACAGTGACATCATCTCATCAGTGAGATCATCCACCGGTTTTTGTATCCAGGATTCTTCCGCATCGATGAGCAGGCCTACCTTGTATTGTGCAGCCGCTTCCGCTATGGAGTGTACACGGGAACGTACTCTTGTATATTCCTGTTGTTCCTGTGTGCTAAGGGTGACACCGCTCTGTACTTTTTCCAGTAATTCAAAGCGGGCAAACCCCGTGATTTTAATGGCTATAAAAGGGATGTCGGGTCTGCTGGCAGCATATTGGATAGCACGGATAAATTCTGGTACCGCGTTATCATAACTTTCTTCTCCTTCCATCGCTTCCACGCCGTAATCCAGCACAACGCCCACATGGTAATTTCCCAGTTGCAAAGCAGTATGTGCAGCTTCTTCCAGTGTTTCACCTCCACAGAACTGCGAGAAAATAGTGCTCTTAATGATTCCCTTGATAGGTAATCCTAATTTAAAAGCCAACGGAGTAAACGTTGCACCCATTTTCACCAGCCATGGCTTTCCGATATTACTAAAAAGAAAGTTGGCTTTTTTTAATGCTTTATCGGTCTTTGCCTCAAACGCAATAGCCGTATTATCGAATGATAAAGTTAGCTGCTTTTCCATGAGGCGCAAAGTTAGGGTGCGCCTTGATTCTAAACAAAAAACATTATAATATCAGCATATCTTTTTAACAGTATAAACCGATATTGTCTTTTGTTTCACAGAAATTGTTACAGTGAAAACCAGGCTCCACTTAATTTTGCTTACTTTTAATTTTTTTCTGTTAAATACGAAAATACCGGAATATGCTATTTAAATCTGATGCCAGCAGAAATTCCCGCGGATGGCTTTATGTGCTGCTTTTAGTGATTACAGGAGCTGTTGTACTGCTCACCTGGAAACTCAAAGAGCCAACAACGCCAGAAGCCGGCACTGTTGTCAACCTGGAAGTACCAGGGGTACAATACCTGCTGCATCAGGGTGAGACCGGCCGCCGTACCCGCATAACATTGCCCGACAGCTCTGTTGTCATCCTCAACTCCGCCTCCACCCTCCGCGTACCCGTAAACTATGCCCAGCGCAACCGGGCCGTTATCCTTGACGGGGACGCTTTTTTTGATGTAAAACCCGGCAAAGACAGCTTTACCGTCACCAGTCATATTCTTCGCGCTGCCGTACTGGGCACCTCCTTTAGAATGCGGGGCTTTTCCAGTCAGCAAGGCGCTACCTTCTATCAGCTCACCGGCACCTGCCACGTAGGCAAATCGTATCACTCCGCCACCGACAACCAACCGGAAATACTCGAACGCGGACAAATGGTGCTTGCCAACAAAGAAATAGACCTGATGGAAAAAGAAACCTATCATCCCGAAGAACTGGAAGCCTGGCTCTCCGACACCCTTCGTATCAAAGACGCCACCCCCATGGCCGTTTCCCGCATCCTGGAAGAATGGTTCGGCGTAGAAGTAGAAATGCGCGGCGATGCCTCCAAATCCCGCACCATCACAGCAGCAGCCTTCTATAACGCCACACTCGATGACGTGCTGAGCAACCTCAGCAGCCAACAGGATTTCAAATATAAAATCAATAAAAATAAAGTGGTGCTTATATTCTAGCCCCCAGGGCTGAAGCCCTGGGCTATATTTGATGGGTTGAGACGGAGGTTGTTTTTTTGAATGATATATTTTTTAATGACGAGTTGATGGGGTTTGAGACGGGATTTATTTTTAGAATGATGTCTTTTTAATGACGAGTCTAACGCTCATTTTTTTCAAATATAGCCCAGGGCTTTAGCCCTGGGAACCTGGATTTTTTTGTATTTTTATCAGCCTATAAAAAAGCATCCATTTATGAAAAAACTATCCTTATTGCTCCTCATTCTGGGATGTGCCTTCGGGGTGTATGCGCAAACAGCTCCCTGCTGTCACACAGATGCAATCACAGAGTTCGCCGGACTGGCCAGCCGTGAAGATTTCCGGATGGCACACCAAGACCCGCTGCCTTATACTTATCAAGGCACAGCCGGAACGAATGTAACGTTCAAAACTCCTGATGGCACCGCTGCGCATGGCTTTCTGTTTAAAGCTCAGAAGCCATCCAACAAATACCTGCTTGTATTCCACGAATGGTACGGCTTGAATGACTATGTGAAAAAAGAATCAGAGAAGCTGTACAATGATCTGGGCGGCACAGTGAATGTACTGGCTGTAGACCTCTATGATCAGAAGGTTGCTACTAACCGTGAAGAAGCTTCCAAGATGATGCAATCTGTTCCCAGGGAGAGACTGAAAGCCGTCATGGAAGGAGCCCGGGACTATGCCGGCAAACCGGCGCATATCGCTACATTGGGCTGGTGCTTTGGAGGCGGTATTGCCTTACAGTCTGCCCTTATCAATGGCAGTCAAAACGTAGGTTGTGTGATGTATTACGGTATGCCGGAAAAAGATGTGGAAACCCTGAAGAAATTACATGGTCCGGTGCTCGGACTCTTTGCCAACAAGGATAAGGGTATCACCCCGCAGATTGTTGATGAATTTGAGAAAGACATGAAAAAAGCAGGGAAAACGTTAACGGTTAAACGTTATGATGCTGATCATGCATTTGCCAATCCCAGCAATCCCATCTACAACAGTGAGGCTACTAAAGATGCCTATACACATGCACTGTCTTTCCTGAAAACGCAGTTTAAGTAATATTCTTTTATACAAAAATAAAGGGAGCAAAACACACATAGTTGTTGTGTTTTGCTCCCTTTATAGTCTTAAGTATTAAATCGCGCCCAAACGCAGTAGCAGTTCTTTTGTTTTCTTCACCCCTTCTTCTTCTGATAAACGGTTTCCTTCGTACTCAATACCAATGTAACCATCTTTATAACCGGCATTTTTTACAATCTGCAGCATCCGTTTGTAATCGATGGTGGTTTCATTACCCGCTGCATCAAAATCATAAGTTTTAGCACTTACCCCTTTAGCAAAAGGCATCAGCTCCGTCACCCCTTCATAACGATCATATTCTTCGAGGCAGGTGGTTTTGGCCCATGCTTCCGGCGTATTGTTTTCCGGCTTGCTTCTGTTGATACAGAAATTGCCCAGGTCCGGCAAAGTGCCACAGTTAGGCATGTTCACGGTTTTCATGATATTGTTCAACCATTTTCCGTTGGAGGAATAACTACCATGATTTTCCACGATCACATTGATACCATGTTCTTTTCCGAAGGTGGCCAGTTTAGTAAGTGATTCAATGGCGGCTTTGGCTACTTCTTCGGCCTTGCCTTCACCGGCAGCGTTGACACGGATGGCATGGCAGCCGAGGTATTGGGCTGCTTCCACCCATTTGTAGTGGTTTTCCACGGCCTGCAATCTTTTTTTGGTATCCAGATCACCCATCTCTCCTTCTCCGTCGCACATGATCAGTACACTGCGTACACCATTATCATCGGCCCGTTTTTTCATTTCGGCCAGGTAGGCCTGGTCTTTGGCTTTGTCTTTAAAAAACTGGTTGACATATTCCACACCGCTGATGCCGAATTCATTTTTTGCCCGGACGGCAAAATCCAGGTGATCCATTTTTTTGGCGAAGAGTGCTTTGTGAAAAGACCATTCTGCCAGTGAAATCTTAAAGAACAGTTCTTTGGCGGTTTCGCTGTTGGTGGAAGGCTGAGCGGCACTGTCCTTGTCATTGCGGGTAGACTTACCTTCATTGCAGGCGGCTAATACAGAAGGCAGCAAGCCAAGGCCCATGGTGTACATACCCATTTGCCGCAGAAACTGCCGGCGGTTGTTTGTGTTACTCATATAACGTGGGTTTTAAACTTACAGGTCTCTAAAATATTGTTTTAAGAGAGCTAATGCAAGTTTATTGCCGGAAATTATCCACGATCAAAAATGCCGGCCCCACCACTTTACCTTATGCACTTTCGAGGAACTGCATAACGCCCCGAATTACAGGCTCCTGGCGCATGATACGGAAATGTCCGTCGCCGGTGATGCGCAGGGCACGAATAGACGGATACTGTTCCACGAATGCCGTAATTTCTTTTTCATCTACCAGTGTATCAGCAGTATCATAGGCAATAAAAATCTTCCCCGCTTTAATCTGGTTGATATAACGGTGAAGGTCCATTTCATTCAGGTCTTCCCTGAGTCGTTTACGGATCAGTTGTTGCAGCGGCGGCATTACTACCGGATGGATCTTAAAAAGCCGCAGGGCTTCATTAAAAAAATCCGGGGCACTCAATGAGGAGCTAAGCATCACCAGCCGGGGCACCTGTACTTTTTTGCGGGACAGGGTGAGCGCAGCATTGAGTCCACCGAGGGAATGCCCTATGATAGCATACAAAGGCCCTTCCTGCATCATCACCTGTTCCAGCACATGTGTCCATTGTACGAGATTGGTGCGTTTACCGTCGGAACCGCCATGTGCCGGCGCATCATAGGCTACCACCTGATAGCCCTGTTGCACCAGTGTGCCGATCAGTTGTTTGAAATGAAAAGGGCTTCCACCCCATCCATGTAACAGTAATATCTTTTTATCAGAAGTACCCCAGCGGTAGGTGTTAATTTTCATGGGCCGTTCGTCAAAAGCATAGCGGGTAACGGTCAGGTTACCGGCATGTGCTGTGTCACGCAGCTCCTGATGGGTGCTCCTCATTTTGGTTCCCGGCGGTGTACAGTACAAGCGGTAAAATAAACGCGCGGTGAGGCCGGGGAATGGCTTGCTCAGGCCGGATAGTAAAAAGGCTGTCATCCGTAATGACAGGGGTAAAACCTGGTGTTGCATCTTTTAGACCGATTGGTTTATTATTGGAACTAAAAAAAAAATCACTTGCTGTGATGTTTAATTTCTTTTCTCAGAAAATCCAGTACTATCAGCATCTGCCTGTTGTTGTTGGTGATATTGGTAACAAAGATGGCCCCTTCCAGCATGGTAAACATCAGGATGGCAAACCTATCTTCATCCCAGTCTTTTTTAAACTCACCGTTATCTTTTCCAAACTGTACCAGCAGCCGGATGCGGTGCTGGAAGTAGCCTATCAGCTCATTCACTTTTTCTTTCAGGCCGGGGTTGGTATCATCTGCTTCCACGCCGAAGTTGAGCATGGGACAACCGCCGGCAATCTCCCTGTTAAGCGGGAAGCGGGCATAATACGAGAAGATAGCTTCAAACTTGCCAGTAGCGGTGGTTGCCTGGGATGTCAATGCCCTTAGCCGGTTTTTCTCCAACTCCGCGATGTAGTCAAACACATCGAGTACCATTTCCTCTTTGGAGGAGAAATTGCCGTATAGCCCGCCCTTGGCCAGCCTTGTAGCCTCCATGATATCGCTGATGGCCGTGCCGGCCACTCCTTTCTGATTAAAGATAGGAGCAGCTGTTTCAATGATAAACTGTCTCGTTTTTGCTGCTTTGCTCATATAGTTAAAAATAGACCTTTCGGTCTATTTTTACAAATAAATATTTAGAGCGGTAAAATGATAGCAATTAGCGGCCGGAAACAGCCCCAGAAGAGCCCAGGATATTATCTACTGCAGCGCCATAAGCCGCACCAATGGGAATGGGCACATTCCGGATATAAAGGGAGGTACGGTCTGCCCGCTCCACTTTGTCATTTGAAACAATATAGGAGCGGTGCACCCGGGTAAACAGGCCGGCAGGCAACAGGTCTACTGCCTCCTGCATAGAGAGCCGGGAAATGAGCCGGCGGTCTTTCAGGATAAAATTGACATAGTTGCCTGCGCTTTCCAGGTACAGGATATCTTCCAGCATGATTTTGAACTGCTCATATCCGCTTTTCAGGAAGATGTATGCAGGTGCTTCTTTAAGCTGGGGGCTCTGCTGCTTGAGCTGCCACAGGCTATGCGCTTTGTTGCAGGCTTTGATAAAACGGATCAGGGAAAAAGGTTTCAGCAGATAGTCTATTGCGTCCAGCTCAAAACTTTTCACCGCATGTTCTGAGTAGGCAGTGGTAAAAATGGTCATGGGTGGTTGTGGCAGGCTGGAGATAAAGTCCAACCCTGAGATATCGGGCATTTTGATGTCCAGAAACAGCAGGTCTACTTTTTCCTTGCTCAGAAACTCCATCGCCTCGTAGGCATTGGTGAAAAAGCCTTTTATTTCCAGAAAGGGGACCATGGCCGCATGGTTCTTTATCACGGCCAATGCTACGGGTTCATCATCTATCGCAATAGCTGCAAGCTTCATAACACAACATTTTCCTGTTAGCAATATAGGGATTTACACAATCTTACCCAGTAGCAGCTCTTTGGCCTGTTGCCATAAATTGCGGTACTGTTTGTTTTCGCGGCGCTGCCATTCTTTAACGACGGCGGCTGCTTCCGCACGGCGTATTTGGCGGGTACTGTCAAACAGCTCATCTACCAGCGCCTTGTCTTCGGCCAGTGCGGCGTTCTGATAATGCTGCAGCAGTTCCTTGCCGGCGGCTGTTTCCAGCCTGGCAGCTTCTACGCCCTGGGTAGTGGCGCTGGCCAGCTTTTCTTCATATTCTCCCCGGGGCATCAGTACTTTACTAAGCAGGGGCATGATCTCTATCAGCGTGATGATGAATACGATGAGCCGGTACCGTTGCTGCATGGGGGGATGTTGTTCGGTGAGTTCGTGCAGGGCTTCTGTTTGTGCCAGGAAACCATCAGTAAGCGTACCCATATAAATAACTTCCTTCAGGCTGTCGGCGCTGCGCATGGTGGCTATTTTGGCCTGCAGCTGTAGCTCCTGAGGCTCCCAGGAATGTTGCAGGGACTGCAGCTCTTCTTCTGTTTTGAGGTAAGCCGATTTTTTAACACGTGCCACCGAAGACTCCCCTATCCTTCCGCTGCCGCCGGTGCCGTCAGTTTCTTTGATATAGGCGTCTTTATAAAATTTCAGGTCGCTTTCCTTCTGTTGTACCTGTTGACGACCTCTGTCCAGCGCCTGCTGGAGATCGGTACGCTGACCAGCATTGAGGGCTGTCAGCTGTTTTCTGTAGGCGTCCAGTTTGGTCTGTTTACTGAGCTCCAGTTGAGCGGTGATATCTTTTTTAAACAACATCAATACCACCGGCTGTGAAATAAACAGACCGATAGTAACGGCCAGAAGTAAACGAAATATTACCGGCATGATCCGGACATTGCCATTACCCCTGGACATCGCAGCAATCAGTGTTCTGTCGATACACAAAATAGCAAAGCCAAAAAACAAGGCTAGTGCCAGTACGATCATGTCATCTTTGACAATGGTGGAAAAAAAATATCCCCATGCCAGGGTGGCAAACAACCAGGTGACCATTACGGCCAGGCCTACAATCCGGTATCTTTCTTTTTCCGTCCGGCATTCCGCCAGTATGTCCGCATCAGCCGCGGCCAGCCACCACAGAAACCGGGTCATGCCGTCCGGCGCTGTGGTGGCCATTTTCTCTTCTTTCGTTTTCATATTAATCTTTTACATCTATGGTCAGGTGTACAAAAAATTCACTGTTGGTATGCCGTATGCTCAGCTCATGACGGTCGGGATATAACAATGCCAGCCGTTCCTTCACATTGTTCAGCCCTATCCCCATACTGTCACGCTCGGGATCATTTTCCGGACGGGGATGCACACTGTTGTAAACATCGAAGAAGACCTGTTGGTTGTTACAACTCAACGAAATAACGATACGCGAACGATGCCGCAGGCTGATGCCATGTTTAAAGGCATTTTCCACAAACGGTATCAGCAGCATCGGCGCAATCTCATGCTGACATTGACTGTCATCGATATTCACCTCTATCTGGATATCGGGAGTAGAGAGCACACGCAGCCGTTGCAAGTCAATATAGTTCTGCAGGTAAGCAATTTCTTTGTCCAGCGGTATTTTCCCCAGATGATTATCATGCAGCATAAAACGCATCATGTCCCCCAGCTTCTGGATACCTTCGCTGGTGCGGGGAGCTTCTTCCTGCAAAGCAGTACCATAAAGGGTATTGAGGGCATTAAACAAAAAGTGGGGGTTGATCTGCGCCCGGAGAAAATCCAGATTGGCCGTAGAATGTCCCAGTGCTGTACGCAGGCTTTTTACGGTAGAGACCTGCTTTTGTCTGGACTGGTACAGCCACCAGGTGACAGGAAGGATAATACCGATACAGATCACTCCCCCCGTGGCGATAAAACCTGCTTCCCGGCTGCCAGATCCATGACGGAGGGCCCTGATAATCATTCCCATGAGGATATTGGCGCCCAGCACCAGAAGTGCGATGTCCCGGGTCAATACTCTTCTGTTGTGATGTTCATGATGAAATTCCGGGATGACTTTATAGAAAAGGATGAAAGACACTGAAATGACCACCGGACCGAAATAAAGTACAAGCCAGAAAAGATCACGCGAGTCACTGAAAAAAAGACATAACAATGCAACAAAAATGCCGGTAAAAATCAATACTTCACGACCTATTTTCCGGTATTGAACGTTGCGGGCCAGCCAGTGGTGCAAATGTTCAAAATAGGTTTGTTTCAGGATATAATACACCATGTATAACACACCATAAAAAACAGTACCTATGAAGGCCGATTTGGCAAAATGCATATGCGCACCTCTGACTGTCTGATATACTCCCAACAGGTAACCGTTGTAGTAAGAATTTGCGATCATCATCCCCAGAAAAAAAATCAGGGCAGTCGCCAGCAATAACAGAATACCCGGCCACCATTTTTTCCGTTCCAGAAAACGGGGCACAATCACAAAATTCACGAGCAGGAAACTGACATATACCAGGATAATACGGGCCAGCGCGGGCAACAGGTAGTGGATATAATAATCAAACACCTGATGATACTGATTGAACTTATGCCCATAGATAGATTGTAATTCAAATACATTGTAGATAACACTGGGATAGAGCAGGGAAAACATCAGCAACAGGAATATACCTGATACGATGCCAAATTCCATTTTCCTGAATTGGTCCATAAGCGGGATTATTTATAGCAATATTACTCATTGAATGGCAGCCATACATCAAAATGGGATGAAAGGGCCTGATTATGGTATGAATCGCAGATCTTTAGTACTTTCAGGGTCTCAACCTACTGTTTTATGAAAACTTCCAGCAGAAGAAAATTTCTGGGCACTGCCGCCGCGTTATGCGCTGGCAGCGCTGTTGCGGCCATGCCCGTTGTGTCCGGCAGTAAGAAATACCCTATTGTGCACCATGTGTTGTTCTGGCTCAAAAATCCCGGTTCTACTGAAGACCGTGACAAGCTGGTGGCAGGTATTAAAACCCTGTCCCGTATTAAGTCTGTAGGCGAGCTGCACGTAGGCGTAGTAGCCGGTACCGAAAAAAGAGATGTGGTAGATACCAGCTGGGCTGTATCGGAGCTGATATTTTTCAGCGACCTGGCCGCACAGGCTGCCTACCAGCAGGATCCTATCCATCTGGATTTCATTAAAAACTACGGTCCCCTCTGGGAAAGAGTGGTGGTATACGACGCACAGGAAGTATAAACAATTTTTATGGCAATAGAATACTGGATGCAGGGACCTGTGGAAGGAATCCCTACTTTGTTACAACCCGTGGCCCATGCGCTGCTGCAGGCCAGAGACGAGGTACGTACCGGAATGACCGGTTTCCCGGAAGTTTTATTATGGGAGAAGCCGGCCGACACGGCCTCACCGGGCTTTCACCTGAAACATCTGCGAGGCGTGATCGACCGCCTTTTTACCTACGCGCTGGCACAACCGCTGTCGGCCACTCAGCTGGAAGAACTGGCTGCAGAAAGTAACAACACCGGCGATCTCAGCTCCCTGCTTAATGCATTCAGCCAACAAATAGACAAAGCCCTGGCCCAGCTGTCCCGTACAGACCCCGCCACCCTGACTGATTTCAGGGGTGTGGGTCGGAAACAGCTGCCATCCAATGTTATCGGGTTGTTGTTTCATGCAGCAGAGCATACCATGCGGCATACCGGACAGTTGCTCGTGACAGCAAAAGTATTGCAGGCTGCAGCGCACGCTTAATTTACCTGTAGTAGTGCTGGTGTATTAAAGCAGACTTTATTATTTTAGGCCTCCGGCCGCACTATCCTGTGCCGGCCGGGACCAACATCTAAATCAGACTTGCTTTATGAGACAGCTTTTTTTGTTCCTACTGCTGGTATGTACCCTTCACCTCGGCTTACAGGCACAACAAACACAGAAACCACCACTACATGGTAAAAAATGGATGGCCGTTACCGGCAAGCCGCTGGCCGCCACCGCCGGCGCCATGATTTTCCAGAAAGGCGGTAATGCAGTAGATGCAGCCTGCGCTATGCTGGCCGCCACCTGTACCATGTGGGATGTTTTGAGCTGGGGCGGAGAAACCCAGGCACTCATTTACAATCCCAAAACCGGCAAAGTGATTGCCATCAATGCATTGGGCGTAGCTCCCACCGGCGCTACCCCATCCTTTTTTAAATCAAAAGGATATGATTTTCCACCGGAGTTCGGCCCGCTGGCAGCAGTTACACCCGGCACTCCGGGCGGCCTTTGTCATATGCTCGCCGAATACGGAACCCTGAGTCTTAAGGAAGTGCTGGCCCCGGCCATCGATATGGCTTCCGGCTATCCGATAGAAGCACAGACTGCCAACATGATTGAGCGGGGTAAAAACTATATCAAGGAATGGCCTTACAGCAAAGCTGTCTTCCTTACCCATCCCGGTGAAAAAAGGGAAGCACCCGAAGCAGGTGAACTGTTTGTTCAGAAAGACTTGCTGGCCACACTGACTAAAATGGTAGCAGCAGAACAGGAAGCGCTTAAAAAACATAAAAGCCGGGAAGAAGCTATCATGGCCGCTTACGACCGTTTCTACAAAGGAGACATCGCCCGTGAATTTGTTCGCGGCTGCCAGGAACAGGGCGGTCTCATTACGATGGAAGACCTGGCCCGCTGGAAACCCATCGAAGAAGAGCCGTTGCATGTCAACTACCGCGGCATTGAAGTATACAAACTGCAGGAATGGACACAAGGCCCTATGCTGCTGCAAAGTCTTAACATCCTGGAAAACTTCGATCTGAAAGGTATGGGATACAATTCCACACAATATATCCATACCCTTTACCAGACGATGAACCTCACCTTCGCCGACCGCGACTTTTATTACGGAGATCCTTATTTCAACAAAAACCGCGCTATCAACGGTCTGCTGAATAAAGACTACGCCAAAGCCCGCGCCAAACAGATCGATATGACCCGTAACGACGCTACTGCAGGCCCCGGCGATCCTTACCCATATATAGGAAAAACCAATCCCTACCTGCATTTCCTGGAAGAACGCAAAGCTTATATGGACACCACCAATGGCCGTAAACCCGGTGGCTTTGTACCGAAACATGATGCCACCACACTCTCTGTGTCTGCCAACCTGGACAACCTGTATGCAACACATACAGCCGACAGCGCCTACCAGGACCGCCTCTGGCGCGGTACCACCAGTGTGGAAGCAGCCGATAAAGACGGATGGGTAGTATCCATTACTCCCAGCGGAGGATGGCTGCCAGCCTGTATTGCCGGCAAAACCGGCGTAGGCATGAGCCAGCGCCTGCAAAGCTTTGTACTTGATTCTGCCATTTGTCCGTTTAACGTGATTGCACCCGGCAAAAGGCCCCGTGTAACCCTCACCCCTTCCATGGCCCTGAAAGATGGTAAACCCTTCCTTTCCTTTGCCGTACAGGGCGGAGACACACAAGACCAGAACCTGCTTCAGTTCTTCCTCAACGTAGTAGATTTTGGTATGACCGTACAACAGGCCACAGAAGCCGCCAATATCAACACCAACCAGTTATGGTTATCCCTCGGCGGCAGCAAAATCAGTGAGCGCATGCCCCGACCCGGCAGCATCCTGCTGAACAATAACACCTCTGAAAAAACGCGTAAACAACTGGAGAGCATGGGCTATCACCTCAGCTTCGGAGAACGCACCAGCGGGCCTATCAATGCCATTTACCTGGACAGGGCCCATGGCACGCTATGGGGTGGCAGCAGCAATCACGGTGAAGATTATGGGATAGGGTGGTAATGATTTGATACATAAAAGAAAACAGCCCGCATCGACTGATGCGGGCTGTTTTCTTTTATGTAGTTATCTTAAAAACGTTGGTGCCTTACCGTGACCATACTTCGTGTATAGGTTCTCCTTTGGAGCTTAATCCGCTGTGATCCCAGGCATTGCCTTCCACTTTGCCTTTGAAGGTCAGGGTAGCACCTACACGGCTGTTATCTCTGGAGAAAAAATCAATCTTCTCTGTATACACGCCATTTACGAAAGAGTAAGTACCACCGCCGGTACCAAAGAACTCACCGGTTTCAGTATTAATGGCTACCCATTGAAAACGTGTACCGGTAAGGATTTTAATCGTTTTACGGACACCTGGCTTAATCTCATTCATTTTACCATCCTGTTCCCTGCCGGAGATCTGCCAGTAGCCTGCCAGTGAGCCCTCTCCGTTGTCTACACGGGACCATTCTATAGTCTGACCACCACCCAATGTGGTGCTCAGTTTTCCGTTGGCACTGCTGACGGATACAGCGCCTTCCCATCCTACCTGGGAACGTTCATCTGTATTAAATTCTATTTTCACAGATACCTCATCAGGGGCTTTCCAGGTACCACCCATGGTGGAAAGAAAATTTTTGTCCTGGTAGGAGGTGATGGAAAAATAACCAGGTGTGATGAGCAGAATACTGTTCACATCACCGGAAGACGATTTCCAGGCACCGAGCAGGTCCTGGGCCTTTCCCGTGAGTGCAAAGGAGCATAGGAAAGCAAAAAGTAGGCATAAAGTTCTCATACTAGCTGTTTTTATAGAGTGAAAAATCGCATGAGGATTGTAGCCTGGCCGGTTTTTACTTTCCCGCCTTATTCCGTGCAGTGATGTCCTGCAAGTCGTCTTCCTGCAAACCTGTTTGGGCCAGTATTCCAGTGATGAAGGCAGTTTTACCTTCAATATATTGATCGATATCATAAGGATACCTTACGGAAAGATCCTGCTTCAGTGCACCGTACTGTTTTGCAGCTTCGGGGTGCAGCCGCAGAAAGTCACGCAGCTGGAGATGATTTTTCAGACTGATACAGCCTTCCAGGCACACATATAGATGATGCGCCATCCATGCAGTCCCTTTACCATCATCAGGCGTAGTGTCTGCATTCCTGCCGAAAGCATCACGGCCGGGGATTCCCAGATCACCTCTCCAGGTATAACCCAGTTTTTCCAGCCCGGCCACCACCAGCGGCAATTGCGAAGGATCTTTTATCAGCAGGTCAATATCAATAATGGGTTTGGCTGCCAGTCCGGGTACCGAGGTGCTACCCACATGTTCAATACCGGTGATCAGCCCTTCCAGGTGTTGTTGATAGATAGCCGCCAGCTGCCGGAAAGTGCTGGCCCATTCGTCTGTATAAGGTACTACCTTGATCTCGTTCATTTCCATCGTCTGTTCTTTTAAGTCCGGCACAAAGGTCCCGATTTTTTTCTGTTCAGGCCTGCTTTAAAAGCCGAAGAAGAGAACCCTTCGTACGTAGATACCGTGTTCGAACAACCATAATAACGAATAGTGGCCTGCTCCGTCACTGTTATCAGCAGTAATATACAACCGGTCATTTTTACGATCGTAATTCACTGCAGTGAGTTCCATATTAGGCTGATACAAACCACGGATAACCGAATCCGGCACAGGAATATTTCTTTTACCATATTGTATCACCAGGCTGCCATATTGCCGGGTAGGCAATCCACCATCCGAACCGTAATAAGGCTGGTGATTGATCTTGTCTACATAACGTACGTTGTCCTGAGTCGCATATTGAACAGTATTATCCTTCAGTACAAAGGGTTTTGCGGTGAGCATCACTTTGATGGAATCTTTCTGAAACACTGCACGGTTATCGGTCTGCTCCTTCGCCGGTATCTTCTCAAAGGTATCTATCGTTTTTACCCTCGACCGATGAA
Source organism: Chitinophaga sp. HK235 (assembly GCF_018255755.1). Classification (NCBI taxonomy): domain Bacteria; kingdom Pseudomonadati; phylum Bacteroidota; class Chitinophagia; order Chitinophagales; family Chitinophagaceae; genus Chitinophaga; species Chitinophaga sp. HK235. The sequence goes on along the minus strand of NZ_CP073766.1, from coordinate 6,962,364 downwards.
TAAACCCACCACTGATCTCTCCTTTGTGATAATAATCGATATTATACCACTCTCCTTCCGGTTCCAGGAGAAACACAATATCACCATCCAGCACTTTACCAATTACTGTTTGTGAGATGCCTGCATTCTTCCGGATATTCGTATATCCGTCCTTGTCTTGTACCAGAGCCATCTGGGCACATGCCTGCTGTGCCCACAGCATCAGAATTAATCCACTGATATATTTCATCTTGTTGGTGTTACTGAGGAGAAAACGGTACCGGTGCTACGCCCAGCGCTGATGCCAGCTGATTGATTTTTGCCGGTGTCAGCAGACTTTTTTGCAGGTCTTCCAACCTCAGGTTATTGTTTCTGCTTTTAAAAAGAAATGTTTTAAACGGATAACTATTGGCTTCGCGGCTGAAAGCCTCTGCTCCCTTTTCCAGCAATGCCTGCGCGAAATTATCAAGTTTATCTTTTAATACTGGCAATAATACTTCAAGTTGATGCAGGCTGTTTTCCAGTCTGCCCAGGAATTCTCTTACGGCCGGCTGTTCTATATAGGCGAGTTTTTCCAGCTGTTTTCGTATAGCCGTGCACTCCATATTCGCCCAGTCTTTGGCCGCCAGCACAGGCACCTGCCACTCCTGCTGCTGGGACTTCCAGTAGTCGCCCCTGCTTTTTACCTGATGTACAATGAACCCCGGCAATTCTATCGCTGTGAGATAACCTCCATGGCAACAGCCGGTATCAATACCATAGGTATTGTTTCGGATGGCCGGTTGATCTCCTACCACGTGATGCCCATAGATCACCGGTTTTTCTCCGGTATAATAATCTGTCCAGTAAGTACCTTCCGGGTATTTTTCCTCCAGGTGTTTTTCTCCGGCAGTAGAGCCACTGAGTACATCTTCCCGCTGTTCGTTCAGCTGCAGATCATGTTCTAGTGCTGCATGTACGATAATGGCCTCGGGAGTTTCATAATAATAACTCAGCTGGCCTGCCCAGGTTAAAAAATCAGGATATTCCGCTCCCAGCTGAACTTTCACAATTTCCTGAGCATAGTTCAATACTCCATTCACGTGTTTTCGTTCATGGTTGCCCGCCAGCACCACTGCGCCGGGCCTGTTCCTGAAAAAATGGTATACATCCTTCGATTTATTGCCGCGATCTATAATATCGCCCAGAGAGATCAACACATCTTCATCGGTAAGGCCTATCTGCTGGATCAGCATCATCAGTTCATCAAAGCAACCGTGAATATCTCCGATGATAAAATGCCTAGTTGTTTTCATATAGGTAAAGGGACTACTTTGATAGCAAATTACTAAAACTCTTTGTACAATATAGCCCATTGACGGCTATCTATGGGCCTGTCGATACACCAACCGACGCTGAAGCTAAAAAAACCGGTAGTGCTCGAGACACTACCGGCAGGGCGCTGTTTTCTCAAAACTGCCCGTTTGAGCTCATATCTAATAATCTTTTGCAAGACGATTAAACTTCACTCAAACTTTACAAAAGTATAAAATTTTCTACGCTTAGGATTCTCCCATGTGAATAATAGCAGCAACTGCTCAAAATCCAGATGATTGTGAAACTGACAGTATTTCGATTCAAAAAGATACGGCTCTTAACTAAAATCCCTATTTTGGCTTCGTGAAATGGACTTCCAGATGCCAAAACCAAATCGTGATTTCACTGAGGACAACGGGAAAGAGTTATGGGACAACATGAAGAACGGAGATGATCAGTCTGCATTTGCAGATTTTTATCATCATTATGCCGGCAGGCTTTTTCATTTTGCCTGCACCCTGTTGGGGGCCAGGGAAGCGGCAGAAGAGGTGGTGAATGATGTGTTGAATTTTACAAATCTGAATTCCCGGATAAAAGAACCCTACTGATATCTTCGTTCAAAAAATATTTGATTTTTCTCTTGACTCTTACCTTACGTCATACCCTATATTTGTCCCAACAAGGTATAAATCCAAACGATGGACAACTATTCTGTAAAAAAGCTCTCTCAACTGGCAGGTGTGAGCGTGCGCACCTTACACCTCTATGACAAGATGGGCTTGCTGAAACCTTCTGTTCGTACCGCGGCCGGGTACAGGCTTTATGGCGAAAAGGAGCTGTTGCGTTTACAGCAGATACTCTTTTACAGGGAACTGGATTTCCCGCTGAAAGACATCTGTACTATTCTGGATGATCCTGCATTTGATCTGATGCAGGCGCTGGAAGGACATATCAAAGCGCTGTTAGCCAGGAAGGAAAGGATAAACACATTGATTGGTACCATAGAAACAACATTGGTAACACTTAAAAACAAGTCCATGTTACACGTAGAAGATTTATACGAAGGTATGCCACAGGAAAAGATGGTCGCCTACAGAAAAGAAGCCATGTCTAAATGGGGCCAGGATACCATTTTATCGGTAGAAGCCACCTTACACAGCTTTGATCAGGATGAAATGGCAACGATGAAAACGGAGTTGCAGGATATTACAGTGCGATTAACCGCACTCATGTCTGAAGACCCTGAAAGCGAGGCCGTACAACAATGTATAGCCAGGCGCTACGAGATCATCACCCAACTGACCGGCGGACAGGAAACTGCTGGCAAACTGGAATATCTCAGAAACCTGGGAGAACTATATGTATCCAACAACCCCGGCGCCTCCGCCAATATGCTGCCTGGCAAACAACTGTCACTTTTTATGCAAAAAGCGACCGATTATTATCTTAAAAAGAAAAAACAATAAATATGATCGGGCTGGCTGAAAGGTCAGCCCATCATGCTTCTTCTGTCAGTAATTTCCTCAGCTGGCTGTTAAAGCCGGCTACATGATCGCCTAGTTTTGAGAAGAAAGTTTTGTCAAAATTCTCTACGGTTACCACGGCTTTTTTAATGATTTTTTTGCCTTCTTCTGTCAGGCAAACTGTTTTGGCCCTGGTATCCGTTGAATGTTCCCGACGCTGTACAAATCCTTTTACCTGTAAGGTCCTCAGAACAGTGGAGGTGGTCATGGGGTCGATTTTAGTATGGGAAGAAAGCATTATCTGCGTTACATCCTGCTTGTTTAAGGTCAGCCAGTGGATGCTGGCCATCAGTACAAACTGAGAATGGGTTAAATCATACTGCTCCAATGCCTTTTTTATTTCCCTTTGCCACAGGCTGGTTACCTGCCATAGCAGGAAACCAGAACTGTCATCAGCATGCTTCGCACTAAAGGTATTATCAGTCGATTTCATTTGCATTCATTTTTGAAACAATTAAATTAAAGTCATTTTCTCCGATTTCAAAAAAACCAAAACGGAATGGATACCCCCATGATTTTTTATTCTGAATGAATTCCAGTTGATCTATTAACGGAATAATCTGCGCTTCACTACAATCACGGAATTGAATATTTCTTCTGTAAGGTTCAACATCCTCCGTCATTTTGAACTGGTATACTTCTTCATCGGCCACTTCTCCCACAGCTGTAAATGCCTGGCATTTTTCTGCTCCGGTCATCGTTTGTTTAGCAGAATAAATAATGATCCCGTCTCCTTTTTTCATTCGTTTCAAGGGTGCCTGCTTACCATGACAAACCTGTATGAAGTTGTCGCTCACACCCCGCAAAGTATGCTCTTTTGATATACTAGCCATCCAGTATTTTCTCATAAACTGATTTTTTTAGCGTGTTCAATTTGATTGGCAACATCTTCCGGCATATGATCAATAATATTTTTTGCTACCAGTTTCACCCAGAGAGAAGACAGCAAACCTTTAACAGACATGGTAACGGTGATTTTTAATCCTTCCGGTGTTTCTTCATAGAGATGATCACCATACATTTTGGCCAAAGGAAAACTGGTCATATCTGTAAACCTTTTGTTGGGAATGATTTCCATCAGCTGGATTTTTACTTTCGGACCGCCTTTGGGTTTAAGGATGAAATGCTGACCCACTTTAAATTCTCCCTGCAGTTTTGAATACTCCACGCCACCGTCCCAGTTTTTCCAGTTGTCGATGTCTGTAGTGAGTTTCCAGATCTGTTCTTTAGTGATTTCTTTAGTAACTACGGAATAGGATTTTGTCCACATGTTTTTTATGTTTTATGATTATATGTACAAATATAATAAGTGTACTTATAATATTAAAATTTATTTCCTGATGTTAGCAGACCCATAATCCAATCAATTGATAGTCAATTTTTTAAGAATAAAAATATTTTTTTTCAAAAGGAGGTTAACAAAACCGCGCGCCAGGCAAAAACATGTTTGTAAGCGAGGGGCATTAGATCCGGGGAAACAACAACGCCGCATTACTCAGGGTAAATGCGGCGTTGCATGATTTAATAACATTATAATCAAGACTATCAGCTCAGGTGATATATCTCAAATCTATTATTTCCTGTGTACTCGCAAGGCGAATCTCCTCTTTCCATAAGTAATATTTACTTTCATCCATTAAGGGCATTACAAATTCTAAAATATTTCCGGACGTTCCATACTGCATATTAAACTGATTGTATATCTTAATTATACTGCTATCTAGTTCCATATACAAACTACCTTTAAAGTTGTATAGTCCTTTTAATTGAATTGTACTGTTTCCTAATATAGAGTGCAGTTCAAACTCTTTTAAAGTTACTATGATCAAAAGTTTCACCTCGATTTACCAAAAAAAACGCCCCGATATTAAACACCAAAAGGCTAGGAGATTTTTCTTGAACAAAAATACACTCTAATTCCACAAACTCTCCTTCGACTATCCTCATATATATCTTTTCGAATTCCCAAAGTACCATTTCCTTTCTTTTAAATATTTTATTGAATTAATTTCGTTTTATGCATAACCCGACCATAGTTTCCAGCTCCCAATGGCTAGTTCAGCGGAGCTCCAGAGGTGAATATAAAATCATGTACCAGCTGCGTTACCGTAGAACCAGCCATATATCCAATAGTCCCCCTTATAAGCCCTCCTACAATTCCTCCAACCGCAGTTCCTGCTCCTGGCACAAGTGAACCCGAAGTACCTTCTAACCGGACTGTTTCATTTGAGTCATATATTCTCCTACTTTGCTCCAGACCGTTCCTCAGCGGAGCCTTTAGACGCCCCACTTTATTTTGAGCTGTTTTTGAGGTCGAAGATAACATCTTAGCAAAAGCTTCTTCAGTAAGACCTGAACGCTTTAATACTTTTGCTTGAGCCTGACTCCACATCGCCGTTTGCTCCTTAGTAATAACCTCATTTGAAAGAAAAAAATCTATATACCGTTTACCCGTGGGAGTTATCACATCAACGAAGTGACCAGGCTGGGTGAGTACCTCGTCCCGACCACAAAGGGTATAAAAGCGGCTTGCTGAAGAACTGGATACTACTGTAAGTACCCCATCTAGGTAACAGTGATTAATTGGAGTTTCTGGATTTTTGCAACTCCGCTTTCCATTCGCAAGGCGTCATGTTCTTCAAAGATTCGTGAGGTCTTCTTTGGTTATATTCTTCCATCCAGGTATAGGTTAATTCCCTTACCTGGTGCAAGTCCTCAAAGATATAGGCATCGAGGACAGCTTCTCTGTAAAGACGATTAAATCGTTCGACATAACCATTCTGCATTGGTCGGCCTGGTTGAATGTATTGTAGCCGGATACCGTGCTGGTGGCACCACTGTTCAAAATAACCTGAAGTAAATTCCGGACCATTATCAGTTCTTATCGCGGCTGGTTTGCCTCTGGATTCAATAATTCTTTCCAATACCCGTACAATTCGGTATGACGATAGTGAAGTATCGACTTCTATACCCAAGACCTCCCGGGAGCCATCATCTATCACGTTAAATGTTCTGAAGCGTTTGTTTCCAATCAGGCTATCACTCATGAAATCCATGCTCCAGATGATATTAACATTGGTTTGCTGTTGTAATGGTTGTTTAATGCGTGCTGGCACTCTGCGTTTCAGCTTCCTCCTCTTATTCAGCTTAAGCAGCCTGTATACCCGGTATACTCTTTTATGATTCCAGTGATGACCTGCACGCCTCAAATAGGCGAAAAGCTTGCGAAAACCGTAGGAAGTATGCTTAAAAGCAAGGTCCTGAAGGGCATCAATCAGTACCTGGTCATTTCTACGACTACGATAATAAAACTTTGAACGGGGAAAGGAAACTATTCGACAGGCCCTGCTCACAGAAATACCCTGATCTGCGACCAATTCTTCTGCTACTTGTCTTTTTGTGGAAGGGCCCAGCCTTTTTTTGTGAATAGATCCTTCAGTATCTGATTGTCAAGGGATAGGTCAGCATACATTCTTTTGAGCCTGGAATTTTCTTCCTCCAGGTCTTTGAGGCGCTTCACATCTGAAGCCTCCATGCCTCCATACTTGCTTTTCCAGTTATAGAAAGTAGCTTCAGAAATGCCATGTTCGCGGCAAATGTCCTTTGTGGCAAGCCCATTTTCCTGCTGCTTCAAAATAGACACAATCTGAGTTTCTGTGAATCTGGTCTTTTTCATGATAGTAGTTCAGTTTAAATTTAGCCTTTTTTATCTAAGTTTAAACTGTCACCAGAAAAGGGATACTTACACTACCATGGGATTTTTATTAAGGGTGACTAACCAGGTTAATGTGCTTAAAGACCCTGCTATGCTTAAGGGATTGAATGATATTGATGCGCTCCTGGAAGAAGATAAAAAATATATCCTACATGCCTTAGATGGCCTTTTATGGGATGCCAAAACAAGAGCTGCATATAAATAAAATAAGCCGCTGAGCTAGTTCAGCGGCTGTTAAAACCGGTCCATGATGACTGGTTTTAACAGCCAGATTAAATCCAGACCATTTCATATTCCGTATGTTCTTTACAATCCAAAAGTTATTTAAAAAGAGTCCCAATACAGGTCATTTTAAATTTGTCTTTTGGCATTCTAATTTCCAGCCTATCCCCTGTTTTAATAGTATCATCAACTCCATAAGCCTCAATAATACAATCTGTCACTATACGTAACCACATAGCATCATCTTCCTCTATACTTTCAACCAATGCTACAATAACAGTACGGTCATCTTCACAATAAAAACCTGCTTTCAGATTTGTTCCAACCTTTGTATTCTCACTCGTATCAAGCTCTAACAATAGATCAAATTCAACACCATGAGTCACGCCCTGCTCAAATTTCTGACCGGTGGCATATGCAACCTTCTCCATAGTCACTAATAAATGATACATATGGATATTCTACTTTAGTGATAACCACATTCATTGCTTTTTTTATCTATTTTATTTTTTCTGTACTCTTCGAATTACATTTTCAACTCTATAAGGATACCAAGTCTCTTCACGAAAACGCATTAGCCCTCTTACGTTTGGGGTTGCTTCATGATCACCAAATCTAATACTTCTTCTACCATCAGCCGACCAAATCCTATCAGGATCAACATTCCCAAATCCAGGATTAATATTTGTTTGATTGGGACCTAAGAATTGATTCCACCTAACCAGCACATCCTTTGGCCTCATAGCAATACCTGAAGGCGTCTCTACTTCAAGGCGATCATAAGTCCAACTACCCGATGCAGTTTATTGAGCCGTGTATGTTGTGCCTGACGAGGACGAGGATGACGAGGATGCTGAAACCGGAGTTCCACTTGACGCATTTGCTAAAACAATAGTTTCAATTTTAACCTGAAGGTTTGTTACTGGTTTAAGAACACCACCTCCTCCTCCAGATAGAACAACTCTAGGCGAAAAATTCCCACCACCTTCTATAGGCAATGGCGTGTTCTGAATTACATCGCTAGCTGTTTGGAAATATGCAGCTTGTTTATCATTTAAGTTAAAATCCGCAGGCGACTTAGAATATGTTCCTAATGTCCACTGTTTTAGAATACCATTGGTCGATTCCCCCAAAAGACCAGTAAGCATTTCCCGCGGCTTCTTTTGTATCAGATTTTATTTGACTCCAACTTGTCAGATGCACGATCGTTCTGTCAAAAGATTCTGCTGCATTGTCTGGATGCGCCCTACCAGTCCACCACATAAAATTAACATAGGCGCTTTTTAGATCCTTATACCATCCTGGTGGATCTCCTGGGCGATTTCCCAATACATCACCATAAAAGTAGGGCTATTATAAAACGTCGAATAATCGCCTACCCCTGTAGTTGGATCAGGATCTAAATTCAATTCCTTCCTATCCTCGGATCATATTCCCAGAACTAAGCGGTATATCCATTTCCTTCTCCTTGTATCCCATTATCCTTCTCTTGCATTAAACCCATATGATACTTATCTGAAGAAAACCATCTGCATCCCAAAAGGATAATAATCCTGTGCAGATACAACATTGGCTTCGTAGTGGTCTATCAATCCTCTGGGTCCAGAGCTGGAACGCTTGTCATCACCAACAGTGGCGAGTAAGTTACCCAGGTGGTTGCTTAACTCGAAGAACTCGCTACCTCCTGTAAGAAGTAGTGAAAGTTCCTGATCCCAGGGCACCTAAATGTACTGATGCCGGAGCATCCGGGTTATCAACCAGGGTGGAGTAATGCTTCTGCCCTATAGGTGGGGCTCTGTTTGAGTTAGATGCCCATTATTGAAAGCAGGCCCATCAATATGTTCATCGATATCAATATCGTATTATTCTTTGAGAACATCGTCCTTTGATATGAAGTAACCTGTTCTTACCTGGTTCATAGGTATAACTCAACTAGTCCATTTCCAGAGGCTTCCCAGCCCAGTTTTGGTTCCCGTTATGGTTATACATCTGAATATTCCATTGGCGTCAGATAACTTTTTCACCGTATAGCTATCCATCAGAGTCACCCAAATCCATCTTTTGTTATACCTGGAAATTGCCACCCAGCATTAATGAATTTTCTTTCTACATTCTTCAACATATTCATCAATATACTCTTCAGCTGAACGTGCACTTCCAATTTCAAATACACTCCCATCAAATTTATTTACAATTAGGGCACCGCCACCTATTCCATCAAAGATATCACCCGTTTCAACAAACTTTTTCGTTTGATAAAAGAAAGCCCATCCATACTCAAATTCAATAGTATATTCATCCATTATTACCAATTCCTCACGACTAACCAAGACTGGAGTATCCTTTAAGTACAGATAGGCCTTATCTTTCGCCTCAATCAAATTAAGTATCATCATAAACCTGTTGTATTTTTAAAATAAAGCTGATTAAACTTATAATCTTTCATAAGCGTAGAGGTGTTTTGAATCCAATTTCCTGGAGATTTCTGAAAATCTAAAAATATTACATTACCATGCTGCTTGGTAACATTAAAATAATGTCCAATCCTACCAGGTCCTCTATATCCAAAAACAACACCCGTTGCCCCATCTTCGAGCTTACTCATTGCACCAACTACACCTTCAGCCGTATAATAAGATTTGACATCTTTTGCTCCTCCAAAATTATTAAAAAATTCTGTTGTTAACATTGGTCCATGTTTCAATGCCAGAGCTGTATTCCCCTTTATAGTCGCATCTCCTGCTATCGTACATCCAGCGCAGTTCACAGTACCCTTCACTTCATTAATATTCAAATTCCCTGATCGTATTAACTTAGAAGCAGGATTATTTACGGCACCAGCACCTTCAGCAGTATTTAGGGGAGCATCAACAAAAGGTACTCTTGTTAGTGCATTATTAAGTCGCTTTGTAAGATAGGCTGTCAGAAGAAATCCTCCAACATTCTCCCATGTTTCAACTCGCTTAAAGTCGTCCACTCTCATCTCTTGTAAACCATTCACGGTTTCATTTAGCATTTCGCTGCCAGTCTTACCATCTAATGCCTCATTCCATGTCGCAGCGACACCATTCCAAGCAGCAGCAGCTGTATTCCAGCCAAATACCCCAACCTTTCCAACACCTGAGTAATCATCATAATTCTCCCGATCCATTTTTCCCAAATTCCCTAATCCCAATGTTAAAACCGGCTTTCCTCCATGCTTATTCTCTCTGAAATACCATGGTAATGCCTTTTCTAAACCATCTAGATCTATAAATAGAATCGGTGAATTTTCAGAAAACTGATATGGTGTCAACTCAGGATAAGATTTCGTCAACGGATCTACACTCAGGAACTTCGCTATTCGCGGATCATACACCCTCATCCCATAATCCTGCTGGTTCCCCTCTCCCTTCACTTCATTATCATTCTCCTTCCCATTAAACCCATAACGATAACCATTCCCCAGACTCCATTTCCTGCCATCCAGCTGCATACCAAAAGGAGCATAGTCTAATTCATTAAACACAGTGGCATCTCCACCATTTTTAGTATCAGAGATAACCGCCATTACGTTGCCCAGGTGGTTGTTTAGCTCATAACGGATACGATTGGATTGTCCCCACAGCGACAATGCATTACCAGAACCACTGTTTACCAGCATATCCGGCTGCCACATACCCAGTCGGGAAGAGCCGTAAAGGTGTTGTTCTTTCCAGTAGATATTACCATCTCCATTGCTGTTCCCGTAAACGCTCAGGGTATTTCCGCTGGCATCACGTACATACCAGGTTTTATCTAAAAGACCATTTTTGTTGTACTCTTTATAAACACGATTCCCACCGGCATCATACTTATAACTCAGGCTACTTCCATCTACAAATGAAATCTGGTTAATCTTTCCATAAACTGACCATTTAATATCCTGGATATTGGCAGAACGGTCAGCAATCAGATTTCCAATCTCATCATAAACATACTGATTTGAACCCATACTTTCAAAATCCGATGGGAAAGCACCCGGGTCCACATCATCACGGACATGCAACAATCGGTTACTGGTCAGGTTGTTATTCTCCCGTGGATAAGAATAGGTAAGATCGTCCATCAGTTTATTGCCCGCGTTACCATTACGTTTGTAGGTCAGAATATTACCATTGCCGTCGTAGGTGATATCTTCCTGGAAGTCAGGACTGTTTTGTCCAAATCCCCAGGTAGTGGTACCGGTGCTGAGCGGATGATAACGCATGGTACGTAAGCGGTTCAATGCATCGTACCGATAAGTATATCCTACAGGTGCACCTCCATTAATTTTATCTAACGCTACAGAGATATTACTGATATTGCCGTTATATAATGACTGTCCTGCAGGATCTGTTGTACCTGCAGCATACTTCATGTCAAATGCCGGTGCACTTGAACCAATAGGCTTATAATCTCCATTGAAATAAGCAAGGGAATAAGCCATTACATCTTTGGCAAAAGTACTGGTAGCCCCGCTACCGCCATCACCGAACATATCATTGGCAACGCCCAGCCTGGCACCATTAATCCCTTTTAACCAACCCTGTAAGGTGTAGGCATAGTCAATGCCCTGTATGGAACTACCCAGCTCTGTTCTGGCCAATGGCCCATGAAGATAATAGTGATAGGTAGCATTCACTTTCCTTGAGTCCTTATATATCTTCCAGTTGCTGCCATCATGCTCCACGCCGGTGGATGCTTCCTCCAGGCGGTTCTCCGCATCATATTGGTAGTTATAAAAGAACTGATCGGGTTTATCTTTCTGATATCTGACAGCATTTACTTTACCACTTATCAGGTCATAATTGTAATCCAAACGCACCTTGTCACTGAAGCCATATAATTTCTGCCACAATGTTTTCACATTACCGATCTGATCATAACTATAGTAGGTGGCTTGTTCTTCAGCACTTGCTGTTTCGGCATACGTGTGGGCTGCCACCCGTTTACGCAGGTTATCCTGTGGATAAAGGTTCTGGTCCAGCACGGGAGCATCATAGTAGGTGCGGGTTATCTGGCTGTTGGTACCACCATTCAGGAACAACTGCGCGTTATTGGCAGCCAGGAAACCCGGAATACCCGGATCCGGAGCACCTGCTTTTTCGCCCACCTCAACGATTCTGCTTAATCCATCATATTTTGTGTAGCTAAACAGATTAGCGCTAACAGCCTGTTTCGCATTACGGGAGGCAATCACCCGTCCTAAATTATCAAACCAGAAACGGCTGGCACCTCCATCCGGAGTGTTTTGCTGTACAACGGTGTTTAAGGAAGTGAAGGCATAGTTGCTGGTAAGTCGATGCAAAGGATAAAAAGGTGGATACTGGGTACCAACCATACCATCACTGGTTGTTCCTGCCCCACCAGGTTGATCACTGTTAAATCTTCCCCAGCCGCTCAATGCCGGAAATACATTGGCATAGTAAGCAGGAGATATGCCCATGCATAATTCGGAAGCATTGGCCGCAATTTCAGCTCCAGTCAGCACACGGTTATAAACCCTCATCTGCCTTAACATGGAGAGATCTGTTGTGAAAGTTGCATTACCACCTGTGGCTGCTATTTCATATTCTGCAGGAGGTACAGGCGCATTTGTCGCTACCGGGCAGGCCACCCCATTTACATATACACTCAGTGACGGATTATTATCAGTTAATATTGACCCTTGTAATACTAAATGGGTCATTACCTTCAAAGGCTGCAACTGGCTGATATCAACCGTTATATCTTTGGTGCTTATTATTTCAACCTGATTGAGCGGGCCCGGAGAAAGTTTATGAAATCCTATATGCAGATACTTATCATACTGCCAGATATAAGCATACACCGTATTACTTCCGCCAGGTGTCAATACCCGGATAGGAGTATTATCCTTAGCATACAGCCACATTTCAATAGACTGATTAGCAGCCCAGGCCGCATTAGCCATTGTTGTTAAGATCGCATTATAGTCGGTATTCGTAGTTGGGCCGTTATATGAACAACTGCTGACATTCACATCACGGGCCTGACGGATCTGGTCCAGTTTTACCGGATCATCTGTAACCATCACCCCTTCCGGTGGAACAGTACGTACCAATGATCCGCTTTGATCGTAATAATACAAGGTATAGTGATAATACAGCTCCGATGTACTCAGATCGGCCTTTGCTTTAGCAGCACTGCAGATATCAATGTATTGTTTTTTAAATGCTCTCCGGACTTCTTCAATATATTCATCATACCTGCGTTTGGCACTTGCTGTGGCAGCATCCACCAGGGAATACATACAGGTATACGGGTCCGTAGCCACCTCATCATATACTGGCTTGTTGCATAACAGTTTTGATGGATCAGTCGCTATCTGCGTACGGTAATTCTCATATTCAAAAGCACTTAAGGTAAAGCCCCAACGCTGGTTAAAGTAATTGGTGATGATCATTTCATAATTACCGTCATTTTCTATCAGCCCTCCGCTGATTTTCTGGTTCAACTCTGCTCTGGCCGACAGGAATTCATTGGCTGTTACACATCCTACAGCATTGCCATCCAGGAAAACCGGTACCCGGATATTTTGCGGCAACAGATACTTACAGTTTGTACATCCTTTCTGCAGCATGCTTAATTCCGCCTCTGTAATGGTGACCGCCGTACCATACTTTAATTTCAGGTAATTATACAGACTCAGGTCCGGCCGGCTGCTTTGCTGCTCCTGTGTAAGGGAAGTCAGTTTTGCACAAAGCTCTTTATTGGTATTTCCAACTATAGTGGTCGTCGTCTGTGCTTTCACGTTATATGGATAAAATCCGTCCATCACCCAGGGATTCACACTCATAGTGTAGTTAGATCCCACCACACTGGCTATAACCTGGTCAAAGGAAGAATATCCATCCACGGAAACAGTTCCCGGCGGAGTGGTTGATGAACCATAGATATGATATTCATCCCCACCCTTGATACATACATTGATTAATTTCTGGCGGATAGTGTTTGTAATACCAAGCCGCTTGATCAGATCATCAACACGGGAACTGCAGGCCATTTCAATCTGGGCACTTAAGGCATCTTTCGCTTCCTTACTTAAAACAACGGAATCTTTTACCCCTTCATTTTTATAATAGGTATTCCCTAACCGTGAGTTTTTACCGGCATATAAAGCATCACAATTCCCAACAGGAGGTGTATCATCAATACATCCGGATTTATTCGCCCCAAATGGCTTAGTAGGTTCGTTAAATGCCCTGTATCTCATATAACTGGCCGCAGTGGAATTCCGGTCAATATACTGTACACTGGTAAAATACGTATCCCCTTCATATCCGTAAAACTCGATTCTGTATTTTATATTCGTCGCTAATGGTTTTGAGCCCTGATAGTAAAAGCTTATTTCATTAGTCTCTCCATTAGGATCATAATAGGTTTTATCCTCTCTCACGATATCTTCCGGCTTTAAATCCGCACAGATGGCTCCATCACGAATTACCAAACCACTGGGCCGTCCCACCTTACAGGCTGTGCAAAAACCCTTGTCAGCCCTCACCTTTTCATAATAGAAAGCCTTACGCTCCATATAATACTGCAGGTAAAGCTGCCACTCTCTGTCCGGTATACGGCAATCCGCATTAGGCTGGCAGTTTCTCCAGCGTCCCTCATCATTGATGGCTGCAGCCTGATTGGTACTTGCCTTGTCATTAGCACAGTACAACATGTAGTCTACAAACTGGGACAATGTCTTATCCCCAAACGGAGGAAGATTATAGTTATTGACAACCCGGCTCACATATTCATTCAGGTCCTTGGAGAAGTCATAGGAATAGCTGCTGCCAATACCACCATTGGTAAAAAACGGATCTGCATTCAGCAACCATACAGGATTGCTGTTACTATAAGTGGTACCTATCGCCGCCTGCAAATCAGCTACTTTGGTCACCTGTTCCTGCAAACGCTGGTCCCATGCCATATAAGAACTGCCATATTGATTGCAAAATTGCAGCCCGCAATATTCCGGATGCCACTTCACAAAACGGGCGCCCCACTCCGGACGCCAGTTGGCAATCAGATTCTGTATAGTGAAACCAGGATCATTAGGAGTAAATGTTGTGCCATCACCTCTCTCGAAGTATTCTTTTCCTGCAGTTCCGGAAGTGTTTACCACAGGGAAAATGTCCGCATCCCGCCAATGCAGCAGAATAACATTGATACTGGGCTCCAGTGGGTTATTGTTTGCATCAAACAATGCAAACTGCCCGCCAGGAGTTACATCTCTTCTCAGCAATTCTTCCAGGCGCTGGCAAGGGCTCGCATAACAGGAGGCCTGTTTTGCCATACAATTACTGTATAAATTATCATACAACCCATTCGCCCAGGTATTAAATTCCGCTTGTTTGGCCGTCACATCAATACCATTGGACTGGATCCTTCCCAGCAACGCAGCTACAAAGGCAGGTTTCTCGCCCAGTGCAGCTTTACAGGTTTTACAATCCGTAAAACAAGCCGTAAAATCTTCTTTATTCAATTGCTCCATTACAAACTGGAACAGCGTCTTCAGGTTGGTATTACGCGTGATAAAATCATCCGTATAAGCTTCAATAACATCCGGACTCAGGGCAAGCTCCACACTTATATTATAGGAGCCGACTTTATCCGCCCTGAAACTGATTTCTTTGGCAAAGCTTCCCGTAACATTACAATCCGGCAACTTACTACCCACTTCTGCTTTACTTTCCTGCGCCAATATATTGTTACAATCATCTGTCACTTTTACACTTAGCAGGTAGAAACAATTGCTGCAAATAGTAACATTGTTTTCCTGATATTTTTTAATCAGATAAGGTACATCCAGACTGATCTTAGCGGTAGAATTAGGTACGCTTGCCAGGTAAGTGGTTGTTCCTGTCAACTTCAACAAGGTTCTGTCAAAAACAAAATCACCAGGAGTAAGAATCGTTGCATTAAAATATTTGGGAGCGGGTGTGTTAGGCAACGGCAATAAAGCATCATTAGAGTTCTGTCCAGCCAAAGCAGTAGCAATCGTCTTCCCTTCATCATTTACATAGGAAACAGATACCTGACCATTGGGATCTACCGTCATGTTTTTCAGGTAATGGGAAGCCAGCCCAACATCATTACCAAATATACGATCCAGCTCCCACTGTTGTGGTTTACCATAGTAATAGCGGGTTGTATGATTATTCTGCAGATTGGTATTATCCGGCTGCAGGTTAGGTCCCACACCACTTTGCATACTGATTCTTCCGGTATTGTCAGGTGTATAGGTGGTAACTGAGATCGGCAGATTTTCTGCATCGGGTATGTAGCTGCGATAAGGATCAGATTTGAGTGTATTTTCCGACGAATAATATCTGGAGGCACCAGACAGCGTGCTTAACGGGGCCGGTCGGCCTATACAGCTGGCAGCTTTCCCCTGGAAGATATCCTTCCAGGAATAAGCCTCGGTCTGGGATTTAAGGGACTGTCCTGTATAATACTGCAGGGTGGATGCATCCAGCGGAGCAGGCAAAATAGCTCCGGTAGCCCTTCCATACTTATCATAAACAGATTCCTGTACAATAGGAATTCCCGTAGTATTCAGTAATGTCACTGTCTGACGGTTTCTAAGGCTACCATCCATAAAAGACACTACTTCCTTCCTGTTTCCCCCTTCTGTATAAACAGCCTGATATTGCCAGTTCATGGATGACAAATACGGAACTACTCCATCTGAATAACCCGCTACACCAAAAAATCCTGTGCTATTAATTTTAAAATTGTAATCCCATTCTCCTTCTTCACGATAGCCTGAACGTTCCAATACCTTACGGGTCCTCACAAGAAGGTACTGATGCTCCTGAATTAACGGGACATTATAGTAGTTAACCGGAACGGTTACACGGGTAGCATTATTCCTGAACATAGCTGCCAGGTCAGTCACTGTAATACCTGCCCCTTTAGTCTTTAGTATAGTACCATTATTGGATAATTCATCAATAAAAGTCCATTCGAGATCGAAGATATGGCCCGACACATCAGGCTCCCAGTTAACACCGATATCATCCTTTACAGTTGTTCCATCATCTACCTTTGCCGCCGCACCCATCATTCTGGCTCCTGCCATGGAAGTTTGTTTTTCCTGCGGCAGGTAATCCCTGTCTATAATAACCTGAGCACTGATAAAAAATAACGGAGGTACCGGACTTAACTGCTTACAATCAAACTCATTAACCGTAACTTTTACTTTATAGGCATTCCGGAAATTATATTTGGCTGAAGCCTGATAAACGGCACCAACGGCAGTGTCATAGTTAATTTCCAACGCAACATGCTCAATTGTTATGGGCAGATCCTGGTCCGGACTG
This sequence comes from Chitinophaga sp. HK235, assembly GCF_018255755.1. Lineage (NCBI taxonomy): Bacteria > Pseudomonadati > Bacteroidota > Chitinophagia > Chitinophagales > Chitinophagaceae > Chitinophaga > Chitinophaga sp. HK235. The sequence continues at coordinate 6,945,292 of NZ_CP073766.1, read as the reverse complement.
CTCCAGTATTCCACTTTCAGGTCGGCCTTGCATTTAAATGGTTGCTGTAATTTAAACACAGTATCTTTCCGGAGACCAAAAGTGATGGAGTTTAAAACACTTTTGTTATTTATCTTATTCCAGTCGTAAGCGGGATTCCGGAATTTTTCATCTTTCAGTATAAGCGTATCTCCCTTTTTCAGGGCACCTTGTATTTTCTGCTCATATGGTTCCGTTGCAGCCTGCAGCCTGCCACTGAGCAATAATAATACAACAAACAGTAATGATAAGCTTATGGATCTAAACACAGATATAAGGGACATAGGCAAAAATGGCGGTTGCAGTTAACTTATAGGGATGAAACTATTTCGTATTGCTGAAAAGCAGGGGCTGGCCTGAAATGCCCCTTCTCACCACGCAGATACTTGTTTTTCTGAAAATGTCTGACATCGGCATTTTGCAAATTCCAGGACTTCATCGTAAACCTGATTTGCTTATCCTTCGCTGCATTCAATGGATCAGTGATGTCAGTTAACCGCATAAACAATTCATGCACTTCGCCAGTCCGCATGTTGAGTTGATAACTATATTGTTTGCAGGCAACATGGTTGTTACAGGTCAGCACATATAAAGAATCCTCACCTACTGCGGAAGTAGTCAGTTCATATTTGTCTTCCCGGAAAGTTTTGATCAACTCGTCCCCTGGCGCAGCAAAAGGAGTAACTACCTTTTTTGCAGGAGAAATGATGATCCTTTTGCTGGCATGATTACAAACAAGGTATATATCCTTTAAAGACAACATTTCGATTTCGCCAAGAGCATAGTAATAAGAAGCGCCATCCCGGGAGAAAACAAACGGTTTGGTCCCCGATGCGGCAGAGTCCTGCGGGTCTTTGATACTAATGGTGCCCTCAATGCTCATCTGCTGCCCGGACATCCCTTTTCTTAATATGGTAAATACCTTCAGCATAGTCTGTTTATCTGCTTCTGTAAACGATGCTCCTGCTACCTCTTCAGGTACAGTGTTGGCGGCTTGTCCGGCCAACTGAAAATGCCAGTTGTTTTTATCCCACGCATAGCTTATTGCCACTATTAACACGATCAGCACTGACAATCCTATCTTCAGTATTAAATTAAATTTTCTCATAGTAAGGAGTAATAGCTTTAAATTAATTTTGCTTCAACCAGTTACGAGTTTCCTTTAAGGTCATAATCCCTCTTTCTGTTTCCTTTTTCACCCGGATCAGTATCCCTTCATCATCATATTCATAGAAGGTGGCAAAATTGTTCTCATCCAAAGTCGCCATCAACCGTAAAGTTTTATCATCGTAAGCAAAAGTCTGCATAATGGCCTGATACGGGAAAATGCGGATATCATCGATATAGATATTGCCGGCAGCAGGGATGGACAATGTCATCACCTGTGCATTTACGGTGAAGGAACCTTCTATTTTCTTCCAACGCTCTACTACTGCTGTAACCTTATAGTCCAAAGAGGCGCCATTTACCTTGATGTCCAGGGCAGGTTGACTATTTGTAATACCTCCGTCTTTTACCCAAGCAGAGAACAGGTAACTTTTATCTTTAACAGGATGAAATCCGACCTGATATAATCCATCTACCTGCCTTCTTACATAACATCCCAGCGGATCGTTAGCCAGGTACTGACCCGGTTGGGATACCAGCGCAGATGCATCTGCTGTAAGGTTTATCGCTCTGGTAAGTTTCAGGGAGTAGTTTCCGGAATGTGATTCTTCAGGGTTGGGGTTTACAGAACCTAGCGCTGCATTCATTGAAAACTGAGCGGTAACGCAACCAGCCATATAATTACAGCCGGTATTAAACTTATAGTCTTCAAACCCTTCATAATAAATCTCCCGTTTCATGGCGTTTTTGGCGACCGCGCTGGATACCGTATTATTATATCCAAACAAAACACTGGAGTAATTATTCAACGCATCCCTGTTTTCTTCTTCCTGACCATATTTATCATAAGCCGTCACGTATCTGCTGGTCACCCATTGTGTGCTGGCCTGACTGGCCTCCCAGGCATTGCTGGTATTATTAAAATACCAGTATGGCATATAACTCTTGAGATATCCACTATTCCTCACATTTACGCCAGGTTTGTCTGTGGCCAGTTGCTGGTCTGTGCGGGTGGTTAAGAACGCTTTTTCTTCAGAAACCCGCCAATTGCCTAACATTCCCATTAAATATGGGTTAAACGCCTGCGGACTGGGTGTCTTGCAAACAATCGGATCAGAACATAAATCCAATGTACCTGAAGAGCAATTGAACAATCTTCTGGTAGGTGGATTATTTTCACCATTGCCGTACAGGTAGGAATTATAAGACTTCCTGATACTCTGATCTATAAAGTCGCGTGTACTAAACACTTTTCTGCTAATAGCAAGGCCATCAGCCCCGGAAAGCTCCTGTGGAGTAGCATCATAAATTTCAAGTCCCACAGTGGCTAGCTCCGTGTCATTGTTCATCTGGATCAACAGTGTATGTTTACCCGCTGTCAGATACTTAGGACGAACATACCAATACCGGAAAGTAGTCTGATCGTTTGCCAGTAGACTGGTGAAGGGGCTGCCATCAACAGAAACTCTCATGAAATTATCACAGGCATACCCAATTGAATAGGTTCCATCATGAGGGATATTAATACAGGTTTCTATACCGAACCATGTTCTCAGCGCAGTATTTCCTACCCACACGCCAACATTATTCAGACGCCCGATAGTTCCCCCGTTGGGATCGTTTGTTCCCCAGATAGTGCTGTTTGCCACTGCCCAATCATGATTAGTGGCCTGCTCTGTGCTATAAAATTTTGCACCCTGCAATCCATAATTGTTGACTGACGTGCTCCCTGTTGTTAGTGTGAGATTGTCATTAGCAACCGAGGTTGGGGAAGTAACACAAAACAGTCCATCCGATGATAAGGTCCCTGAAGGACAGTTCACACAGGGGGTGCCGTTCCAGGCTTCTTCATAAAGTTTAACCCCGGCATTCAACACTTTGTAAGCAGCTGCATCTCCATTACTGAATACATTTAAAGATCCGTTGCTAACAGGATTGGCCAGGCACATGATAGAAGCAGTCACGTCACCTAACTGATTACGATAGCCTGAGCGAATAACTTTAACGGCTCCTGTATAACTAATGACGGTATTACCGGCATCATTAACCAGACGCATCTTCTTTGTATTATCTGTATCCGTAGGAGTCGAAATCACCCAGTAACGCACACCGGCTCCATCTTCCAATTCATCTCCCGAAGCCAGATAGGGCCAGAATTTGGTGTTAATTACTCCTTTTATATCAGTAGTAAAACCGGTGAAATTGGTATTGATATTTTTATAGGCACCGGACATACCTGTGTACTTCCAGTATGCAGGCAAGCTTACCGTGTAAACCGGGTCATTAAATGCATTGGTATTGCTCGTCACCACAGGGTTACCGGTATTTCTGTCAAAAACCAGATTTGTGCTGGTGGCAGAAGATCCATTTATCATTTTGGTCACATGGTCCAGTATACCTGTCTGCATGATTGTCTTCAACGTCACTGCAGAGCGGAAAAGCCGGTAGCTATCATTCTCCTTCCTGGGGGTATGTCCGATTCCCATAACCCAGGGGCCTATCGGGAAAACATCCGCCCCTATCTGCACAGAAGTACCCATGTCTTTATACTCCTGCTCACGCATATCCGTCACCAGTTCTATTTCCCTACCCAATACCTCTGACTGCCGCACAACACCCCTCTCATCGATGGTGCTCACTTCATTATTCAGCTTCATTCTCCCACCATCGATCGGATCCGATTTATAAAAATAGGAGACTGATGATATTTCCGCTCCTGTTTGATTAAATACCTTCTCTGACTTTGGCTTACCATGCATATCGTTTAAAGAAACGACATATCCTTGTGACATAATTAATTCATATATCTCTGTTCCCCCTACGAAGTTGGCCCAGGAATAAGGTCCATTTTGCCAAACATCAGGTTTGGCCTGTGTCTCTACCAGAACCGGGTAATCCTTAGCGGTATAAAACTCAGACTGTTGCCAGCCAGTTGCATTATCAGGATCAGCCTTCCCTTCTTCATCCAATGCACGTACTACCACTTTCCTGTAACCAACCTGTGGTGCAGGAAACAAAGACTCTCCAAATGGCTCCTCCAGGTAAAAGAAATTAGTCAATGATCCTTTACTGATCTGACTATATGGAATGGGCATCCGCATAGGATTTTCATCACCACCCACATAAGGTTCGTATGAAGCAACACCACTACTGATCTGCTTTCCATTCTCCTCTATGGTATATTCATATTGCTGACCATAACTGGCAGCGGTATTTACACCTCCAGCTATCTGATTCCAGTTATCAGACAATTTAATACTGCGCACCCGGGATGCACCCCCGATTTTATGTCCATCTGCTTTTACCAGCCTGGCAAAACTCTTGGTCAGGTCTACCTTTCCGGCAAAACCTTTCTTTAAAGCACGCTCATTGAACGTAACTCTTAATTCCGCAATATTTCTGATAGAATTCACCAAAGCAACCAGTGCCTGGGCTAAAGGAGGCTCGCCTGTTAACCGGTTTTTATAACCCGGATAGGCATACATAGGATAATCCAATCGCATACGCTGCCAGGCAGCAGATAGGAACGGATTAACATTGGTACCACCGTCATTCACATCTTTAAAATAGATATCACATGTCCCGTCCTTATTATCTTTAACAGATGATAACTCCCCATATGCCGGTATGATCTCATACAAAGCAGCGGCTTCTGAATCAGGGGAATCGGATACATTAACCTTTAATCTCGCATAAAAATCATTCCGTCCATTCAAATAATCAATGATAAAATTCCGAAGCAGTTCTGCATTTCCTGAGCCTCTCAAAGGACCGGGAGTATTAATCCTAAATCCTTTAGCCTGAGCCAGACTGAGGGTTTCCTTGCCATCTATATCAATCATCTTCCGGATAACAACCATTTGCATAGCCTTCCTATCCTGTACATAGGCATAATCACCTGCTTCATAGTTAACATCAATAATACCTCCGCTGGGCAAGGTGATCTTTGACAGATTCCAAAGAGCCGCATTGGCATTCGCTGTAACAGGATCCTGTATCACATAGGGAAATTCATCATTTTTCAAATCTCCCCAGCCCGCATTCCTATTGGCATTTTTGGATTTATAATTTCCCCAGCGATCAGAAGACATATAAGCATAATTGGCATTTGCACCATACTCGAACTTATACTTATGAAACTTACCCTTCTCTGATGATGCATATTTAAAATAAATACCTGTTAAAGTCAGCTTTCCTTTTGATGTATTCTGTACATCAACATTGGGTAATCCGTTACACAAATCATAACCATAATCCAAAACAACCGTTTTGATAGGAGTTTGCATATCCGCCCTGGAATACATCCGGATCTCCTTCAGTCTGCGCAACTTTACACCAGGGTCCGGTTTCCCGTTTAGATTCATCACTCCTAAACCATCCAACCGGTCTTCAGTAATAAAATACACCACCTTGGTTTTAGTTTCTATAGACTGGAGATACCATATTTCCTTCTCTCCCATCATAATACTTCCTTTATCATCCAGTGGATCGGCCTGTAATCCGCGGTTAAACTGTGCTTTTCCTTCCTTCATAGGAGTTCTCCACTTGTAAGTAGAAGCAAGTTTGGAGTAATTAAACTTTACAGCAGTACCGATATCATCCGGTGTGATCCCATTGTTTGTAACATCAACATAATCCGGACTTAATATGGCCGTTAACAAATAGGAAGAAGCATAAGGCGACTGCGCTTCATGATGGAAAAACGCATCCCCGTCATTTGATTCCACAGGCTTATCATTGGATATGGGAAAGTCAACCAGATTATCATCATCCGGTACTGTTCCACTTTTCAATGCAAAACTGTATTCATCCTGTTTAACACTATAAACAGGCAAACCATAAACGATCCGTTTCCCATCAGTCTCCGTTACTGTCATGGAAGAAATATGATGTTCCTTTCTCATACTACTCAAACGGGGAAAATCCGTTCCTGAAGGACAGGACTGCGCAACATAGGACGCATTCAGCAATGGGTAATTTTTTATTGCATTGGCAGCACCATCGGTATTGGCTTCTTTTGCAGTCTGATAGCTGATCACACTATTGCCCAATTGCCGACCGTTCTTTTTTAACGGCGTACCAGTAGAAACAGTATTGTTGTTTTTATCTTTTAACCTGTTAGATGTCCCTTTACCATTCAACGGAACATTAACCAGTTTGTCACCTCCAACCAGGTTTACAAACTCACTGGATTCCGCCTGCTGTTCACCCGTCATTTTGAAATATGCCTGTTGCTCATCCAACTTGGAAGCGTCCAGCTGATAATCCCCGATGCTGAGATAATTATTATCTGTAGTCCATTTACCGGAAATATTGGAAGCATCCTGCTTATAAAGGGTTACACCACCATGAAAATAAGCACCGATACCATAATCTGATCCGATAGAAGTATTGCTGGTTGCATCTTTGGCGTAGTTATCAAAGATAACCGCAGCATTTCCCCGGTTTAATTTAAACTGTCCGCTGGAAGCCTGGCTGGTATAGGAAAAAAGATCAGGGGTCAGAATAGGCACTGCAAGATTGGGAATAGTGGGAATGACAGGGTTTTCCTTTTCCCGCATAAAATCCATCAGGGCATCCTTTTTACTCGTTCCATTATGCGCGTACAGGGCACCATAGCCAAAAGCAATATGAGATCTGGAAATGATTTCCTGTTTACTGTAATATCCGGTAAAACCACCTCCGCCAAATAAAGCCCAACCAGTACCTCCGAATTCCGCGGAAAAGGATGCACTGGTATTTTTATATCCAAAGTTAATCTTAGGGCTTACAGACGGTGTATTGAATGCAAATGAATAACCCAACATCAAAGGATCACCTCCCTGAGAATAAGTATGTCCCAATGTCAGCTCCTTAAACCCTTGCCGGCTGTTATAACCCAAACTCGCTGATACACCGGCTGATATCGTACCGTTATATTGCTTAAAATAATTATAATCCAGGCTTGCACCTATCGTAGTACTGACACCACTGGAAGTATTGGAATTAAATCCGATGTTTACATTTCCGGTAAGTGCCCTTGCATTTCCGGGACTGATGCTTAGCCCTGCATTCGCACCGAACTCTGCTCCAATACCATTATAGTTATCACTGAAGATACCAACGCTCAGGGACCCGCTTAGCTTTCCTATATTCATACCCAGGAGCTCTCCTCTCACAGTCCCCCTTCCTCCATAAGTAACCTTTGGTTTGGTACTATGCTCCGTTTCTACAGCATCTCCGTTGAAGTCATCGGGTAAACCGCGCAGCTGACGGTTAATAGCGCCTACGTTCAAATTCCATCCCAGGCCTACCCAACTCGCTTCATCGTCGATACCAGCACCAGATGCGTAGTTCAGATTCACAGGGTATCCGTCAATATCCAGCAATGGAATATTATATTTAAAACTACCTGTAAAATGATCTACCATCTCATTGACAGATGCGGGCTGAAACTGTTTCTGTTCCGGTTGGGTTGGACCGGAGCTCAATGCCAGGCTTTTTAGCGGGGCGAAGGTTTCAACAGACCATAACAAGAGAAAAAACGCTGCTACACGCTTCTTTGTACTTACTCGCTGTAATATCATAGTGCTAGGCTAAGGGAATCTGATTGTTGTAATAAGGTTTGCTGCAATGGAAAAAATAATCGGGAACCGGAATAAATCCAATCTTTATATACCAGCTGAAGCTTCGATACTTTTTCAGAACGATGAAAAGCCACCAGGTATTCCGGACCGCCAATATTTCCATTAGCTACCCGTTCTGCATATACTGGTATCAGGGTATCATTATCCGCAATCAATTGAAATAAAGTATCCAACCCAAAGCTGGCCACCTGCTGCGCACTCATTTTTTGTATGGCAGAGGCATCCGCAGAACTGACATTGATTCTGAATGTCAGCAGGTTATCATTTTCATCCTTTCCATCATTCACAGATCGTTGCCATCCAATGGGCAGGTAGGTACAGGAGATGGCAATATTACCAATGTTCTTGTGCTGCACCAGCCCGTTATCCGGCTGCTGATGCAATGCTTTAAATTGTTTACCGGCCGGACTTTCACACGCCATGAGCCATAGCGCCAGCACCCACCCGAATTTCCAATATCTCATTCATCAATTGGTTTAGCATACAGGAATCGAAGTTCGCTTTTAAGTCCATCAGGTAACGTAATCGTCAGGCGATAATAGTAACCATCTTTAAATGACCTATTCTCCGAAAGATCTATCACCACATGATTACCTCCATGCACCAGCTTAACTTTAGGCAGATGTTTGACTTTACTACCTGGATCTGTCAGACACACAATTTCATAGTTAAGATTTGTAGCGGCATAGGTATTATGCGTGGCAAATCTTATATATCCGTTGGCCAGATAGAAGTTCCCCTTTGTTAAATCCTCTATATCGCGGAAACTCTCCGGTGTCAAGGGTGCTGAACTGTCTTTGCATTGCAGCTTAAATGTCCACATCTCAGAGGTAGACAGCAGCACGTCTCCTTTATAAGCTGTCACCTGCCAGATGTATTCTTTTCCTTCCTTCAATTCCTGTGCAGAAGGTGGGAAAAACAACATCGGTGTATTAATAAAAGACTGGTTGATTAAGGGTAAATTATAGCGCAGAGCCTCAGCCTTGTTCTGCCCCGGATTCAGCGTAGTCAGTATTAAACGGTATTGCATACCCGGAATTGCCGGCAACAAAGGCTGCCAGAAAAGATTAGGTCTTTTATCACAAATCTGGTCACCATCATACGGTGATGTCAATATAAGCGGGGAGAAAGGCTGTAAGGAATAATTGAAACATTGCTGACCCAGAGAAATTCCACCATGAACATCTCCTGGGCTCACTTCAAAACAATATTCATAGTCAGCAGCAGTAAACAAATGCGACTGCCGAAGGATAGCAGCAATTTTATTTTCAGCAAACTGAATGCTGACACCTGCCATTAAACCTGCAGGTAAGGGATTCAGTCCGGGCATAAGGTCAAATGCAGGTGTTTTGATTGATACCACCTTCCCTACAGACTGGGCTGCAACGGTAATCGTAAGTACCGCTCTTTGCCTTGTTGTAGCAGCATTATTCAATTTTACCTGTAATAATCCATCCAATGACCGACCCTGAATTTCAGGCACAAACACTACTGTCACCTGAGCATAGGCAAATGCTGGTAGTAATAGCAAAAAAAGACAAAGTTGACGCATAAATTTAATTCAATTGATATTGTACAGCCAGCTGCGTGTTAAAATTCCCAAACAAATAATTCTGGGGAGAATCCATAATTGATTTTCTGCAGTCCAGATACAGATTTACATTAAGTCTTGAGGAAACCATTGTTCCAATACTTTGTTTAATACCTGCCTGCTCCACCACCCCTTTATTCTTCATATATGTCAAACCGGAGGAGCAATTGATCTTTTTCATCAGAACATAGGACCAGCCGGTTTCCGCATTGAACAAATCTCCATAGATCGCCTGATCTTTCACGTCCTTGTTATACATCACATTAACCGATAAAACATGGGTATTAATAACCACACTGTGATTAATATTCATGTTCAGTAATAGACTGTGGATAGGGAATACGTTTATCTGCTGAAGGCTAAAATTCGCGTTTGTGCTGTTAGGTATGGAAAAAAGTCGTCCGCTCCACTGCGTACCAATATTAATATTACGATTCACAAATCCGGTGATACTGCTGCTATCGGTAACACCTTTCATCATAGCCTGCGCAATCCGGGAAGAAAAGGACAGGTTCTTCTTTAAACGTATCCTGAAGTCAACAGCAAGCTGTGTATTATTCCATTTGGATTTTCCAATGGCAGAAGTTTTGGTGTCCTGAACATCTGCCCGAAAACCTAATGATACTTTTCTTTTATTGAACTTCCGTACTACATTTAAGCCATATTTAACAGACCCTCTCGTTGCTCCGGGAGAACCGGGATTATTGTATCCCAACCCTGCATAACTGATATAAGCCCGTTGACTCATATCCAATTCCTTTATGCTACCGCTATAATCCAGCCCTACAGAAACAGTTTCCCAGAAATCATTAAACATTGACATGGCTGCCGCCTTTGAAGCCAGCATATTTTCGTTGCCGGTAGCGCTATTCTTATAGGTAGTATTGGATTTTCCTACCTCTGCAGCAATGGTTCCGTATTTACCCAAACTAATCTGTTCCGAAACTGCTCCTACAAATGTGTTTTGTGGAAGCCGCGGCATATCAAAGCCATTACGGCTTTGTTTGGAGTTCGCATTCAATATGCCAACATGCGTATGTGCCGCACCAGGATCTCCGGTGCCCAGCTGGATAAACTGTGTGGCAAAATTACCGGGATCAATACTGGAGTTCAGACCAATATTCTTTATATCTGCAGCATCATTCCTCACACCAGCTCCCAATGAAAGGAATTTATTATTTGAAAGAAATGACCCTTGAAAACCAGCCATGAATAAGTCTCTGGTCAAACTGCTGCCATCACTTCCGATATTACCTATCTGGAAATTTCTCGCCTGTAAGAATAAACGCTGTATAAAGTTTAATGGTAATAAAGACTGTATATTTTTTCTCTGAGCAACGGGCGAATTGATATTATCCGTCACCAGTTCATTGATCTTCTGTTGAGAGGTAAGTGTTTTTTTAGCCAGTAAATCGGTATCAAGGGTAGATTTCAGGGCATAGATCCTGTCTATGTAACGCTGTATGGCTACGGCTTCCTGTGCAGCGCTGTCTTTCCCCATGGTAGCCAGTTTCACAGGATCCTGTTGTAATACCTTATGGTCACTTAGCAGGTGTCTTATCTGTGCGCTGTCCAGATAAATAAGTTCTTCCGGATTGATAATTTTCGAAAGATTTTTGCCGGCAGACAGACTGCTTAGTTCATGTTGCGCCTCATCAATCTGCTTACCGATATAAGACTTAAGCGCAGTACTAACATTAATATCTTTTAACAAATACTTGTTAACATCAAAAGACTGATTTACGTATTTGTTCATTCTTTCGATGTAAGCTTCCTTATCAAAAGAAAATTTCTTTAACCCTTTATTAAAAACATCTGTTCCCTGTTGATACTGCCCCGCGATATCCGTAAACTCAAAATTGAATGGAATATTTCCTATCACCAGTTTATCCTCTAGTCCGGCTACCACTTGTACAGGATTCAATGCTCCGGCAGCATTATTGGAAGTAACAATCAGGGAGGCACCTTTAAAAGAGTTATCAAAAGCACCTCTGTTCATGAGGTTAGGAAGATTAAAATCATTTTTGTGCGCATAAAAGCCCCTGAACTTACTATCCAGATATTTCCGTACACTGGTGGTATCGTTCATGAGCGCATACCCTGATTTGACGCGTTCAAATTCTTTATTACCATAATTCTGACGGATATACTGCTGATACTGCTGCAATACCTGTTGATGAGGGTTTGTTACAGTTGGCTGCTTTAACGCGTTTAACGAATTCCTTGCATATACAGAGTCTATCAATGACTGCTGAATAGCAACATTCACCAAACCGGATTCAGGTTCAGCATCAGCTCTTTTTTTGAAAGGTGGCGCCGTCTGACTAAATACAGTACAGGACAGTATTATAGCGCTACAGGTTACAATACAAAATTCTTTAACCATAAAGGGATAATAGGGTATACATGAATAAACTATTCGGGTGGATCTTACCAGGCCAACATTAATAGGTTATCAATGCATTCACAGGTACAGGATTTTTTTCTACTTTTAAAAGCGTCTCTCGGCTTAAGTGACAATCTTCACTTCGCGAAAATAGCTGAAGCAACTCTTATTTCACTCACACCTTAATGTAATTACAAATATTTTTTCTTCAGGTAACAAATCAGATTCCACCGGGAAAGTATTCATGACCCACCGGAGAAATAGAAACTGTTGTATAAGTTAAGCTTTAACAATGATCATGATTACAAATTTGCTATAGAACCATTGTAAATATAGAACGAGTGAACGTATTGTATTTGCGTACTGCCAGGCGGATTATAAAATCACACAAACAGTTGTGACAATGTTTTTTGAATCAAGTGAAAACCTTCCGGAAATTGACCAATTGATGTCTGGAAGCCTTAGTTATTCAAACGGGAGAAACAATGAAAGGAGAGATTATCAGGAAGGATTTTAATTCAATCACAAACTATTAAAAACAAAAGAGGTTGTGAATCGAAGACTCACAACCTCTTTTGTTTTTATCTGTGGAGATGGCGGGAATCGAACCCGCGTCCAAACATATTCGCCGAAAGCTTTCTACATGCTTATTTATGCATTGGTTTGTCGGAACTCAGCAGGGGCATAACTAACCAACCTCGTTCTTATCCGTTTAGCTTCAGTACTCACTCACAGAAACCATGAGCACCTATCCCTATGGGTTTGATGATTCAGCGGCGGGAGTCGCATAAGGCGACAACTCCAGGCGGCTATAATGGGTGTCTAATCTCTGATTAGGCAGCCATGGCGTAGTTAGATTCGCCATATAAAGTTTGAATATTCAGATTAACGTGCTAATTATCCAACGCACGACATGCTTACACTTTCAAAGATCTATGCTGTCAAAACCAGGCATCCCCGATTTGATCTGAACTACAAATATACGAAAAAAATATGGATTACGGAAAAACCGTAATCCATATCTCTAAAATATTAAAATGATTTAGAACCACTTACTGATGATATTCCGCCAGAAGTCAAGTCCGTTAGCCAGCAGCAGCAGACCGAACAGTACCACCATACCAGCGATCTGAGCGTATTCCAGGAATTTCTCACCAGGTTTACGGCCGGTAATGATCTCGTACAGCAGGAAGAGCACGTGTCCGCCATCCAGCGCCGGAATAGGCAGGATGTTCATGAAAGCCAGAATAATAGACAGGAAGGCTGTCATCTCCCAGAAGGTGAGCCAGTCCCAGGCTTCAGGAAACAGGTTACCAATGCTCATAAAACCACCCAGCGACTCACTTACCTTCACTTCTTTGGACACGAAGATCAGTCTCAGCTGTTGTACATATCCCACCAACTTATCAATGCTCATCATAAAACCGGCAGGGATAGCCTGTGGTAAGGTATAGTTCACAACTTTATACTCGAAGAACTTCTCCGGGTCCTGCGGATAAATACCCAGTTGGGCTTTATTATCCAGTTTAACCGGGATGGTCAGAGAGTCTTTCCCTCTCATAACACCGATCTTCACTTCTTCATTCTTATGTTTGCGCAGCTCCTTGGCGAAATCTGTGAAATAAGGCACAGAGAGATTGTTGATAGACAACATCTGATCACCTGGTTTGAACAGACCACTTTTATCAGCGATCGATCCTTTTTCGAACCGGTCTGCATAATACGGGTAGCGTACATAGGCAAAAGGTTCCTTCTGTTTCAGCAATGCATTGATAAAGCCTGCAGGAACAGGGAAACTCATTTCTTTTCCGTCGCGGATTACTTCAATGCTTTTGGCTTCGCGCAGGATCACCTTACCGGTGATGGCGCCAAACCGGTCTACTTTCTGATGGTTGACAGATACGATTTTGTCACCGTCGCGCAGACCTATACTTTGGGCCAGGGAATCTACCGTAACGCCGTATTTCACCGCATCCGTAGGCAGGTATTTTTCGCCCCAGTGCCATAAGATCATGCTATAAATAAGAATGGCCAGGAGGACGTTAACCGTCACACCGCCGACCATAATGATCAGCCGCTGCCAGGCTGGTTTAGCCCTGAATTCATAGGGTTGCGGTGGTTTAGCCATGGCTTCCTTGTCCATGCTTTCATCTATCATACCGGATATTTTTACATATCCGCCGAGTGGCAACCACCCAATACCATATTCTGTTTCTCCTTTTTTGATTTTAAAGAGAGAGAACCATGGATCGAAGAATAAATAGAATTTTTCTACCCTGGTTTTAAACAATTTGGCGGGGATAAAGTGGCCTAACTCATGCAATACGACCAGTATAGAGAGTGACAGTAATAACTGCCCGGCTTTCACCAATATTACCTCTGTTGTCATTTACTTTGTTTCTGCTTTAATCTGCCCAAGATATCGGATTTCACAGATATTCCGGCAAAACTATTTGTTAATTTTCAACGATTATTTTAGATAACGATAGAATTGATAAGGGATGCAGCGTGTTCACGCGCAGCATTATCGCATTCATAATAATCGTGTAAAGTGGGTGCTTCGATAAATGGAATTTTGGCTATTGTTTCTTCAATTACCTCTGTCATCTGTAAGAATCCGATCCGGTTGCGGAGGAAAGCATGCACCACCTCTTCGTTGGCTGCATTCATTACGCAGGCGGTGTTTCCGCCCTTGTGCATTGCCTCTATAGCAATAGCAAGGTTACGGAATGTTTTGGTATCCGGCTGCTCAAAAGTGAGGGACGGATAATTCCGGAAGGAAAACCGCGGGAACTCATTGGCCAGACGGTCAGGGTATCCCAGTGCGTATTGGATAGGCAGTTTCATGTCGGGCAGCCCCATCTGTGCTTTCAGAGAGCCATCCACAAACTGAACCATGGAATGTATAATGGATTGAGGATGAATCACTACCTCAATATTTTCCGGATGAAGACCAAACATCCAGCGGGCTTCGATCATTTCCAGCCCCTTGTTCATCAGGGTGGCACAGTCGATGGTTATCTTAGCGCCCATACGCCAGTTAGGGTGCTGCAGGGCATGATCTTTTTTTACATTGATAAGGAAGTTGGGCTTTTTACCCAGAAAAGGACCGCCGGAAGCGGTGAGTATCACCTTTTCCACTTTGCTGAAAGGCTCCCCTACCAGACATTGGAAAATGGCGGAATGTTCTGAATCCACCGGAATGATAGGCACATTTTTTCTACGGGCGGTGGCCATCACGATATCTCCTGCTACTACCAGGGTTTCCTTGTTGGCCAGTGCTACCGGGGTACCCTGTTCAATGGCAGACAAGGTAGGGGCCAGACCGGCAAAACCGATAATGGCGGCAAGCATCATATCGATAGAGCTCCAGGAAGCTACTTCCACCATGGCTTTGGCACCGGCAAATACTTTGATGCCTTTGTCAAACAATACGTCTTTTACTTGTTTATATTTCTCCTCACTGCCAATCACCACAGCGTTGGGCTTAAACTTCAGCGCCTGCTCGATCAGGAGGTCGGCGTTCTGTTGCGCGGTCAGCACTTCCACGCTGAATTTGTCGGGGTGTGCTGCGATCACTTCCAGTGCCTGTATACCAATGGACCCAGTGGATCCGAATATGGCAATTCTTCGTTTATTCATTACAGTGATTTACTTTTTTATCTTCAATTAACCGGAAAAGAGTGGCCGGCCACCTGTTGAAGGTACCGGATGCTACGATGTTTCCACTTTCGTTTATGGCTGCACGTACCTGGTCAGTTCATCGGCCAGCTTTCTGTCATTGCTTAAACGTGGTACTTTGTTCTGTCCTCCCAGTTTTCCAATAGCTTTCATATAATCAATGAAACCCTGTTTGCGTACTGTCCTTATTTTAAGGGGTTGTAATATATTACCGGTTAAAAGGTCATTATAATAGATGTTCTTCTGACGGAGGTTCTGGTCTACCTTCAGGGCAAATGCCTTCAGGTCTTTGGGGGTATTTTCAAACTCCACAAACCATTCATGGTAGGGTAGTTCTCCATTGGTCTGCACCATTGGGGCCACCGTAAATTCCGTGATATGGACATTTTCTTCCGCAGCTGCTTTCATCAGGCTGTATTCCACTTCTTCTCCGATCACGTGTTCACCGAAGGCTGAAATAAAATGTTTGATCCTCCCGGTCACCAACAAACGATATGGATTGGTGGAGATGAATTTCACCGTGTCACCCAGGTTATATCCCCATAATCCGGCGTTGTTGTTGATGATCATAGCGTAATTTACGCCGGTTTGAACATCTTTCAGCGACAGCCGGGTAGGATTTTCATTAAAAATTTCCTGTGCAGGGATAAACTCATAGAAAATACCGGAATTGGCATTTAATAAAAGGCCTTCCTGCTCCTGCGAATCCTGGAAGGCAAAAAAGCCTTCAGAAGCCGGGAACGTTTCAATTGTATGGATGGGACTGCCAATGGAAGCCATCAGTTTTGCCCGGTACGGCTCAAAGTTGACCCCACCGTACACCATCACATCAAAATTTTTAAATATTTCTTTAATCTTCTTACCGTTGGTACGTTCTATCAGGCGGTCGAAATACATCTGTACCCAAGGTGGAATACCGCTGATCAGTGTCATGTCCTGGTTGATGGTTTCTTCCACGATCCTGTCCAGCTTGGTTTCCCAGTCGTCTATGCAATTTGTTTCATATGTAGGGAGCTGGTTGGTACGCAGGTAGCGGGGGATGTGGTGGTTTACGATCCCGCTAAGGCGTCCGGTTGGGATACCACCTACCCTTTCCAGTTCAGGAGAACCGGAAAGAAAGATCATTTTGCCATCAGCAAAGGCCGTATTGCCGGTTTCGCCCATATAGTTAAGCAGGGCATTCCGGGCGGTATCTATATGATTGGAAATAGATTCTTTGGAGATAGGGATATATTTAACGCCGCTGGTAGTACCGGAGGTTTTGGCCAGATAGATGGGCTGGCCTTTCCAGAGCACATTTTGTTTGCCCTCTTTGATTCTTTCTATATATGGTTTAAACTGCTCGTAATCCCGGATCGGTATAGCTTGTTTAAATTCATCGTAAGTACGTACTGCATCCAGTTTATGGTCATTTCCGAACTCCGTTTTTTTGCCTGTCTTTATCAGTTCATCCAGGATAGCCTCCTGGTCTTCCACCGCCCTGAGCATTTCCTTCCTGATCTTGTTATGTACAATAGAAGCAAATGGTTTGGCTAGCAGTGATTTAAACTTCATGCCCGTTATTTTATAATTGAGAGTATATTTTTTGATTTACGGATTTACGGATTTAGGTATCTGGCTACTGTATCCACTATTTCAGTCTTACCGGACAGCTAAATCCGCAAATCAAAAAATGCCTTCGCGTAAACGACAAAAGTATACAAAATTGCGTTGGTTTGTACAGCAAGATAACTGTTTTTACACCATTGTCATATAACACAACAGCAGTATGCCGGCAGGGGGAACAGCAGGGCAGTTTGTTAAAAAAATTTAAAATTCAGGAAAGTACGTATCTTTGAAAAGAATAAGTTTTTATCCGGCTTTTAATACGTATTTACATATATGAATTAAAAAAAGCCGGAAATCTTTGTTCAATTGGAAAACAATTGATACTTTTGCGGAAATTATATTTTGGATAATTATGTTTGCAGTTGTAAAAATCGCAGGTCAGCAATTTAAAGTACAAAAAGACCAGGAAATTTTTGTACAGCAGTTACAAGGAAAAGTTGGAGACAAAGTGGAGTTTTCCGAAGTTCTGTTGATCGATAACGCTGGTTCACTGACCGTAGGCACTGATGTAAAATCAGTAGTAAAAGCAGAGATCCTGAGCCATGTTCAGGGTGAGAAAGTGATCGCTTTCAAAATGAAGAGAAGAAAAGGCTTCAGAAAGAAAATTGGTCACCGCACCCATTTTACTAAGATCAAGATCAATGACATAGCTTAATTCGTATTAAGCTACATTTTTTATTTTAGACAAAGTTTACTTAAAGTAATTATACAATGGCACATAAAAAAGGTGAAGGTAGTGTAAAGAACGGCCGTGACTCCCAAAGCAAAAGGCTGGGAGTAAAAATCTTCGGTGGTCAACCTGCTATTTCTGGCAACATCATCGTTCGTCAGAGAGGTACTGTTTATCATCCCGGTCAAAACGTAGGTGTTGGTAAAGATTTTACCATTTTCGCGTTGACAGATGGTGTGGTTGAATTCAGAAAAGGTCGCGAAAACAAGACTTACGTTTCTGTTAAAGCATTTGACACCACTGCTCAGGCAGAAGCCTAATCAGTGTTAGCCATAAAGTTTTTTTATACCCAATATTTTTTTACTAACCCAAATTCAAAAAACAATGGCAACAATTAAAAAAGCAGCTGCTAAGAAAGCTGCGCCTAAAAAAGCTGCTGCTAAGAAAGCCGCTCCTAAAAAAGCTGCTGCAAAGAAAGCTGCTCCTAAAAAAGCTGCTCCTAAAAAGAAAGCCGCTGCTAAAAAAGCTGCTCCTAAAAAGAAAGCTGCTGCTAAGAAAGTAGCTCCTAAAAAAGCTGCTGCTAAGAAAGCCGCTCCTAAAAAGAAAGCCGCTGCTAAAAAAGCTGCTCCTAAAAAGAAAGCTGCTGCTAAGAAAGTTGCTCCTAAAAAAGCTGCTGCTAAGAAAGCCGCTCCTAAAAAGAAAGCTGCTGCTAAAAAACCTGTTGCTAAAAAGAAAGCACCTGCTAAAAAAGCACCTGCTGCTCCTCCAGCAACACCAGCTGCACCGGCAAACTAAGATCGGATTTACAAAATGTAGTTATAAAAGATCCCGGCTTCTACGCCGGGATCTTTTTTATTCTCCCCGGACTAAAGTCCGGGGCTAAATTGTTTAGGGGTACCATATATCCCCCTCCCTATCTCCCTTGCACCTCATTCCAATAAATTCGTATCTCTAAAATCCGGAGCAAGAACTATATAGAGCTGCCACATATACCGCACTCCCTTCCAAAAATAAAAACCTTCGACAAAGCCCTCCAAAATAGCCCAGGGCTTTAGCCCTGGGAATTCGTATTTTTACGCCATGGACAATAATTCAATAGCAGATAATTTTTCCCTGCTGTCCAAACTAATGGACATACACGGCGAAAACAGCTTTAAAGCCAAATCTTTTGCCTCCGCGGCATTTACCATAGAAAAACTGCCGACTCAGCTCAAAGACACCTCCCGCGATGATATCTTCCGCATCAAGGGCATCGGGGAATCTACCGGAAAAAGCATCCTCGAAATGCTCGATACCAACAGTTTTACACTCCTGGAAAACTATCTCAATATCACCCCTCCAGGTATCCTGGAAATCATGAAAATAAAAGGCCTGGGACCAAAAAAAATAGCGACTATCTGGAAAGAACTGGAGATAGAGTCCATGGGTGAACTACTGTATGCCTGCAACGAAAATCGCCTCCTCCTGCTCAAAGGATTTGGCGAAAAAACACAGGACAACGTACGCCAGAACATTGAATTCTACCTCTCCAACCGCAACCGCTTCCTGTTTGCAGAAGTGGAAGAAATTGCCCATACACTCCAGAAACAGCTGCAGCAGCTCCTGGCTCCCGCTCCCGTAGCCCTCACCGGCGCCTTCCGCCGTCAGGAAGTGATCATCGATGAACTGGAACTGGTCATCGCCACCACTCCGGACATCGTCCGCCAACAGCTCTCTGCCCTGCCCGGCTTTACGCTCACCGATAGCCACAGCCATAACCTGGTATGGAAATACAACGATAAACTCAATGTGGTGATACATGCCTGTGAGAAAGAAGACTTTTATAGCCAGCTCTTCTCCACCACCGGCTCCACCGCCTTTATGGATAAGTTTAATGCTGCCGGCGGCGCCTCCCATATTAAAAATGCCCCGTCTGAAGAAGCTATTTTCAGTGGAGCAGGGATGGCGTTCATCCCTCCCTGCCTGCGGGAAGGCCTGCACGAAATTGAACTGGCCCGTCAGCAACAACTGCCACAGCTGATCACCCGGGCAGACATCAAAGGGATCGTCCACTCCCACAGCCAGTGGAGCGATGGCCTCGACACCCTCGAAGAAATGGCTATTGCCGCCAGAGACCAGGGATTTGAATACCTCGTCCTCAGCGATCACTCCCGCTCTGCCTTTTATGCCAATGGCCTGAGCATAGAACGCGTCATCGCTCAACAGGAACAGATCGATGAACTCAACAAACAACTGGCCCCCTTCCGTATCTTCAAAAGTATAGAAGCTGATATCCTCAACGATGGTTCACTCGACTACCCGGATGAAATACTGGCCCGCTTCGACCTCGTGATCGCTTCTGTACACTCCAACCTGAAGATGACCGAAGAAAAAGCCATGGCCCGGCTCCTCAAAGCCATCGAAAATCCTTACACTACCATCCTCGGACATATGACCGGCCGTCTGTTGCTGAGCCGCAACGGATACCCAGTAAACCATAAAACCATCATCGATGCCTGTGCCGAACATGGCGTGGCCATTGAGCTGAATGCCCACCCCCGCCGCCTGGATATTGACTGGACCTGGATCCCTTACGCACTGGAGAAAAAAGTACTCATCTCCATCGATCCTGACGCCCACAGCATACAAGGCTACCGCGACGTATATTACGGTACCCTCGCAGCGCAAAAAGGTGGTGTCACCAAAGCCAACAATCTGAGTAGCTTCAGTGTTGACATGCTCGATGTTTATTTGCAGGAACGTAAAAAACAAAAAAATATCCTGTTATGATGCTGCTGGCACTCGCCATCGCTCCCGGACTGGCCATCTGTCTCCTGATGTTCGTACTCGACAAATACGATCGCGAACCCGTAGGCCTGCTGGTGAAAAGCTTCCTCCTGGGGATGGCCTGTGTAACACTGCCATTGTTTTTTCAGACAATGGCCTCGCTCTATGGGTTTCAGGAAACCAACAACAACCTGTTCGACACCGCTTTTTTTGCTTTCGGTATAGTGGGCCTTTCCGAAGAGTTCGCCAAATTCCTGGTACTGCGTTTATACGCGTATCCAAAAAAACATTTTAATGAGCCGCTCGATGGGATTGTATACGCTGTAATGATAGGCATGGGATTCGCTACCCTCGAAAACATTACCTATGTATATCAGTTCGGCTTTGGCACAGGCGTAGCCCGCATGTTCCTCTCGGTACCGGCCCACGCAACTTTTGCCATTCTGATGGGTTATTATGTGGGATTGGCCAAATTTATTCCGATACAGAGAGATGAGCTGTTACTGAAAGGACTTATGATAGCGGTCTTCTTTCATGGTGCTTTCGATTTTTTCCTGTTCTCCGGTAATAACATACTGGCACTGGGTGCTGCTGTGATTACACTCATTATTGCCGGCAGGATGTCGCTCAAGGCCACGCGTAAAGATCTGCAGCTGTCGAAGAAACTTTTCGGCCAGCACAATCAGGAAGAAACTACCACACTGGAGTTGGAAGAAGATGATGATCAGGATAACCTGCTTTAACATGTAGCTTTTGGCTATCTTTGTAGCCGCTTGCACATCCATGTAAAGGCTAACTACCCAGCTAACCATTAACTGCTAAATGCCTGTTTATGCGTTTTATATATATCTATGATCCACTTTGTGGCTGGTGCTATGGCTTTACGCCGGTAGTACTTCAGTTTCAGCAGCTGCAGATGGGTACCATGGAATTTGATATTCTTTCCGGCGGAATGATCACCGGCGATAACCGTCATCCTTTCTCTACCATGGCGGCTTATATCCAACGGGAACATACCAACGTAGAAGATATGACAGGCGTTAAATTCGGAGAGGCCTTCCTCGAAAAACTACTTCCTTCCCAGGAAATAATGGATTCAGAAAAACCTTCTGTAGCACTCACTGTTTTCAAATTATACCAGCCGGAAAATGCCATTTCCTTTGCACATGATATGCAGGTAGCACTCAACTATGATGGGCTCAGTCTTAATCATAACGACACCTACCGGAAACTGATCCGCAAATACGGATTACCGGAAGATGAATTTATCGCCCGCATGCAGGATGAACATCTCCGGTATGAAACCCAGCAGGAGTTTCAACTGATACAAAACTGGGGCATCACCGGGTTTCCGGCCGCTATTCTGGATACAGGCAAACAACTGTACCTTTGCGCAAGAGGATACACACCCCTGGACAAACTTCAACAGACCATCAATAATATTATACAGGAAAGTAACCGTTTATAATTAACAAACCATGTATCGCGTAAAATCAACAACAGTAGCTGATATTCCCGTTATACAGGAACTCTCTAAGAGAATCTGGAAACCAACTTATAAGAGCATCCTCGGGCCGGAACAGGTCGATTATATGATCGACATGATGTATAGCACTGCCTCGCTAACCAAACAAATCACCGAACTACAACACAAGTATATCATCCTGCAGGATGATAAAAGGCCCATCGGCTATGCGTCGTATAGCCCGACTGACACTGAGGGTGTTTATAAACTGCATAAAATATACCTCGATCCCAGCTACCAGGGTAAAGGTGTGGGTCGCTTCTTCCTTGATACAGTGATCAGACAGGTAAAAAAACTGGGTGCCACCATTCTGGAGCTGGACGTGAACCGTTACAACAAAGCCCGGTTCTTCTACGAAAAAATGGGATTTACAGTTTATAATGAGAAAGACACCGACATCGGTAATGGTTATCTGATGGAAGATTATATCATGAGAAAATCATTATAAAAAAAAAGAGCCCGGTAAGGACATACCAGGCTATTCCCAAGTTAACCATTAAAAGACACAACTCTTTATTTTTGAATTATCTTATTATTAATTGCTTCTGTTATTACCTACGATAAACAAATTATCGTGGATTTATAAATAGTAAAAAAAGCAGCATCTTTTATATTTTAATATAAAGGATGCTGCTTTTAAGTTTATTAAAGAAAAAAAATTCCCGCATAATAATTATGCGGGAATGTAGGTGTTGCCTGAAGCAGCGTATATCGGTTATTGATTCAAGCCTGTGTTATTTGGCTGACAGCCCGGTTCCTTCCTCATTGTCGTCATCATGGATAACAGCCACAGCTTTGTTCAGTTTCAGCTCAGGTGAAATTTTCAGTATGCCGGCATTGGCAGCAGCAGTAACATCACGCAGCTTCACGGCTACCATAGCATCTGCTTCTTTCACACGGTCGTTTACCACAGCCACCTGGATATCGGTTTCGCTGAAGGCACAATCACCGGTGATTTTCACCATGTCACCATTCATGATAACGAACTTCCTTCCATAGGAAGCAGCGCTGATAGAATCCACACCAAAGTAGATGTTGATATCACTACCAGTACAATTGGTTTGTACAGTTCCGTCGGAAGCTTTTACCAGTATACATTTGAACATACTTACCGGAGCGGTGGCAGATTCATTGGCATCCGTGAGTTTAACCAGTGTAATATGAGCAGCCTGGTCCTGGATATACTGAGATGCTGAGATAGAAGTCACATCACCGTTATAGCCTACTATAGCTTCGTTTTCAGCCTTGATTTCGCTCAGCACCAGTACTACGGTTTCTGCCAGTTCAAAGCGGTTGTCGTCCTTTACTTTTACATTGAGGCTGGCAGTGCTGGCACCAGTCTCGATAGAAAACGGAGCTTTGATGCTGCTTACAAAGTCAGCTCCCGGTAAAGCAGTACCATTGCCGAATTTGTAGGTCAGTCTTACCGGTTTGCCGGTAGCGTTGATCAGTGGTGTACCATCGCGTTTGAACAGTCCTGCAGAAAATACTACGTCTGTATTGGGTTCAGCACCATTGGTTCCACCAATGAACTTCACAATGGCCGGCTGATCGAGGATGGTCACTTCGCCTTTTGCCTTTGTGAGGTGTAATTCCGACGCATCCATAATTTCTACATGGAAAGCTTCTTTACCTTCCAGCAGGTTATCACTTTTCACCGGTATCTGGATGGTTTTGGAGATGATAGCCCCTGCAGCAAATTCAGAGGGCACAAAAGAGATAGTACCTTCTGTGATATCGAAGTCACCTGCACCGGCGCCATCTTTATGCGGGATGGTTTTGTAATGTACATTTACCGGAGTGCGCACCCCATTGCTTCTCAGGAAGCCTGACAGGGTGATGGTGAGGCTGGCATTGGATAATCCGTTCATTGGCTCAGAAACAGCGATATCATTGATAGATACACCGTGGCTGATTTTGATGATACGGTTGCCATCTTCTTCTCCACCGCCGGCAGCCAGGATTTCACCTGAAGGGCTCATCACCAGTGAAGCCAATGTGGTTTTAGCATCGTATTTACCCAGTTGTTTGTCGAACATCATTTCACCGTCAGGAGACAGTTTGATGAGGCGGTAGCCGTCTTTGGTCACTACACACATCTCATCGTCTTCTGTCAGCAGCAGGTGCTGGAATACATTGCCTACATTTTTATTTACCACCTGTGTACCGTCTGGTAATAATTTCACGATTTTACCGGTGTTCATGCCGATGTTACCACCAGCGGCCACCACTTTACCGTTTTTACCTACTTCCAGCGCATACAATGCGGCGTCTACTTCCTTATTGAACAGTTCTGTTCCGTCGGGGCGCAGTTTTACGATACGGCCTTTGTCTTTTTCTTCAGCACAGGCGAAGATCTGACCCAGGTCGTTTACTTTCATGGCGTTGAACTTACCGTCTACCGTGCTGTATTCTTTATCGAATACAACCTGGCCTTCGGCATTCACTTTGGAGATACGGCTGGCGTTGCCGGTACCATAGGCACCACCGCCCATAGCCAGTACAGATCCGTCTTCGAGCAGCAGCATTTTTTCAAATATGGCGCCGGGCTTACCGAAGGTAAGTTCAAATTGTTTTTCTCCCTTACCATCTACTTTTACCATAAAAGCTTTTCCCTGGCCATCTCCAACGTCACCTCCCACAGCCACAATATTCTCGTCTTCATCGATCAGTACGTTTGTAAATACGTTGTGTGAACCAAAACCTTTGTCAAACTCGATCTTTCCTTCCGCGGTCATTTTGGTGATGCGCGCCTGTGCCGGCTTGCTACCGTCTACCCCAACGGTGATATAGTTCCCGTGACGGTCAGTGATGATGCGGGTAAAATAACCTCCCTGGCCATTACCGATACTTTTGTCGAATACCACTTCTCCGGTAGCGCTCAGTTTGGTAATACGGGCGTTACCATAAGCAATGGTACCACCACCTACTGCCACCAGCTCGTTTTTAGGCAGTAATACCAGGTCCTGGTAAGCTACGAGCCCGCCTTTGTTTAAACGGGTATTATAAATAGGATTTCCGGTAGATGATAACTTGGTGATACACCCATTATCCAATCCCCCACCGATGGCCACAATCGCATTGTTCTCCGCTATGGCCAGTTTACGATACTGGTTTTTGGGAGCGCCCATGCTTTTGTTGAACACAACCGGCATTTCCTGGGCGAAGGCCTGTGAGCCTACTCCCAGCAACAGCATTAGTGATGCAATCTTGTTCATTTTGTTAGTTTGATATACGCAATAAAAAAATTAGATTTATTGTATTCTGATCTCACATCTCCGGTTTACGCCCTGCTGCACGATAAACCGCTCCCTGTCAGAATCCAGTGTATACCTGCTGACAGTTAGTATTGGACGGGTAGAGCCGAAATAGTTGATACGGATTCTATCGCCGTCCACGCCACGGCTGAGCAGGCATTCCTGTATGTATACCGCCCGGTTTTTGGACAAAGTGAGATTATATTTTTCGGTACCTATTACGTCTGCATGTCCATTAACAATGATCATTCGCCGCGGATTGGATTTCCAGATAAGGAAAATAGAATCCAGTTTACGCCATTCCTGGTCCTGTGGTACGTAGGAGTTGAGATCGAAGTAAACCACACCGGGTGCTTTCCACAGGGCTGCCGGTAATTTAGCGGCTGCACTGTCTACGGGCAACGTATAGGCACTCACGTGTACTACACCTGCGCTGTCACGGTCACCTGCTTTGAGACCGGTGTTTTGTTTACCATTCTGCCAGCTGAGCTCGTTGGGGTTGCTGCTCACTGTACGCTCAGCATAGGCTGCTGCGGCAGTAACGGTTGTTCCGGCGGCAACAGGTTTTGATGCTGCCACAACTGGATTGGCCGTATTCTGCCAGGGAATCATTTCCGGAGAGCTGTCCACAATAGCACCTTCAGAGTAGTCTGTTATACTACGGGATGAATCTTTAACGGAAACGACGGTATGTACTATAACAGGTTTCTCATCTGCTTTGTTGCGAACAGGAGGCAGGTTATCATAGCTTTTATCCCCTACTAAAGTCAGCTGTTGGCGGTTTTCCGTCTGCATCTTGGTATAAGGCACTTTATCTTCTTCATTTACCGGTTTGCCAGGATAAGGCAGGTCCAGTTGTTTCAAAGGATTCTTCTTCAGGTTTAAGACATAAATATGGTCATTGTCATGAACACCCGAACGGTCTGATGTAAAATATAACAGCAGCTTGGATTCATCCAGTACTGCATTCAGATCATCAAACTGTGTATTTACCGGATAAGGAAAATGCACCGGACCTTCATCAGGCTTGTTGAGACTGATCATGAAAATATCCAGTCCACCAAAGCCCTGTAAACCGTTGGAGCAGAAAAACAGTTTGTCTCCCACAATAAACGGATACAGCTCATTTCCATTGGTATTTACCCTCGGGCCCATGTTCACAGGCGCTTTCCAGCGCTTCTCTGTTTTATCCCAATCACAATAGTATATATCTGTACCTCCCTGACCACCAGGCATATCGGATGCAAAGTACAAACGTTTACCGTTTGAAGCAACTGATGGATGCATGAAAGAATAAGAATCTGAAGTTTTAGGGAGTTTTACTGATACCGGTTTACTCCAGGCATCATGGTTTTCCTGATAAGTAGCCGATAAAAGCTGGGTATTATTATTATAATCAATGAAGGAATTCTTATCGTTTTTAACATCCGCAAAACGGTTCGACGTGTAGATCACCTTCTTTCCATTATCATAGAAAGATGCCGGACCTACCTGTAAAACGCCTTTCAGACTGTTATTGAAGGGCTCTACACCATCTTCTGAGATCATGTATAGTTTGGAATTGGTATAAAAAGACTGGACATCATTTTTTTTGAAATCATTTGAAAGGAAAACGATATTGTCTTTATACAGGGCCAATCCGTACTGATAACCCGGAAGGTTAAGACGCAGGCTGTCTGCTTTTACATTCCGGAGAGAATCGCGGTTAAAGAAGGAATAGTAGTTATTGAGTGATTCCTGAAGATTGGTGAACCGGGCGTTATTTTTATAGTTGTTGGCATACAGCTCACTCACCTGCCGGGCTTTCTCCACTCTGCCGGTACGTTTCAGGAGGTCGATGTAAGTGGTTACGTCGCTTACCCTGATATCATCTGCAGGTTTATACAGCAGCTCATCATATAGACTGATCGTTTTTTCAAACTGCCGGGTTTCAAAATAAACGCGGGCCAGCAGAAACTTGGCCTTACGTCTGGAAGTTTCATCACTGCTGTTGTTGAGTACAGCATTGCAGAACCAGATCGATCCCTCGAACTCCTGCCTTTTATACAAACGTTCTGCCCTTCTGACTTTCCCCGCACTTCCTCCAAGTGCGTGATCCTTTACCACAGAGCAGGAACCTGTCAGTATTGCCATGCCCAGGAAAAGTATGAGGTTATTAAGAGGATGTTTTCGCACACGTTCCGTTATTTGGGTTGTCATAACATTGTTTTTAGAAGTACCGCGGGGCCACCACTTTCCATTTGGACCAGGAAAAACGATAATTGATCATTATTTCATGGGATACTGATTGTGCACCTTTCAAATTAGACTGCATCGGGGTATCGTAGGAATATCCCAGCTGCAGGTTTTTGTTCAGCTGCACTTGTACAAGACCGGTCATCGTTTTTTCTGAACGCCAGGATGCACCCAGCCATACCAGATTTTTTAAGAGAATATTTGCATTGAGGTCGTACTGCAGACCAGCACCTTTTACCAGTCTCAGTAGCACATTGGGTTTAAATTTTACGTTATCGTTAACGGTAATGAGATAACCTGACTGCAGGTAATAATGCGATTGTACCGTTACTTTATTGACACTGTTGCCCAAGTCGAAACTTTTAAATGTAGGAGAGGATAAACCGATAAAGAAGTGATCGGTAAATACCATAAAGCCAAAACCAATATCTGTTTTCCAGTAGCTCTGGTTTTGCGCAAACACCGGATCGGAAGTATATAAGGAAGTATTGTCTTCCCGGTATTGAGACATCCCGCCTTTCAGGCCCATTGCCAGGTACAACTTTTCGTTCAGCTTTACCCGTTGGGAAACGTTGAAGTGCACACCGGTCTGGGAGTTGACAGTGATTTTCTCATTGGTCAGTGATACACCCAGGCTGGTATTGGTAGCCCGCAGCGGTGTGTAAAAAGAGGCGGTGGCCGTTTTAGGAGCCCCGTCTACACCCACCCACTGATTACGGCCCACGGCCGTCAGGCTGGAAGACTCATCCATAGAAGGATAAGCCGGGTTGATGATCATCCCGTTAAACATATACTGGGAGTAGATCGGCTGTTGCTGTGCCCAGCCCTGCAGGCACCAGCAACAGCATAATATAGCAAACCCTAAAGCTTTCATAAATCGCTTGGTCATAGGTATCAGCTTAAATGTTTTTCGTTACTAATAATCAGTTTAACGTTTGATGACAATAAAGCCGGTATACCGCTCTACCTTGTTACCATCCACCCAGATATTGATCTGGTAGAAGTAGGAACCATCCGGTACATCAGCACCCGACTGACCGCCGGTGTTGGCTTTACCTTTGAAACTATTGGACTGATTATCGTAATTACTTGTTTTATATATAGTGCCACCCCAACGGTTAAATATCACCACTTCGTTTTTCGGGTACTTATTGATATTCTGGATGAACATGAGATCATTGCCCTGACCATCGTTGTTGGGTGAAATGGCCGGATGCACCTTGATCTTACCATCCTTACCATCGATATAATCAATCTTGCGGCTGTTGTCGAGGTGGAAACGGCTTACGGAATCCGGAACACCATCACCATCAGAATCCAGGTCGAGGAAGTTAGGGATACCATCTCCATCCGTATCATCATCAAAAGGATCTCCGTTACCATTGATATCTTCCTGCTCGTCTGTCAGACCGTCACCATCAGTATCGCAGGTTTTGCACATCGCGTCATCGTTGAGGATAACACCTGTTGCTTTGGATGGATCACCGAGGGTTGGTGTGTTTTGTCCGGAAGGCACCGTTGCAGACAGCATCTTCACAATAAAGGTTTCGTTCTGCTCGAATTTATCATCACCAAAAATTTTCACCACTACTTTACCCTCCGGCTGGAACGCAGGTATAACGGCCTTTTTAACGGCAGTATCGAAATCCTCGCCTGGTGTGGCTTTGAAATCGAGGTAAGGATAACTTACCCCATCTTTGGATTCTTCAAAGTCAAATTTGATGGTAATATCCCTGGAGCTGCGACGGTTCATTTTCACGATAAAGTTCAGCGGTGTGGTTTCACCGGCATTTCCTTCTTTCACGCTGAATTTTTCAGCGGCAAATGCAAGTGTCAGCGGGTCGTTGTCGTTGATAACGGTTTCGGCTACACTATTAGCACCTGGTTTGTAAATCGGGAGACCACTACCACCTACATAAGGCAGAATAGTCGTTTTCACAAAACCATCATCATCGTTGGTATCATTATCCACCGCTGTAATGGTGAAGTCGCGGGAAGTGCTGAGTGCTGGCAGCACCACGGTAATGGTATTACCGTTCACAGTGGCATTGCTGGCAGTAAAGGTCCTGGCGGCATCCTGTTCTACCTTGAAGGTGATTGGCAGGTCACGCGCTGCGCTGTTTACAGAGCGGATGCTGAAGGTTACCGGCTTACCTTCTGCTACCGGCAAACCATCATTAAATATTTCCACTACCAGGGTATCATTATCATGGATAAGCACAGTGGCCTGCTTGCTGGCAGATAAAGGCCAGGTAACACCCGGGATATTGCCGCTTACAGTTTGCAACTGTACCTGTACATCTTCATCTCCTTCCACAATGGTATTATCAATCGGATCTACTTTAATGTCTGCATAATTGCGGCCGGCGGGGATAACAACAGAACCGCTGAGCTTACGGTAACGGCTATCCGGTACTGCGTTACCGCTCACCTGGTAAGTTACCGTTACATCTTTTACAGCCGACAGCTGGGCATCAGTGAAATGTACTCTGAAATAGCCCGGAGTAGCAGGCTCGGAAGCATCGGCTGTTTTTTCCACCATCATCTCTCTGGACACGGCTTTAGGCCCGGAAGCATAACTTTCATCATCGAATACAGTCATACGCACAGTGTCCATTTCATTCACATCGAAAGGAATGTTTTTGTTGAACCGTTTCATCTGTGCCAGCATCAGCGCGACCTTCACTTCTTCATCTCCTTCTATCACATTATTATCAATCACATTCACGGGAACGGATACACTGTTTTTACCCTGAGGGATGGTAGCGGATGTTTGTATCGGCGCTATGTTGGTAGTACCGGCAATGCTGCTTACATAAAACACTACTTTCACATCGGCGGCAGCGGTGCTGCTACCAGGGAATTTCAGGATATAATTACCGGTGGTGCCAGGTTCTGCGGCATCGTTACCTTTCAGCAACTGAACGCTCATATTTCCGGTTTCCGGTATCAGAACCGGTGCAGGCTGGCTAATAGTATAACCCGGTGTTACCAGCTGTGCATTCAGTTGCAGCACTTCATCTCCTTCCAGTATATTATCATCGATCATCTGCAGCGTAAATACCTGATTATTCTGCAGGGCCGGCAGCGTTACCTGTGATGGCAAACCGGTGTAATCTGCATCATCAGCGGTGGAAGCCACGGCATCCCTGTTGATGTTTATCACAATGTCTTCATCGGAAGAAATCAGACTGTTCACAAAACCTACTGTCACTTTGGAAGAGCTGCCTTCATGCAGGATCGTGGAATCCACTTTCAGCTGCATTTTCAGGTTATTGGGATCCAAACGGGTCACATCTTCAATAATCAGGTTCAGCGTATCCCCTTTCATTCCTGCGAAGTTCTGCGGTTGCGCCACAATCTGTAACAGCTCGTCTTTCTCAATAATATTATCTGGCACAGCAAGTACTGAGAAGGCCACATCCGGTTGCAGAGCCGGTATGGTGACAGTCGGCGGAAGACCGCTATAGTCGGATATTTTGGCTTGTGTGCCGCTACCAGCGTACAAGGACACGGTGATAGCTTTGCTGGAAGTCACACCTGGCGCCAGGGACACCTTCGCATTATAGGTATTTCCTTCCTTCACCCTGGTTCCGGGTGTTACCGGAATAATGTGAATATAACCGGTGGTCGGATCATCATGTGTTCTGTCGTGGATCACCAGCGTATCTCCTTTTACCGGCATGTTTACATCACCGGTTGTTCCATTGAAGATCACAGTTTCATCATCTTCCAGGACCTTGTCGAGGATAGCTTCCATCAATACGTTATGCGTAGCGCTGGTGCCCAGTTTCGGTATGGTAACGGAGAATGGGAAGTTAAATGTTTTATAATCATTGATATCTGCAGTGGAAGCGGCGTCTTTGTCAATGGTAACGGTAATCGCTTTACCGGCACGTATGCCAGCCGGCAGCTTCACGCCTATGGTAGCGCCGGCACCGCCTTCATCGATAGCACCCGGAGTAAGGGTGATCTGAATCGGGGTAGCCAGCGGATACTGGGCATCATCAATATTCACCTCAAAGTCATTGGTGGTATAGGCACTGATCGCGTCTGTAGCAGTAGTGGAAATCACCAGGTTCTCCGGTCCTTCCAGCAGGTCATCTGGCAGGATCTTCAGGGCTACGGTCGTATCGTTGGCATTGTTGAAGCTGAAGTTATGAGGGATGGTATAGTCTGCTCCATCTTCCGCTGTTCCGCTGGTTTGTGCCAGTGTGAGGCTGATCGGAACTTCTGTGGTGATGTTGGCAGGCAGGCTGATATGAACGGTACCATCCTCTCCTTCCAGCGCATGTAAAGTTTTGTAAGGGGTCAGTGTCAGTACCAGATTGCCGGGGATGGTCCTGGTCATATCCTTGATTTTCAGATCAAGGTTATTGATGATGTAAGTACCCAGTGATCCTTTGATCAACAGAGACTCATCTTTCTCCAGTACGTTATCGGTATTGGTCTGTATTACATCGAAGGTGCGGGTTTTATCTGTTGCGTCCAGCTCCAGCATCGTATTGATGATGGAATAATCATTTTTGGCGAGACTGGCTTCAGAAGAAGGATCTACAGTCAGCTGCACACTTACTTTTTTGGAAGAAGTGTACAAACGGGACACTGTCACACTCAGCTTCTCTCCTTCCGGTATCAGCGTTTTGCTGGCTGTGAGTGTAATGTTTCTGGCGTTGGGTTTATTGATGGTATTATCTGCAATATGAATGGTGGTGCTGGTAACGGGCAATACAACATTACCGGGATTACCATCTATTACCAGGTCGGCATCATCATCCAGCACATCGTTGTCGGTAGCCAGTATCTGCATGGAAGCAGTGCCGGATGTGGGCAGGATAGTCAGTTTTTGATTGAGGATGGAAGTATGACGATCATCTGCGGCAGTAGAACTGTTGTTTTTAACCAGCTGTACATCCAGCGGGATAGCTGTTTTCCAGTTATTAGGTAAAGTAGCTGTAAGTGTTGCACCGGTTGGATCATTTTCCAGTATTGTAGCAGGTGTCGCACTCAATATAATAGGATTGGTGGCCAGCAGCGGATACTCATAGTCCTGAATGGTAAACGTCAACGTAGCAGGAACACTGGTATAAGTGGTGGCGTAAGCGTCGCTGATAGTTGGTGTAACGGTGAAATCTTCCTGATTTTCCACCAGGTCATCTTTCCGCACATTCAGGGTGGCCACTGGTTCAGGAGTAGTGGCAGTAATCTGAATCGTGTTGTCTAATGTAAAATCCGTTACTGGTGTAGCCGTTCCCGTTATTGCACTCAGATCTACGGTAATGGGTATTTCGGTGGTCACTCCAGCAGGCAGGCTAGCCTTGATGGTAGTGGTGCTATTTTCTGTGACGGTGGTTTGAGGAACGGTCAGTGATACTTTTGTATTGGCGGTGTTCCTTCTGGTTTCATCCTGAATGGTCATCACAGCATCCTGCACCGTATAGCCGGTAGCGGTACCGGTGAAGATCAGTTTTTTATCTTTCTCAATCACCATGTCTGTATTGGCAGACACGACATCTGTCAGTGTGGTGTAGGTGCCGGTAGTATAGGCAGGCAGTTCTATCACCTGGATACCACCTACCATTGTATAATCCGCCGCGGTAGCTTCTGTGCCAACAGGATTGGGTGCCAGTGTGACGCTTATTTTTTTGGCAGAACTGAAACCATTGGTGAGGCCGATGGTGAATTTTGTAGCCTGACCTTCCGGCAATGGTGTGGTTACCGGAGCGATCACCACTGATGCGCCGGCAGGATCTGTTTTATCATGGATATTGAGTGTCACATCGGCGCCGGTGGTAATACCTGGCAGCGTGGTGGTAGTAGCGGTGGCCGCATGGATCACTACCGCGCGGTCATCTTCCAGTACCTTGTTGGGAGCGGCAGTAATGGTATATTGTGTAGATGCTTTGCTACCGGCAGGTATGCTCATGGAAGCAGGCAGTCCGGCGTAGGAAGTGGATAAAGCCGTAGTACCAGTGACGGTAGAGATGTCGAAATCCAGTTGGATATCCGTAGCTACAATGCCCGCAGGCAATTCTATCCAACATTTTGCACCAGCATCCCCTTCATTAATATCATTGGTAGAGAGATGGAGTGACACCGGATCTGTCAGTGGCAACTGGGCATCCTTGATGGTGATGGTGGCCGGTGTTACCACAAAAGCGGTGGCAGTACCATCTGTAGCAGTACCGGTGATCTTAATGTTTTCATCTCCTTCTATCCTGCCGTCGTTGATGAGGGTAAGGGTACCGCTCACCGGTGTGCTGCCAGAGATGGTGTTAGCCGGTATGACCAGTGTATAATCATTTCCTTCTGTGGCGGTTCCTGCTTTGCTAATGTTGACGGTAATCGGTGTAACAGTGGAAACACCTGCTGGTAAGCTTACATTAAGTGTACCGGTATATGCTTCCTTAAAGGTAAGCGCCGGATACGCAGGATCCGGATCTGCCGGAGTGACGGTCACGCCGAGCGTAATATTTTCTATGTGGTTGCGGGTATCATCGTTTAGTGTAAGCAGTGGCCCTGTTGCGGAAGAAGTTATTCCGAGCACCATGGCAT
Organism: Chitinophaga sp. HK235; assembly: GCF_018255755.1. Taxonomy (NCBI): domain Bacteria; kingdom Pseudomonadati; phylum Bacteroidota; class Chitinophagia; order Chitinophagales; family Chitinophagaceae; genus Chitinophaga; species Chitinophaga sp. HK235. The sequence continues at coordinate 6,911,267 of NZ_CP073766.1, read as the reverse complement.
CAGCTTTTACCTTAAAGGTTTCATCGGGTTCGAGTATCAGGTCTGGTTCTCCCGTGATCGTAAAAGTGGTACTTCCGGATCCGTTTGCGATCATTACGCGGGGAGGCGCAGGCAATTTAAAATCCACGCCCGGTGTGGCAGTATTACCTGTCAGCACAGACAGATCGATGTAGGTATCTTCAGTTACCGTACCAGGCAGGGAAAGCGTACCCGTGATGCTAGTTCCTTCCAGGAAAGACGTTTTATCGAAGGTGAGTGTCAGGGTACGGTCTTCATCATCAATGATGGTGTAGGTAGCCTGTTTTTGAGTACCCAGTACCACCTGCGCGTTACAGGAAATATCCTGCAGGGCGAGGGTAAGCTTACGGCTATATTCGAGTTTATTGTTTCCGATGATAGTCACATTGGTTACGGGCACCAGCTGGTTGGCAGCTTGGGTATAATCGCCTGCGGGGATGATGAATCCCATGGAGTAGGTGAAGTCCTGGTTTTCCACAGCAGGGTGTAGTTCTCCTGGTACAGCCACTACTTTCATTTCCATGTACACAGGGGCTGTGAGCACGCCACCGGTCACTTTCAGCTTGAGGCTTTGCGGAGCGTGATTATTACCGGTATTACCCTCCGGGTCGCCGGCATCACCGGCAAATTCCACGGTGACAGGGTTGCTACCGTTGCTGGTAGGTGTTTGTCCAATGGTAGTATGTATAGCGTCATAATCGGCGAAGGTGTCATCTTCTCCGTATCCCACCGCAATTCTGGTGCCCATGGTAGTATTGAGCAGTTTATTATTGAGGATGGTTTGTGCGTAAAGGGCTCTGTCTACGTTGGTTGTATAGGGCTGCCCTACAATGTTACTATAGGGGTAGGTGCTGGACATACCACTGTTCTGTGTACTCCCCCGGGTCGCGTTGTTGGCAACAGCATAACTAGATAAAGCTCCTACTGAAATGATACTATGCGTAAATGTTTCGGCAATGCCACATTCTCCGGCAAAATGGTATACACCAACGTATTGGTTTGCAGCCTGTTTAAAGCCATAAGAGCAATATCCCGGTACACCTGCTTTATAGGCAGGTCCTGTATAGGCAAAGTTAGGGTCCTGCTGCATAGCCAGGTGTTCTTCCTGGTAAAGCAGCATGTTGTAGCCCTGGTTGGGGCCATTAAAGGAATAATCTACAGTGAAATATTTGTTGGGGACCACGTAACTGATGGTACGGGTGATATAGATAGGCGCTACGCTGTCCAGGGTTGGATTGACGATTGGCTTTTTATCCGATATCTTATTAAAAACAAAAACGCGGTAAGGTTCTGCTGTTGTTCCTTTTCCTATCAGAGGAGAGACATAACAGACGGTGGAATCAAGACTCTGCAAGGCCGTCATGGCGGTGGTGCTGTGCTTTACGCGGACATAGTCGCCGAAGCCCTTTTCTCCGTTGGCCACATAGGATTCTGTTTTCCCATTTCTGAAGACCTGTATTCTGCCTTTAACATCATCGACTTCCAGGCGGAGGCCATCGCTGAGAGTGTTGCCTCCTGTGGGGTTTATAACGCGGAGCTGTGCCATGATGCCTGTATTGATAAGCAGTATTGCTATCAATAAGGTAACGCAACGCCTGAGCATGTTTTTGCCTTCCGGCAATAGACGTACTTTAATTTTCGTAGGATAGGACAGGACTAACATATGCGTATGTAAATTTCTATTTATACATATAGTTTTTTAGTCAAGAAATTAAGATACAGTCCTTTGTAAAACCCTATATGCCTATAAAATTGGCTCTCCCGGCAATTTTTGCATAAAAACTTTCATGCGATGAAACTGAAAAACCTGTTGCCGGCAATCATCTGAAATTTAAAATACCCTAACATGGCAAGGTATAAGACGCACTGGCTGCGCCTATTATGATGTTTTAATAATTGTTTATACCCTACTAACTGTTCTTTACCACCAAACAATTAACTATAAAATCATATATTTTAATTAGCAAACTTATAATATAATTTATATTTAATCAAATTAAATTTAAATTAGAAAACAGAGGACATCCACAAAATAATGATTAGCAAATATTTAGGAGACGATGAGGCCAAACGGCAGCGGTTATTATGTAAAAAGGTAAAATAACCCTAGATTTGCAAAAAACTCCATTTTAATGTCTACAATTGCGAAATCTAACATTGACTTTAACCTTGGCTACAAGGTAAAAGATATGTCACTTGCGGCCTGGGGTCGTAAAGAGATAGAGCTGGCAGAAGCTGAAATGCCCGGACTGATGTCTTTGAGGGAAGAATATGGCAACAGCAAGCCACTGCAAGGTGCCCGTATTGCCGGCTGTCTGCATATGACCATTCAAACTGCTGTATTAATCGAAACTCTGGTACATCTGGGTGCAGAAGTACGCTGGAGCTCCTGCAATATCTTTTCTACTCAGGACCACGCTGCTGCTGCTGTAGCTGCTGCCGGTGTACCTGTATTTGCCTGGAAAGGCCTGAATGAGCAGGAATTTGACTGGTGTATCGAACAGACGCTGTTCTTCGGTAGCGCTGAGCGCCCGCTGAACATGATCCTGGACGATGGTGGTGACCTCACCAACATGGTATTCGACAGATACCCTGAGCTGATCCAACACATTAAAGGTCTCAGCGAAGAAACCACTACTGGTGTTCACCGTCTGTACGAGCGTATGAAAAACGGTACGCTGCCTATGCCTGCCATTAACATCAACGACTCCGTTACCAAATCCAAGTTCGATAACAAATATGGTTGCCGCGAATCCTGCGTAGACGCTATCCGTCGCGCCACTGACGTGATGATCGCCGGTAAAGTAGCTGTTGTGGCCGGTTTTGGCGACGTAGGTAAAGGTTCCGCTGAATCCCTCAGAGGTGCAGGCGCCCGCGTAATCGTTACCGAAATCGATCCTATCTGCGCTTTACAGGCTGCTATGGAAGGTTACGAAGTGAAAAAAATGAACGACGCCGTAAAAGAAGCTGATATCATCGTTACCACTACCGGTTGCCGCGATATCATCAATGGCGAACACTTCAAACTGATGAAGGATAAATGTATCGTTTCCAACATCGGTCACTTCGACATCGAAATCGACGTTGCCTGGCTGAACAAAAACTACGGCAATACCAAAGTGGAAATCAAACCTCAGGTAGATAAATACACCATCGACGGTAAAGATATCATCCTGCTGGCCGAAGGCCGCCTGGTAAACCTGGGTTGCGCTACCGGTCACCCTTCCTTCGTAATGAGTAACTCTTTCACCAACCAGACCCTGGCCCAACTGGAACTGTGGCTGAATTCAGACAAGTACGAAAACAAAGTTTACGTACTGCCTAAACACCTGGATGAAAAAGTAGCCCGCCTGCACCTGAAAAAAATCGGTGTGGAACTGGACATACTCACCCCTACACAATCTGAATACCTCGGCATTCCGGTTGAAGGTCCATTCAAACCAGACTACTACAGGTACTAAGCAATTAGTATTTCAAATAACAAAGAGAAGACCCGGGCCACTCATAGCCCGGGTCTTCCCCTTTTATTCAATCCCCTGAATACATCGTTCATTCTTTTTAGCGTATTTTTGCAACATGACAAAGCTGAGTGTAAACATCAACAAGTTTGCTACCCTGCGAAACGCACGCGGCGGCAATCTCCCGGATATTCTGAAAGTGGCCCAGGACTGCGAACGCTTCGGCGCCGATGGTATCACCGTACACCCCCGCCCGGATGAACGCCACATCCGTTACCAGGACGTAAGAGACCTTAAACCCATCGTTACCACTGAATTCAATATCGAAGGATACCCTTCCCAGGAATTTATGGACCTGGTACTGGCCGTTAAACCACACCAGTGTACCCTGGTACCCGACCCACCGGATGCCATCACCTCCAATACCGGCTGGGATACCATCCGCAATCAGTCACAATTAAAGGATGTTATCACAGAACTGAAAAAAGCCGGCATCAGAGTATCTATATTCCTCAACGCTGAGCCTGACAAGGTAGAAGGCGCCAAAACCGCCGGTGCCGACCGTATCGAACTGTATACCGGCCCCTACGCGGAAGAATATACGAATGCCCGCACCCAACAACAAAACCTCCAGCTCTTCAACGATTATAAAAATACAGCCCGAGCTGCCACCGCCATAGGCCTCGATCTTAACGCCGGCCATGACCTCAACCTGGACAACCTCCGCTTCTTTAAACTGCATATCCCACAGCTTAAGGAAGTATCTATCGGTCATGCCCTCGTTGCAGATGCGCTCTATTTCGGTCTGGAAAACACGATACAATTGTATAAAAGACAATTAATCGACTGAAACGGCGATGAATGCTGATGATGCTGATAGGCCTGATGCCTGAAGATCAGTGGAAATAACTGAAGATTATAAAGAATTATCATAAAGGAGAAAGCCGTTTGATGATATATCAAACGGCTTTCTCCTTTATGGTAAATGATAACTTATTCTCTTCACTCATCATTCTAATCATGCATCAGCAGCACTCATCTCCCTTAAACTTCAAAGCCATTCCGCTGAGAGGAATGGCTTCAAAGAACCCTTAAAACAATCAACATGATATTCATACCGGGGTCACAACAAAACCGATATGAATTATTTAAAAATTGCTACCAGGACTGGCAACAAAATGGCGTTATTCGTTATTTACTTCTTTAATAACGCAATTTCCAGCACTTGGTTCATTTCTTTCACATAATGAAATTTCATCCCTTTGATATATGCCGGATTTATGTCTTTTATATCTTTCTCATTCTGCCAGCATAAGATAATTTCGCGGATACCTGCCCTTTTGGCGGCCAGAATTTTTTCTTTTATTCCACCCACTGGCAGTACCAGACCTCTTAAAGTAATCTCCCCGGACATGGCCAAATAGGATTTTACCTTACGACCTGTGAAAACGGAAGTCAGCGCCGTGAGCATAGTGATACCTGCACTGGGACCGTCTTTGGGCACCGCACCTTCCGGTATATGCACATGCACACTTTTAGTACTAAAAATCTTTGGATCCAGCTTCAGCAACGAGGCATTGGATTGCAGGTATGTCAGCGCCGTTACAGCAGACTCTTTCATCACATTTCCCAGATTCCCCGTCAGTTTCAGATCTCCCTTACCTTCGCTGAGGCTGCTCTCGATAAACAGAATTTCGCCGCCTACGTAAGTCCAGGCCAGTCCTACCGCTACCCCCGGCGGGTTGCCCACCTTGTACATTTCGTTGGAGTAACGTGGTTTGCCCAGGATCTTTTCCACAGTTGCGGTAGTAATATTGTCGGACAATTTATACTCCATCGCTACCTGTTTGGCGAGGTTACGCATAATGGCCGCAAATTGCCTGTCCAGCTCTCTCACACCACTTTCCCGGGTATAGTTGGCGATAATATATTCTATTACATTATTGGCGATTTTGAATTTCGCATCTGCCAGACCATGAGCATCTTTTTGCTTAGGCAGCAGGTGACGTTTGGCGATCTCCGTTTTCTCTTCAATGGAATAACCACTCAGATCGATGATTTCAAGCCTGTCGCGCAATGCAGGATGAATAGCGCTGATATTGTTGGCCGTAGCAATGAACAACACTTTGCTCAGGTCAAATTCCAACTCCAGGTAGTTATCATAGAAGGTGCCGTTCTGTTCAGGATCCAGCACTTCCAGCAGTGCGGAGCTAGGATCGCCACGCAGATCGTTGCCGATCTTGTCAATTTCATCGAGGATCATCACCGGGTTGGATGACTTGATCTTACGGATAGATTGTACTACACGGCCTGGCATAGCGCCGATATAAGTTTTACGGTGTCCGCGGATCTCGCTCTCGTCGTGCAAACCACCAAGGCTCAGCCTTACATACTTACGGCCTACTGCATTGGCAATAGAACGTCCGAGTGAGGTTTTACCGATGCCCGGAGGGCCTACAAAACACAGGATAGGTGACTTCATGTCGCCTTTCAGTTTCAGCACGGCCAGGTATTCCAGTATTCTTTCCTTGATTTTCTCCATGCCATAATGGTCATGGTCCAGTACTTTTTTGGCCTTTTTCAGGTCATAGCTGTCAGTCGTGTATTCTCCCCATGGCAGGTCCAGCATCAGGTCCAGGTGGTTGTACACCACGCTGTAGTCTGGTGTGGAGGGATGCATGCGTTCCAGTTTCTCAATACCTTTGGCAAAAGCTTCAGCAGCAGCGACAGGCCATTTCTTTTCTTCCGCTTTGCGCTTCATTTCCTTGATCTCCCGATCATTGGAATCTCCGCCCAGTTCTTCCTTGATAGACTTCATCTGCTGTTGCAGGAAGTAATCGCGCTGTTGTTTGTCGAGATCAGCTTTTGTTTTATTGGTGATTTTGTTTTTCAGTTCAGCCAGCTGCAGTTCTGTCTGCAACAGTTTCATCAGCAGCTCTGCACGGGTGCGCAGATTGTTGATTTCCAGCAACTGTTGTTTGTCTTTCAGATCAGAATTGAGGTTGGAAGAAACAAAATGCACCAGGAAAGAGGCATTCTCAATATTTTTCAGGATGATGCTGGCTTCAGACGGCAGGTTGGGAGACAACTGGATAATCTGTGCTGCCAGATCTTTGATAGAAGAAATATAAGCTTCAAACTCAGAATCATCTTCTGCAGCCTCGTCTTGTAAAACGGTTATCTGTGCTTTGAAATAAGGATCTTCTGATACGATCTCCTTTATCTTAAAACGTTTGCGACCCTGTATGATGATGGTAGTACCACCATCCGGCATCTTGATCAGTTTTACAATACGCGCTACCGTGCCCACATCGCTAAGATCGGCAACATTCGGGTCTTCTATCGTACTGTCTTTTTGCGCTACTACACCGATCAATTTGTCAGCTTTGTACGCATCATTAACTGCCTTTATGGATTTATCCCGGCCCACTGTGATGGGTAATACTACACCGGGAAATAATACTGTATTTCGTAATGGCAACAATGCCAGTTCATCGGGAATACGCTCATCCTCCTGACCTTCCCCATCTTCATTCAAAGGGATAATAGGCATGAACTCCATTTCATCTTCCGAATTTCCTAAATAAAATCTGTTCATCTGAGATATTTAAAGCCCGGAGGACATTATGTCAGAAAATTCTGTTTAAACCCCCGTTTTTTTATGCTTTCCTATATTGTCAAGTTTAATGCCAAGTGACTGGATGGCAGGTCATTTCGTATAACAATACAAAGCGACGCAAGGAAACAATATTTTTTCAGACAAAAAAGCCAGGGAGCGATGATCATTCGCTGATCATCGCTCCCTGGCTTTTGCTTCGGGCTAGTCCTTTAGCTTACCTGTATGATTACAGGGTAACACCAACGCCCAGCTGAATGCCCTGGTTCTTCCAGTTGCTGCTATTAGCTACGCTGCTGATACCTTTTACGTCATTAAAGCCAATGATGTAACGGGCACTGACATTTACGATAGGCAGTTGCAGCCAGAGACCAGCCACACCTGAAATTTCACCACCTTTAAAGGCAGTATTGGCAGCGCCGAAAACTTTTCTGTCACTTACCATCGCGCCGAACTGAGGACCTACCTGCAGTTTCAGACGAGGGGTACCCAGATCAATATTTGCCAGCAGCGGGATGCTCAGATAGTTCAGGTTTATTTTTTTACGGTTATCAGAAGTGCTTACATCTTTGTAGATATCACTGAAATTATCAGTTGTTTCAGTTTTGGTAGAAGAAAAGATCACTTCACCCTGCACACCAAAACCTTTTACCAGGTTTAACTGTGCAAAACCACCCAGGTGGTAGCCTAATTTAAATCCATCCTGAAATCCGGTTCCGTCCAGTTTTCCAAGATTAGCACCACCTTTGATACCAAAGCGCAGTAATCTTTGTGCGCTAACAGTAGTAGTCACAGCTGTAGTAGCCAGGATCGCAACGGCGAGAAACAGTTTTTTCATAATTGTATGTTGTTAGTAATGGTTAAAATTATAGACGCCCGAACAGTAAAATACCCCTATCTCAATAAGGAGATTCCTCAAATACAAATTCCGTGCTATTTGTTAACAATATTAGAAACTATACGCCAGCCTTGCGGTGAAATAACTCATCAAATGCTGGTCTACGCCGGTGAGTGGCTTAAAAACAGTGAAGGCGGGAGAGATGGTAAATTTATTTACAAGGTAGGATACATTGATCGTACAGTCTACTGCACGGGGTTCAAAACCGGTATGATCTTCAAAGTTCAGCACTTTACCGGGATGTACTTTATCAAATTTCATTTTGGGAGAGCGGGTCACATAACGAAAAGCAATCAACTGACTGTAGTAGTTGGCCGTGCCCAGGGTCAATGACATGGAAGGCAGTAGCAACAAGGCATCGCGGGAGCACAACAACCCATCGAAAATAAATGAATGTCTTACGGTAGTGATTACGTTAAAGTCACTGCCCTGCAGGGTTTCCCTGCTACGCAACCCGCTAGTGGAATGTTTACCCCAGCCGTAATCCAGGCTGATACCCGGCTGCAGCCACCATTTACGGTAATAAAAATAGGCATACAGTTCATTCTTGATCGGTGTAGTAGGAACATCCGTGGAATCCGTAAAAATGTAACGTGTATATGAAATACCGGTCTGGAAGTTTTTATTTTTCGTATAGTCGTATCCGGCAGTCAGGTCCCATTCAAACCAGTGATTTTTCTCGGTATTGAATAAGTAGTAGGCATTGGCGCCGGCAAAAAAACCACTTTTATGATACCATGTCAGGGAAGGAGAAAGAAAGGGCTTCATGACAAGGGGCTGTTCGAAGTTGGCGACTTTGTTGCCGTAGGCGGGATTATTTCCGTAACTGAGCGCTGCCACTATTTCACTTTTCCGCTGGGCGTTCAGCAGGGAATCCAACTGCCTTTCCACCTCCGCTAAAGATTGGCCATTGGCGAAAACACTGCAAAACAGTAGCAGACATGTCAGGAATACGCGCATTATATAGAGATACTGCCCACAATATAGCATATTTTGGGATTTGATCACTTTGCCTCCTGATAATTTTGTCGATCCCAATGCTGTTTGCGCTTAAGGTTATACCAGATCTATCACGGTAATTTCCGGGAGTACGCCTACCCTGCCGGGGTAACCCAGGAAACCGAAGCCCCTGTTTACGTACAGCCGTTGTTCGCCGGCCTTGTACAGTCCGGCCCATTCCTTATAGAAGTATTGTGCCGGGCTCCATTTGAGGCCGGGTATCTCTACACCAAATTGCATACCATGTGTATGACCCGCAAGGGTGAGTGCGATATCAGGATATTCGGGTCTGATTTGTGCATCCCAGTGGGTAGGATCGTGTGAGAGCAGTATTTTAAACGGAATATGGCTTACGCCCTGATAGGCCCTGCGGAGATCACCGTGGCGAGGGAAGCGCTTAATGGCACTCCAGTTTTCCACCCCCAGCAGCGCGATCTGGTCGCCGCCTTTTTCCAGTACCACACTTTCGTTCATCATCAGTTTCCAGCCCAGCTCCCCATGCAGTACCTTCAATCTTTCCAGGTTTTGTTTTTGCATATCACTATGACCGGAAGCCGTTTTATCAGGCCAGGGGTAATAATCGCCATAGTCGTGGTTTCCCAGTGTGGAATACACGCCCATAGGAGCTTTTATCTGGCTGAACACATCCATCCAGGGGGCCATTTCATCCGCGCGGTCATTGACCAGATCGCCGGTAAACAGCACGAGATCAGCCTTCTGGGCGTTGATCATATTCACGCCTTTGATCACGGCTTCGCGGTCGGCGAAGCTGCCGGAGTGGATGTCGGAGATCTGAACAATACGCAGGCCCCTGAAAGAGGAGGGCAGGTTTTTAAATGCCAGTTTCAGTTTATGGACGCGGTAATTGTATTTGTTGGAAAATCCATACATCAGGGTGGCAAAGAAGGTACCACCGGTGATCAGTCCCAGCCGGCTCAGGAACTGTGAGCGGGTAAGTCCGCTGACAACGCCTTCTGTGGGCATGACGTCTTTTTCAGTGGTAAAGCGGCGGATCAGCCATACAATACCGCGGCGCACATCATCTATCAGTAAAAATACGACTGCCAGCAGTTTGGCCACTACCAGTCCCAGGAAGATGGCCATCAGGTAAGACTTTACCTGGGCGGGCCAGCTATGCCAGTTGATATAAGGCAACAATAGCACCATGGTGATGCATACTGCGGAAATAAACCAGTAGACGGTATAGGTAATGTTGCGGACCCTGGGCAGCGACATATATACCATGGCCCTTACTGCCTGAAACACATAAATGTCCAGTAAGAGGAGAAAAACAACCAATATAATAGAATTCAGTCCGGGTCGCATTATAAAATATTAATATAAAAAAGAAATGAGCGGCAATTTAACACAAGTAATCGGGTAGGAAAAGTTAAAAACCGGCACCTGCTGTCATGCAGACGTATAACAAGCGGATAAATTGCAGGGTTTTAAATTAATTCTTAAAAAAACGGAGTAGCGCCGTCATATATTAATAAAATATTAATATTTATATAAGATATCTGTGGTCATCAGGACACTTTGTGAATAAATAAATATACTACAGCGCCGGTTTTCTGTCTAATCGTTGTATTTTTGTCCGATTCAGGCTACTTTTAATACAAACAAAGGACTGATTTTCGAATAAAATTGTGTTTACGGATGCCGGAGGCGAATCACTAAATTCGTGTCTGCCCATCCGTAATTCGTAATTTTTACCTAAAATTGAGACCATGAGATACACCAACTACGGTCATTCCTGCTTTGCAGTGGAGATCAAAGGCAAGCGGATACTTTTTGATCCTTTTATCACGCACAATGAACTGGCGAAAAAGGTAGATGTAAATGCCATCCAGGCGGATTACATTTTTGTTTCCCATGGTCATGAAGACCATACGGCCGACCTGATAGATCTGGCCAAAAGAACCGGTGCCACCGTGGTGTCCAACTTTGAGATTGTGATGTGGGCGAGCAGGCAGGGTATCAGCAAGATACATCCGATGAATACCGGCGGGAAATGGAACTTTGATTTTGGTACGGTGAAATGTGTGGCAGCCCAGCACTCCAGCAGTTTTGCGGACGGCTCCTATGCCGGTAATCCGATGGGGTTTGTGTTTATGACAGACGAAGGCAATTTTTATTATAGCGGTGATACGGCCCTGACCATGGAAATGGAACTGATTCCGGACATTGCCCAGCTGGATTTTGCCGTTTTACCGATAGGTGATAATTTCACCATGGGCCCGGAAGATGCCATTGCTGCCGCCGATATGATCGGGTGTGAAAAAATCATCGGTATACATTACGATACCTTCGGGTATATCAAAATAGATAAGAAAGCAGTTCTCCGGATGTTTGATGATGCCGGTGTAGAACTGCTGCTTCCGGAAATCGGAAGTACTATAGAGGTTTGAGGAAGAGGCGATCCTGCTATTTTATCCTTTATCCTATAAATGAACCTTTGAATTTTAAATTACACAATGGCTAGAGTAATCGCAATCGCTAATCAGAAAGGTGGGGTGGGAAAAACAACCAGTGCAATCAACCTGGCAAGCAGCCTGGCTGTACTGGAATACAAAACATTGCTGGTAGATGCCGATCCCCAGGCTAACAGCACCACAGGACTGGGCTTTGACCTGCGCAATGTGCAGCAGAGCCTGTACGACTGTATGGTAAACGATGTTCAGGCCAAAGATGTGATACTGGAATCTGATACGCCCAACCTCAAGGTACTGCCTTCCCATATCGATCTGGTAGGTGCAGAACTGGAACTGATCAATCACCCTAACCGTGAGCGGGTGATGAAACAGGTGGTGGAGTCTGTAAAAGATGATTACGATTTTGTGATCGTGGACTGTTCCCCTTCATTGGGACTGATCACTGTGAATGCCCTGGTGGCTTCCAACGCGGTGATCATTCCTGTTCAATGTGAATTTTTTGCACTGGAAGGTCTGGGCAAACTGCTCAATACCATCAAGATCGTTCAGAGCAGACTGAATACAGACCTGGAAATTGAAGGTATTCTGATGACCATGTATGATGGTCGTTTGCGCCTCAGCAACCAGGTGGTGGACGAAGTGAAACAACACTTCGAGGAGAGTGTGTTTAACACCATCATCCACCGTAATACCAAACTGGGAGAGGCTCCCAGCTTCGGTAAATCCGTTATTATGTATGATGCAGCCAGTACCGGTGCTATCAACTACCTGAACCTGGCCAAGGAAATACTGCAGAAACATAATTACACGAAAATTAAATCCAAAGACAAAATCTTAAGATGACCAATCCAAGTAAGAAAGAGGCGTTGGGGAAAGGCATCCGCTCTCTGCTCCAGAACATAGATACTGACCTTAAGCATACTGCCAGCACGCTGGGTGAAAAAGCAATGGCTGCAGTTACCGGTATTGAGCGTATTCCGCTGGAGCAGATCGTCACCAACCCCAAGCAACCGCGCCGTGACTTTGATGAGGTTGCCCTGCAGGAGCTGAGCCAGTCTATCAAGCTGCATGATATCATTCAGCCTATCACCGTTGCCAAAATCAGCAATAAAAAATACCAGCTGATTGCTGGTGAAAGGCGTTTACGGGCCAGTAAAATGGCGGAACTGAAAGATATCCCGGCATATATACGTCAGGCCAACGACCAGGAGCTGCTGGAACTGGCACTGCTGGAGAACCTGCAACGGGAAAACCTGAACGCCATAGAGGTTGGATTGAGTTATAAACGGTTGATGGAAGAATGTACCCTCACACAGGAACAGGTAGCCGACCGTATGGGCAAGGAACGAAGCACCGTCACCAACTATATACGACTGCTCAAACTGCCGCCTGATATCCAGGTAGCGGTAAGGAACGGACAACTCAGCATGGGCCATGCCCGCGTGCTGACTGGTGTGGAGAACGTGGAAAACCAGCTGTTCCTCTACAACGAGATCCTGCAAAATGGTCTGTCTGTAAGACAAACAGAAGAACTGGCCCGCAGAATAAACCAGGCTGATAAAGGCAATCAGCACAAAGCTGTCAAAGTTAAGTTACCGCCAGCCTACCAAAAAATACAGGATAATCTCAGTTCCCACTTCTCAACAAAAGTGAAACTGGACAGAGGTAAGAACGGCAAAGGAAGCATCATGATTGAATTCTATTCGGACGAAGAACTGGATAGCATTCTGGAAAAAATAGATATATACGGTGGCAATTAAGGCTGGAAAATCATTCCATTTATTTCGTTGCAATTTCCTGATATTGATGTCGCTGCTGATTGTAGCCACATCTGCACGGGCGCAGAACGTTACCCGTCCTGCTGCGAGGGCCGCTGATACCGTGGCCCGTCCTCATGTTGACACTACCGGTGACCTCACCATTGTGTCGAAGGACACCGTGCCTACTTCGCATATGCAACTACGCCCCCCGCACAGTCCGCGTAAGGCAGCCCTTTATTCTGCTATCCTGCCGGGTTTGGGTCAGGCTTACAACCGCGAATACTGGAAAATGCCGCTGGTATATGCCGCTATCGGTACCTGTACCTACTTCTTTGTATTTAATTTGGACAAATACCATCTTTACCGCGATGCCTACCGGCTGAAGGTAGATGGCAATCCTGACACCAATATTTCCGATCCATTTCTGGCCGCCAGGTCTGAACAATACCTGAAGGCCTACCGCGACTACTACCGTCAGAATATTGACTATTCCGTACTCTTCTTTGTACTGGCCTATGGCCTCAATATCGCTGATGCTACCGTGTTTGCGCACCTGCGCAACTGGGACATGTCTGACGAGCTGAGCATGCGGGTATCCCCTGCACTGATCAACAACCGTGCATTGGGTATCAGTGTTAATATTTCAATCGGCGGCAGTAAAAAAGCTAAAAAGAATACCTGGCTCGCCGGTCGGTAGTTCATCTCTCCATCTATCAAAAAATAACAACCAAGGGTCATGAAAATAGCACTTATAGGATATGGTAAAATGGGCAAAGCCATTGATGCCATTGCCACCGCCAAAGGTCATGAGGTTATACTCAGAGTAGATCACGACAGCCAGCACCTGCTGGAAAAGGAACACCTGGGTCAGGCAGATGTGGCCATTGAATTCACGACACCGGAAACGGCCTATCATAACATCCGGAAATGTTTCGAAGCCAATGTGCCCGTTGTTAGCGGTACTACCGGCTGGCTGGATAAACTGCCCGAGGTAGAAGCCCTGTGTAAAAAAGGCCAGCATGCTTTTTTACATGCCACCAACTTCAGCATCGGCGTGAACATTTTCTTCGAAGTGAACAAAAAACTGGCTGCCCTCATGGCATCCCAGCCTCAATACGATGTATGGATGGAAGAAATCCACCATACCCAGAAAAAAGACGCACCCAGTGGTACTGCCCTTACACTGGCAGAACAACTGATGTCTTCCGTAACCCGGAAAACCGCATGGATAAACGAAGAAAGCCATCAGGCTGATACCCTGTCCATCATCTCCAAAAGGATAGATCCCGCTCCCGGTACACATACCATCACCTATACTTCGCCTATCGACGATATCACCATTACGCATACCGCCCATTCCCGGGAAGGATTTGCTGCCGGTGCTGTGGTAGCCGCAGAATGGCTGAAAGGGAAAACAGGTGTATTTACCATGCGGGATGTGCTGAATCTGTAGACATCACACAACTAATTGAAAATCAGTTAATAAAAATTCCTGTTCCACGACACCCTGGCCGCTGAAATTTGAAACTGAAAAGAAGAGCTTATATTTGTTGTGTCAAATATGTTCATTGCAACACCGATAGAGTCATCCCAGGGATGCAAATAAGTCAGTATGTTATCTAAGAAAACACAATACGCATTTCACGCACTCATTCATCTGGCAGAAAACATTGATAAAGGACCTATCCTGATCTCCGAAATTGCGCAGGAGAAAAACATATCCATCAAGTTCCTGGAGAATATCCTGTTGGAATTGAAGAATGCCGGTATTCTGGGCAGTAAAAAAGGAAAAGGCGGCGGATATTATCTGATGAAGCCTCCTAAAGAGATCGCGCTGGCCAAAATTATCCGTTTGCTGGATGGGCCTATCGCCCTGCTGCCCTGCGTGAGCCTCAACTACTATGAGCGCTGTGAGAACTGTCGTGATGAAGCGGTATGTGGCCTCCATGAAGTGATGAGCAAGGTAAGGGACGCTACCCTGAAGCTGCTGGAGACTAAAACACTGAAAGACATTCTTACCCGCAACGTATAAACGGCGCTTTCGGGTAAAACTATCAGGCCGGCTGGTATATCCAGCCGGCTTTTTTTGCAGGATGCCCTGCCACAAAGCAATGCTGATCCTGAAGGATGACCGGAAAACAGCAGCCACAGCAAGTTTTACAACGATGCTGATAAGCGCCACGGTCGTGGATAAATGATTGATATCCTCTGATATGGTCCGCTTTTAATCCGCTTAACAAGATACCTGTCCTTTCCCTGCAGTGCCATTTCTTTGAGAAAGCGCACCCATAGCGACTTCCCGCAAAACCCACAATTTTTTGATGCAATAGTCTATCTTTTTTATAGGTTTTATGTATTTTTGTTGTACGGCATCACTGAAAAGTGATGCGCTGGCACAAGGCATTTATCTTTAAGGAAGATTACATGACAGACATTACCACCGCACTGGCCAACAAGCCCGTGGAAGAAGCCATACAGTATCTGCTGGAGCAGTATCCGGGCGCTGTGGCGTTTTCCACTTCCTTTGGCCAGGAAGACCAGGTCATCGCCGATATTATCTGGCGTCACCATTTACCCGTCAGGGTATTCACACTGGACACAGGCCGCCTGTTCCAGGAGACCTACGACGTGATGGACCTTACCCTTTCCCGTTATAAGCAGCCGGTTGAAGTATATTACCCCGACACGGCAGCCGTGGAAAAGCTGGTTTCCGAAAAGGGCCCCAACAGCTTTTACGAATCGGTGGAAAACCGCAAACAGTGCTGTGGCATCCGTAAGGTAGTGCCCCTCAACAGAGCGCTGGAAGGTGTGAAAGTATGGATCACCGGTTTACGTGCCGAACAATCCGAAAACCGCCACGATATGCAGACCCTGGAATGGGATGAGCAACGGCATCTTTATAAGTACAATCCGCTCATCCACTGGGGATTTGATGAGGTGCTGGATTACCTCTCCAAACACAAAGTCCCCTATAATAAACTGCACGACAAAGGCTTCATCAGCATCGGTTGTGCACCCTGTACACGCGCCATCGAGCCGGGAGAACATCCGCGCGCCGGCCGGTGGTGGTGGGAAGCGTCGCATAAGGAATGCGGCCTGCACGGATAAACAAACAGCCTTTGCAATCTTAAATCATTGTCATCCATGACTAACAAAATAAATTGGGAATTTCCACAGGCACTGGAAGATGAAGCCATATACATATTAAGGGAAACAGCCGCCCAGTTCGAGAAACCCGTACTGCTCTTCTCTGGTGGTAAAGACTCTATTACCCTGGTAAGACTGGCCCAGAAAGCATTTTATCCGGGGAAAGTACCTTTCGCCCTTTTACACGTAGACACCGGCCACAACTTCCCGGAAACGATCCAGTTCCGCGACTGGCTGGTCAACAGCCTGGGCCTCGATCTGATTGTCCGCAACGTACAGGACAGCATAGACCAGGGTAAAGTACAGGAAGAAACCGGTAAATACGCCAGCCGCAACGCGCTGCAAACCGTTACCCTCCTCGATGCCATCGAAGAAGGTAAATTTGATGCCTGCATCGGAGGCGCCCGCCGTGATGAAGAAAAAGCCCGCGCCAAAGAAAGAATATTCTCCGTACGCGATGAATTTGGCCAATGGAACGCCAAAATGCAACGCCCCGAACTATTTGATATGCTCAACGGAAAAATCAACATCGGCGAAAACGTACGTGTATTCCCCATCTCCAACTGGACCGAACTGGACGTATGGAACTACATCCGCCGCGAAAAGCTGGAAATACCTTCTATCTACTTCGCCCACGAAAGAGAGATTATCGAGCGTGACGGGCTCTACTGGCCTTATTCACCTTATCTCAATACTACCGACGATGAAGTACCTTACCGCCAGAAAGTACGCTTCCGCACCGTAGGGGACATGACCTGTACCGCTGCCGTTATCTCCGAAGCAGATCAACTGGAAGATATCATCGCCGAAATCATGGAAGCTAAAATCTCCGAACGCGGCGCCCGTATCGACGACAAACGCTCAGAAGCCGCCATGGAAAAGAGAAAACAGGCAGGCTATTTTTAACATTTACTTTTTACAGCATAAAGCTTAATAATATGGAGGTTTTACGTATAGCCACTTCCGGTAGTGTGGATGATGGTAAAAGTACATTGATCGGCCGTCTTTTATACGACACCAACTCTATCCCCCAGGATAAAATGGAAGCGCTCCATGCGGCCAGCAAACGCAAGGGACTTGACTTCACTGATCTGTCATTGCTGACAGACGGCCTCGTAGCTGAAAGAGAACAAGGCATCACCATCGACGTGGCGCATATCTACTTCTCCACCCCTACCCGTAAATATATCATCGCAGATACCCCCGGCCACATCGAATACACCCGTAACATGGTGACCGGCGCGTCTAACGCACAGGTATCCCTGATACTCATAGATGCCCGCAAAGGCATTGTAGAACAGACACACCGTCACTTCTTCATCGCCAGCCTGCTGCGCATCCCCTACCTGGTAGTATGTGTCAACAAAATGGACCTGGTAGATTACAGCGAAGCCCGCTTCAACCAGATCGTGGAAGACTTCCAGCAGTTGCTCGAGAACTCCGCCTTCAAAGGCCAGGAAGTGAAGTTTATTCCCATCTCTTCCCTGCATGGCGAAAACGTGGCTTCCCATACCGGTGCTATCAACTGGTACGAAGGCCCTGCCCTGCTGGAATACCTGGAACAGGTTTCCTTCGACCACCAGGACAGCCGCCATCCGGCCCGTTTCCCGATACAAAGCGTGATCCGCCCGAAAACAGCCGCCCACCACGACTTCCGTGGTTTTGCCGGCAAAGTGACCAGCGGTCATTTTAGTGTAGGCGATGAAATCATCTCCCTGCCCTCCGGCCAGAAAAGCAAAATCAAAACCATTGAGCAGTTCGAGAAACAACTGACTACCACGCATGCACGCGAAAGCGTTGTCATCACCCTCGAAGACGAAATTGACAGCAGCAGAGGCAACATGCTCGTGAAAACAGACAACGTTCCCGAGCAACGGAAAGAAATATCCGCCTACATCTGCTGGATGGACCAGCAAAAACTCACTGTAGGCAAAACATACCTGCTGCAACACGGTATAAACCGTGTGAAAGCCAAAGTACAACAGCTCCACTTCGTCACCGATGTTACCAGCTACCAGGAAGTGACCGATAAAAAAGAAATGGGATTAAACGATATCGGAAAAATCACGCTTAAAACCGCTGCACCCATCTTTGTTGACCTTTATCAGGAAAACCCCGCCAATGGTGCGTTTATACTGATAGATGAGTTTAATAATACTACTGTAGCTGTCGGAACGGTGATTTAGTATGATACTTTTGATTCTCCTGATGAGCGGAGATTGACAGCTATTGAAGATGAACAGCTGATACAGATAAAGTAGTAGAGAAAACAAAAGGCCCGTTGAGAAAATCAACGGGCCTTCATTTATTATACTCAAATCAAACATGCTGGCTTAACAAAAGCGTCAGCAAAATTTATTGTTGTCAAAAATCAGGAGCATCAGAAAAATCACATGCATCACAGTTCACATGCATCAGCGTTATATGTTCTGGAGCATGTCGGCGGTCATCTTCGCCAGATCATACTCGTGTTTCCAGCCCCAATCGGCGCGGGCGCGGCTGTCATCCATGCTGTTAGGCCAGCCGTCGGCGATTTGCTGACGATAGTCCGGCTCGTAGCTGATGGTGAAGTCGGGGATATGTTTTTTGATTTCCGCTGCGATCTCTTTAGGTGAGAAACTCATGCCGGAGAGATTGTAGGCAGAACGAACCGTTATTTTGGAGGCATCGGCTTCCATGAGTTCGATGGTGGCGCGGATAGCGTCGGGCATGTACATCATGGGCAGGTAGGTATCTTCAGACAGGAAGCTGGTGTATTCCTGGCGTTCCTTGGCTTCGTGGAAGATTTCCACCGCATAGTCGGTAGTACCACCACCTGGAGCAGATTTGTAGCTGATCAGACCGGGGTAGCGGAGGCTTCTTACATCCACGCCATAGCGGTGGTTGTAGTATTCACACCAGCGTTCGCCGGCAAATTTGCTGATACCGTAAATGGTGGTAGGCTCGATGATGGTGTGCTGAGGTGTTTCCATCATCGGGGAGTTAGGACCGAACACCGCAATAGAGCTGGGCCAGTATACTTTATCAATATTTTCCTCTTTGGCGATATCGAGTACGTTGAGCAGACTTTGCATATTGATATGCCATGCCAGCAGCGGATTTTTTTCACCGGTAGCAGACAGGATGGCCGCCAGCAGGTAGATCTGGGTGATATTGTGCCGGATCACGAGTACGTGCAGCATTTCCTTGTTCATCACGTCCAGGGACACATAAGGCCCTGTTCCTTTCAGCAGATCATGTTCCTCCCGGAGATCTGATGCCAGTACGTTGGCATCTCCATACATTTTCCTTAACGCCAGGGTCAGCTCCACGCCTATTTGTCCGCAGGCACCAATAACCAGGATCTTATCTTTCTTCATACACGAAAATTGTAAGCTATAATTTGAGAGCGTAATATTAACAGGTTCGGCGATATTTCCGCACTGCCTGCTCATTCGCATGACAATGCCATAACAATAAAAACAACCATGAGAGAACTTTCCAATGGCGGATTACAAAAGTATGACAATTTTAACTTTTCATATTACAGGAATGGAGATTGACGGCTCCCTGTTAATACAGGGAAAGACTATCTTTGCATTTCGATTAGTGACCCAATAGTTATAAATTATGAAGCATTTAAAATCATTGTTCAAAGAACAGTACAATCCGGAGAATTTCTTCCTGATTGCAGGCCCTTGTGTAATTGAAGAAGAAGAGTTGCTGATGACCGTAGCAGAGAAGGTTTCCGGTATCTGCAAACGGCTTGCTATACCTTATGTTTTTAAGGCCTCTTACCGCAAGGCCAACCGTACCAGTGTACACTCTTTTACAGGTATTGGCGATGTGGAAGGGCTGGAGCTGTTGCATAAAATAGGTAAAACCTTTAATGTGCCGGTTACCTCCGACATTCACTCTGCAGCCGAAGCCGCTATGGCAGCTGCTTACGTAGATGTGTTACAGATACCTGCCTTCCTGTGTCGTCAGACAGACATCCTGGTGGCAGCTGCAGAAACAGGCAAAGTAGTGAACGTAAAAAAAGGCCAGTTCCTCAGCGGCGAATCCATGAAGTTTGCCGTTGAAAAAATCAAGGGTGCCGGCAATGAACATATTATGCTGACCGAAAGAGGTACTACCTTCGGTTATCAGGACCTGGTAGTAGACTACCGCAATATCCCGGTGATGAAACATTTCGGTCATCCGGTGGTGATGGACTGTACGCACTCGCTGCAGCAGCCTAACCAGACCAGCGGTGTTACCGGTGGCAACCCGCAGATGATCAGCACTATCGCCAAAGCAGCTATCGCTACCGGAGCTGATGGTCTGTTTATCGAAACCCACCCGGACCCGGCTAATGCTAAATCTGATGGAGCCAACATGCTGCGCCTCGACCTGCTCGAAGAGCTGCTGGAGAAACTGGTAGAACTGAGAAAAGTGGCGATTAAATTGTAATAACGATCAGCTGCGTCCTTGTTGTTTTGGATCGATTTATGTAAATTCATACAACACCAAAAAACAACTCGCTATGATCAGTTTACACCATTTAAAAACCGGAGATACGGTGATTACCAATTATGGAGGTGTAGAGAAACCGGGGAAGATTCTGCAGGTAGATCATGAGGACAAAAAAGTGCTTGTTGCCACTGATAACAACACGAATGAGTTCTGGTATGATCTGGACAACCTGTACTCCATTCCGTTGGACGAAGCCATGTTACTGAAACTACAGTTTCATCTGGACAATTCGCAGTCTGGTGGTGGCAAGGGCAAGGTGTACGTCAGAGGCCCGTTCTCTGTCCGTATGTTTGAAACGGGCAACAAACCGCTGATGCAGCTGCATTACCGGGATGAAACCCGGAACCTGAATGCGCCCATTACACTGAATGAGTTGCAAAACCATTATCACGGAATGACTAATTTCCACCTGGAATAACATCCGGGCAAAATATAGACAGAGAGGAGATTTCCGGGTGATCCCGGTGATCTCCTCTTTGTTTTTTTAATGCCTTTAAAGGCTGGAATATTATTTCGGTTTATTATCCGCGCAGGCACATCTCTCCTTCTCTCTTAAAAACAGGAAAGGGGCTTTACAGTATTGTGCTGGTACAGATCAGTTATAAGTAGCGTAGTGGATTTCTCCTTGCGTTCTGGATATAGTTTTTCATATTTACCCAGAAAGCGAGGATCATATAAACGATGAGTGGGGACCCCATCGCGAGGAAGGTGGCATAAATGAAAAAGATGCGGATCCGGGAAGTGGCAACACCGAGTTTATCCCCGATAGCAGCACATACACCGAAGGCCTTCCATTCCAAAAAGTCTTTTATCCGGTTCATGTTCCAAATGTATCGAATTCCGGGCGGAAAAACAAGGACGACAAACAACGGTTTTAGCTGCTCTATTTTAACAGGGTGGCTGGTTACAGACAGGAGGAGCCGGGCAATACTTACAGCGGTCCAAAATTTAATATAATAATTTTTAACAATTCTTTTAAAGGTGTGATCCAATCCGCCGGATATATTTCTCCCGCAGGAAGGGGGGTAAAAATCTATCTATATCTTTACTAATTAATTTAAAAACTTGTTGTTTTTAGTTAATTTTGCGTGCAATTTTTAACCGCTCTTAAATTATTTTTTTCCCATGGTGTTTGATATTGACATGATTAAAAAAGTGTATGCGGCACTACCGGGTAAGGTGGAAGCGACCCGCAAAATGTTAGGTCGCCCGCTCACACTTGCCGAAAAGATTTTATACGCGCACCTGTACGCACCAACTACCACGCCTTTTGAGAAGGGCAAATCCTACGTTGAATTTGCGCCGGACCGTGTAGCCATGCAGGATGCCACCGCTCAGATGGCGTTGCTTCAGTTTATGACCTGCGGTCGTGATAAAGTTGCGGTTCCTTCCACAGTACACTGTGATCACCTTATACAAGCCAAAGTGGGCGCCACACAAGATCTGGCGGTTGCTATTGACACGAATAAAGAAGTTTACGATTTTCTCTCTTCCATTTCCGACAAATACGGTATTGGTTTCTGGAAACCGGGTGCTGGTATCATTCACCAGGTAGTGCTGGAAAACTATGCATTCCCCGGTGGTATGATGATCGGTACAGACTCCCACACCCCTAACGCTGGTGGTTTGGGTATGCTGGCTATCGGTGTAGGTGGTGCTGACGCGGTAGACGTGATGGCAGGCCTTCCCTGGGAGCTGAAAATGCCGAAACTGATTGGTGTGAAACTGACTGGTAAAATGAGCGGATGGACTTCTGCCAAAGACGTTATCCTGAAAGTGGCTGGTATCCTGACTGTAAAAGGTGGTACTGGTGCTATCGTGGAATACTTCGGTGAAGGTGCAGACAGCCTGAGCGCTACCGGTAAAGGTACTATCTGTAACATGGGTGCTGAAATTGGTGCTACCTGCTCCGTTTTTGCTTACGACAGCAAAATGGCTGACTACCTGAAAGGTACCAGCAGAGCTGAAGTTGCTGCCCTGGCTGACACCGTGAAAGAACACCTGCGTCCGGATGTTGAAGTATATGCAGACCCTGCTAAATACTATGATCAGCTGATCGAAATCAACCTCGACGAACTGGAGCCTCATGTAAACGGTCCGTTCACTCCGGATCTGGCATGGCCTATCTCCAAATTTGCACAGGCGATCAAAGAAAACAACTGGCCTGAAAAACTGGAAGTTGCCCTGATCGGTTCCTGCACCAACTCTTCCTACGAAGATATCTCCCGTTCTGCGTCCCTGGCCAAACAAGCCATCGACAAACAACTGGATATGAAATCCGAATTCACCATCACACCAGGTTCTGAACTGGTACGTTATACCATCGAAAGAGACGGTCTGCTGGCTACTTTCGATAAAGTAGGTGGTGTAGTGCTGGCAAACGCCTGCGGCCCCTGCATCGGTCAATGGGCCCGTCATATCGACGATCCTAACCGTAAAAACTCCATCATCACTTCCTTCAACCGTAACTTCGCGAAGAGAAATGATGGTCTGGCTTCTACCCACGCTTTTGTGGCTTCTCCTGAGATCGTAACAGCGCTGGCTATTGCAGGTGACCTCACCTTCAACCCGCTGACCGACAAGCTGAAAAACAAAAACGGCGAAGAAGTAATGCTGGACGAACCTACCGGTTTTGAACTGCCTACCAAAGGTTTCGCAGTAGAAGATGCTGGTTACCAGGCTCCTGCTGAAGATGGTAGCGGTGTACAGGTAATAGTATCCCCTACTTCCGACCGTCTGCAACTGCTGGAACCATTTGCTGCATGGGAAGGTACCGACCTGAAAGGGCTGAAACTCCTCATCAAAGCAAAAGGTAAATGTACTACTGACCACATCTCCATGGCCGGCCCATGGCTGAAATACCGCGGTCACCTGGACAACATCTCCAACAACATGCTGATCGGCGCAGTAAACGCATTCAACGACAAGACTGACACCGTTAAAAACGCCCTGACCAGCGAATACGGTGCTGTTCCTGCCACTATGCGTGCTTACAAAGCTGCCGGTTTCGGTGCTGTAGTAGTAGGTGACGAAAACTACGGTGAAGGCTCCAGCCGCGAACACGCTGCTATGGAACCCCGCCACCTCGGCGTTCGTGCTATCCTGGTGAAATCTTTCGCCCGTATCCACGAAACCAACCTGAAAAAACAAGGTATGCTGGGTCTGACTTTCGCTAATAAAGAAGATTACGATAAGATCCAGGAAGATGATACCATCGATATCAACGGCCTCACTACCTTCGCTCCGGGCAAACCGCTCACCGTGGTACTGCACCACAAAGACGGCAGCTCCGACGAGTTCTCTGTAAACCACACTTACAACGAACAACAGATCCAGTGGTTTAAAGCCGGCGGCGCACTGAACGTAATCCGTGCAGAAGCAGCCAAAAAAGCATAATTCAACCCCTGGTTGAACATATATGTGGAAAACGGGCAGATCATTCTGCCCGTTTTTCTTTTTAAATTACCCCCGGAAAAAAATTGTCAGATGTCTGCATCCTTTATTAGTGAAACCTGGGCACAGCTGAACCGCGATGCTGACCCGCACCTTGTTCACCAGGCTTTTAATGATATCACCACCGCCTACTCCGGGGCCGGGCGGCATTACCACAACCTGCAGCATATCGCTCAGCTGCTGACACTGCATCAGCAATATGCACAGCAGTTACAGGACCCGGAAACCGTGCTCTTTGCCATCTTCTTCCATGATATCGTGTATAATGTTCTACAATCAGATAACGAAGAAAAAAGCGCTGATGCAGCGGTGGAATATCTGCAACGCATACACTATCCATCGGAAAAAACAACGGCCGTAAAGGAGTTTATTGTGGCCACCAAAACGCATGTCAACGACTGGCAAAACACCGACCTGGACTATTTCCTGGACTTTGACCTGCAGATACTGGGCACTGCGCCAGATGCGTATCTGGCATATACCCGGCAGATACGCCAGGAATACAGTATTTATCCCGACCTGGTATATCATCCGGGAAGAAAAAAAGTATTACATCATTTTCTGGAGATGCCTGCTATCTTCCGCACCCATGCCTTTCAGCAACAGTATGAAACAGCGGCGCGGCAGAACATACAGGCAGAACTGGACTCATTATAACGGAACAAGCTAATATGAAGAACATTGTAGTCTTTTGTGGTTCCAGCGCCGGCCATGATCCGGTGTTTATGGAACAAGCGTTACAACTGGGCGAAGCCCTCGCCAAACGTAATATAGGGCTGGTATATGGCGGTGCCAAAGTAGGACTGATGGGCGCCGTAGCCGATGGTGCCCTCCGTGCAGGCGGCAGCGTTATCGGCGTGCTGCCTCATTTTCTGCAACAGAAAGAGCTGGCCCATACCGGCCTTACTGAGCTGATCCTGGTAGATACCATGCACGAACGCAAAACCAGAATGAATGAGCTGTCTGACGGGGTTATTGCGCTTCCCGGCGGTTTCGGCACCATGGAGGAATTGTTTGAGATGCTTACCTGGGGCCAACTGGGGCTGCATCAGAAGCCCATTGGCATGCTCAACACAAACGGGTTTTACGATGCGTTGCATCAGCTGTCGCATACCATGGCAGACAAGGGTTTCCTCTCTGCCTCCAATCGTGATATACTGCTATATAGTGATAAAATAGAAGATCTGCTGACGCAGATGGAACAATACCAGCCGGTGGAAAAACCGAAATGGATAACGCCCGGGCAAAGCTGATTGATCAGAAGAGTTGCCGGATAAGAGGTGCACAACTCCTTCACTGAAACTATCTTGTATCGATGGACTTATCCTGCAGTTTTTGAAAGTGCATTATTTCTCCACAACGGTTTCTTTAAGCTGAAACGCCGTACCAGACTCACTCTAAGGTTGCCATTACCAAAAGCCTGATAGGTGTCTGGTACCGGCAGACGGCTGCGGGCAGTCATTCCCACATAGTGTACCCCGGCAAAATAACGGCTGGAATTATACCCCAGTGAGGCACGTACCGTATTGCTGAACAGCAGCCCCACGCTATGGCTTACATCACCGCTATCATAGTGCAAGCTTGTTTTAGCAGCACCCAGTCCTGTAGTGACTGACAGTGAGAGGAAAAAATGTTTTTTGAATACAAACGTGTGGGCATACCCTATATTAGCCGCTAATGTGGCCACCAGCGTTTTGTAATAATGTTCGTTCCGCAGAAAAGTGGTATCGGTAAAATTGGTAGGTATTAACGAAGAATCGCCCTGTATCTTGGCCAGATAAAACTCACCTCCCACGATAAACGAACCGGCGCTTTTTTTCTGGTATTCATTCTGCAGGTTGGGTGCCCGGTAGGAAAAACGTTTATCATTGAAGATATACTGTACGTTCATTCCCAGGCCCAGATTTTTGATATCAGGGCGTTGTGGGTAAGGGTTCTGGAGGGAGTATTCTTTTTCAAAAATTTTCTCCGGATTGGAAATGTAAAAGCCCTTGTATTTCTGTCCATAGAAATCCACCACCAGCTTGCGCAGATAGATATGCGACTGCAGGTCGATGAATCTGGTATTACCGTATTTATCATTCCGGCGGTTTACGAAGGGGAAATTAAAACCCAGGTTGATACCGATAAAGCGATAGTTGACCCCTACTCCGATATTAGACGGCGTATTGGGACGATAAAGGATGTCCTTTTTCAGTTTTTTGTCCATGATATCATACCGGGTATACTTGCGGGAGCCGTACAGCCGGAAGGTGAGATCTTCCGTATGCTCTTCGATGTAGGCCGTATCATTATCGGTATGCAACCATTTCAGGAATTTCCCCTGTGCTTTGGCTCCGGCTATGCAGCCACATATGATCAGCAGTATCAATAAAGTGCGTTTGGTCATAGTGTTTCTTTGCAGTTGCAGCTGTCTGCTGCAGAAGTTTATCAGGGAAGTTCGATGACTTCCAGTTGTTCTATCCGTCCCTGGTCGAGGCGGAACCGGAGTAATGTTTTTACTTTATGCCAGCCTTGCTGTCCACAGGCGCCCGGGTTCATATGCAACAATTGCAGTGCCGGGTCGGGCATTACTTTAAGAATATGGGAATGTCCGCAGATAAAGAGTTTGGGCGGATTTTTTTTCAGCTCTTCCCGGATACCCGGAGCATATTTTCCCGGATAACCACCGATATGGGTCATTAACACCTCCACTCCTTCCAGATTGAAGCGGAGTGTTTCAGGATAACGGATACGGATATCTGCCCCGTCTATATTGCCATAAACGGCCCTGAAAGGTTTAAAAGCTTCCAGCTGGTCTGCCAGCTCTACATTACCAATATCGCCGGCATGCCATATTTCATCTACTTCTTCAAAATATTTAAATATTTGCGGATGCAGATAGCTATGCGTATCCGACATTAACCCGATTTTTTTCACGGAAATACTTTATCGCTTTATATTAATTTTTTATTTTAGGCTTATGCAAAAGCCTTCTGATCCTACTATCGCCTGTCTGTTAATCTGCTGTCCTGACCGACCAGGTATTGTGGCCGGCGTATCCATGTTTTTTTTCCAACTCGGTGCAAATATACTAGATGCAAGCCAACACAGCACAGATCCACGTGAAGGATTGTTTTTTATGCGGATGGAGATACAGCTGGAAGTGCCGGACAGGGTACAGCTGGAGCGCTCTTTCCAGCAACAGGTGGCCACCCCGCTGGCGATGGAGTGGCATATCCACTACAGTGACCAACGCAAACGGATGGCTATCATGGTATCCTCCTACGATCATTGCCTGATGGAACTGTTATGGCGCTGGCGGAGCGGAGAACTGGCCGTTGACATCCCCCTGGTGATATCCAACCATACCGTACTGGAAAAGGAATGCAGCGCCCTCAACATCCCATTTCATTATCTGCCTGTAAACGCTGAGAACAAAGCAGCCCAGGAACAGGCCACTATCCGCCTGCTACAGGAACACCAGGTAGACTTTACCGTGCTGGCCCGCTATATGCAGATCCTGTCACCCCATTTTGTAGGGTTATATCCGCAACGTATCATCAACATACACCACTCCTTTCTCCCGGCATTTGCCGGTGCCCGGCCTTACCTCAACGCCTATACGCGCGGTGTAAAACTGATTGGAGCCACCGCCCACTACGTGACCAACGAGCTGGATGAAGGTCCCATTATAGAACAGGACGTGGCCCGTGTTAGTCATAAACATTCCGTGGATGATCTCGTCATGCTCGGCCGGGATATAGAACGCCAGGTACTTTCCAGGGCTATTAAAGCCCATATCGAAAACAGGGTTATTGTACATGGGAATAAGACCATCGTCTTCTGACTGTGATGGATTTGATGCTGCTGATGCTCCTGATAGGCGGAGATTTTAGCGGAGATATGATTTGAACTGAATAAAATATAAAAGCAATGTCCCGATTGATGTATGTCAATCGGGACATTGCTTTTATATTGCTTTTAATGTTCACTTTGATCTTCGCTTATCAGGAGCATCAGCGGAATCATATACATCACAGTTCAGGGGCATCAAATACATCACAATTATCGGTTCAGTGACTTAGCCAGTTTTTTACCTGACACAGCATAAGCTTCCTGAATACGTACGCCGGTATCGAAATCAAAGCCACCGAAGATGCGGCCCGGGGCGTTGTCTAAGGACATTTTAGCGACTGGTTTTTTACTGGCTGTTTCCACGATCAGCACCTCTGCATCTATATAAGCGTTTTTGCGCATGATGCCGATATTGAAGCCCGGTTCAACAAAGGTAGTGTGGAAAACCAGGGTATACTTTGCTTCAGGGAAACGTCCGGCTTTGATATCACTGTTTTCATTAAAGAGCATTTCAAACTTGGGTTCGAAGCGGTTTTTCCGATCGTCTTTCCAGGCTTTGGCCCAGTTATCACCTTTACCGGCTTCTTTCTGGTTATACTCTTCCGTTTTTTTCCGGATGTAGTCGTCTTCATTATCGAACTTGCCAACTTTCAGCTGGTTGTAAGTGTACTCGACATTCAGTTGTTTTTCATTTTTCAGCGCAGACAAATCGCCTTCCACGAGTTTGATTTTCTGGGCCATGGCAGGGATGCTAAAGGCCAGCAGCCATGCGGCAGCTGCTAATCTGAGGATGGTTTGCATTTGGATAATTTTTGCCAAAACTATGAAAAGGCTACCGGATAATCCTGCGTATTTATACCTATTTTTCTTCCCATTTTACGTTATCTTTAGTGTAATGCTCAAAACCCTCCTGTACGATTATATGGAGTCTGCCTGCTCCACAGTAGCGGCCTCATTTGAACAGCTCCAGCACCCCACCCGGCGACAAAAAGCCATCCATCAACTCCGGGTGGGCAGTAAGAAAATACGTGCACTACTGGCATTGGCACAACAAATTCCCGGCTATCATCTCAAAAAAGATAAATACCTGACTACGCTTAAAATACTGCAGCAGATAGGCGGTATATCACGCGATACCCAGCTACAGGAACTGTCTCTGGCTCGCCATGAAAAAACAGTCTCCTGGCGCTTTTCTGTTGCTCATCTGTTACTGAAAACAAAACTGACCACCCTCGATGCTACCCTGGAATCCTTGTCCCAACAACTATCTGTCAAAAAACTGACTACCTTACCGAAAGCCTTTAAAGCTGCCATCGCTGATATTGAAGATGAAGCCGCTATCGCAGTTATGACCGAACATGTAGCGAAACAATACAGACACATTCTGCTGCCGGACAGCAATGCCCCGGATACAACGTGGCATGAACTGCGAAAAAATACGAAGAGGCTGTATTATCAACTGAGCATCATTACACAATTACCACATCATACGCATCAACACCGGCAACAGCTGCAGCACACCAAAAAAGCCGGTGATCTGCTGGGGCAATGGCATGATGCCAGTGAATTATTGTTGTTCGTAAAAAATACGGCCACAAAAGTGAAGAAAGAGAAAACGGGGCTATCTGACAATGTATCAAAGCTGATTCATGAATTACAACGGGAAACAACGGAAAAACTGGCGGATAGCGCCAAACGTGTACATCTGCTGACCAACAGTGCTGACTAAAAAGAGCAGGGCCCTTTTTAGTCAGCCTGCAGATTATTCTCCACAATAAGCCATAAGCACTTCAAAGATAATAGCAGCGCCCAGTTTGGCAGTACGGTTGTCGATGTCCAGTGAAGGATTTAGTTCAGCAATATCCACTCCACATACTTTTCCACTTTCAAGGATGGCCCTGTAACACTGCAGGAACAGGCCACCGGGGGTAATGCCATTGTAGGCGGTAGCACTGACACCTGGTGCAAAAGGTGCCGCAAAAACATCCAGACAGGTGGTCAGGTATACTTTGTCTACCTGGCTGAGGAAATGTTGTATGGCTGCAAAAATGGTGTCTTTATCTTCCAGATGGAAGGCATCGGCCCCTACATAGGTAGCGCCTTCTTCGCCTGCTATATTAAAGAGCTGGCGGGTGTTACCGTTTTTCTGGATGCCAAGGGCAAGGTAGTTGAAAGGCTCACCGCTTTGTTTGCAATCCTGTGCCAGTTGCCAGAAACCAGTGCCTGAGCTGGGTCCTTCTTCGCCAGGGATGCGGATATCAAAATGGGCGTCGAAATTGATCAGTCCGAGCTGTCCCTTTCCATGCATATACTGACGTATACCACTGGCATGGCCATACGTAATTTCATGTCCGCCGCCCAGCAGCACAGGCAGATAACCGGCTGTGAGGATGGCTTGTACAGCATTGCTGAGCACCAGCTGTGCCTCTTCGAGCGCTGTGCCGACGCAAACGATATCGCCTGCATCGAGCAGTACGGCCTGTTCGCTGAAGTGGGCCGGGAAATTGGCGATGACTTTTCTCAACACACCGGGACCTTCTACTGCGCCGGTACGGCCCTTGTTGCGGCGTACACCTTCATCGCAGGCAAAGCCCAGGAATACAACGCCTTTCTGTCCTTTTTGCAGCGCAGGCAGTGGCTGTTGCAGCAGGTCCACTGTCTTTATGACCTGATGCCAGCGCAGCAGGTCAGCTTCCTTACCATCTGTACGGCCGGTCCATGCAGTAGCAGGCGTAGGCCGGTAGCTTTCCTTTGTTATCATAGTTTATTGGACTAAATCTCCTTTTTTCCAAACCATTGCCGGTTTCATTTTACCCTGGTAGTAGAGTATGTCTCTGAAATCGGCGGTGGGATAAGCCTGCAGGTCGGCCACGAATCCGGCGGCCAGCTGGCCTGCATCTTTTATCTGTAGTGCGGGTGCAGCCCTCAACGTTAAAGCGGCCAGCACTTCGGCGGTAGACAATTTTTCTGCCGCACTCATCACCGCTGCCTGTATCAGCAGATCGCCCATCGGTGCAGATCCCGGGTTCCAGTCGCTTGCGATGGCTACACAGGCTCCTTCATTCAGCAATCTGCGTGCCGGCGCATAATGCATGCCCAGGCCCAGCGACGCACCTGGCAATACTACCGCCACTGTGTCAGACTTGGCCAGCAGTGCTATTTCCTTGTCGCTGCTGGCTTCCAGATGGTCGGCAGACAGGGCGCCTGCTGCCACGGCCACTGTTGCGCCACCAGCGCTGAACTGATCAGCGTGTACGGTAGCGGCAAAACCCAGCTCACGGGCCTTTTGCAGGTATGTCAGCGATGCTGCTGCAGAGAATGCTGTTTCTTCAATGAAAATATCTACCCGGTTGGTAAGCGATTCCTCTTTCAATACGGGCAACAGCTCATTGAGCGCCCATTGCAGATAGGCTTCTTCCGTACCGTTGAAGTCTCTTGGTTTCATATGTGCGGCCAGACAAGTAGGTACCAGTGTGGCAGCGGTATACAGCGATGCCTGTTGTATGGCCCGCAGCATTTTCAGTTCGCTTTCAAAGTTAAGCCCATAACCACTTTTCACCTCTATGGTTGTAACCCCTTCTTTCAGATGGCGGTTGGCACGGGCCACCGTATTTTCCACCAGGGTAACGACATCGGCTATACGTGTTTTGGTAACGGAGTCCCATATACCGCCACCAGCGCGGGCTATCTCGAGGTAACTTTTACCGGCTATACGCATGGCATAGTCCCTGTTGCGGGTACCGTCAAAACAAATATGTGTATGACAATCAATAAACCCTGGCAGCAACACCATTGGCCGGTCAATAAAAGCCAGCTCACAATCGGGATACTCACGCTGCAGCTCCTTGTAAGGTGCCACTGCTACGATTTTCCCATCGCTTACCACGACACCACCTTTTTCGATGATGGTGAGCTGTTCGTCCTGCAGCGTGCCTTTCAGCGGCAGGCCTGTCAGGGGAAGGATTTGCGAGAAAGGACCTATTAATAGTTTCATTGATTTTATGGATTTTGGGATTTTGGGATTTATGGATTTTGGGATTTGAAATGAAGGACAAGTAACATCATCCAATCTTCGCTAACAAATTCCAAAATCCATAAATCAAAAAATCGCTACATCTAAATATTGATCCCGAATTTATCGGCCCATTGCTGTGCCTTTTCGTAACCAGCGTCGGCGTGGCGGAAGATGCCCATAGCCGGGTCGTTGAACAGTACACGGCTAAGACAGGCAGCAGCCCGGTCTGTACCGTCAGCCAGTACTACCATGCCGGCGTGCTGGGAATATCCCATACCTACGCCGCCACCATGGTGGAAAGACACCCAGGTAGCACCGCCGCCGGTGTTGGACATCAGGTTGAGCAGTGTCCAGTCGCTGACAGCATCAGAGCCGTCTTTCATGGATTCTGTTTCCCGGTTGGGGGAAGCTACAGAGCCACAGTCGAGGTGATCACGTCCGATAACGATCGGTGCTTTTACCTTGCCAGTTCTTACGAGTTCGTTAAAGATCAATCCTGCTTTTTCTCTTTCTCCCAGACCCAGCCAGCAGATACGGGCAGGCAGCCCCTGGAAGGCCACTTTTTCCTGCGCCTGTTTCAGCCAGTTGATCAGGTGGGTATTTTCCGGGAAAGCTTCCATCAGCGCACGGTCTGTGGTATAGATATCTTCAGGGTCGCCGGAGAGGGCTACCCAGCGGAAAGGTCCTTTTCCTTCGCAGAAAAGCGGACGGATATAAGCTGGTGTGAAACCAGGAAAGTTAAAGGCATTGGGCTCACCGCCTTCTTTAGCGAATTCGCGGAGGTTGTTGCCATAGTCGAAAGTCACAGCGCCTTTTTGTTGCATCTCCAGCATAAAGCCTACGTGGCGGGCCATGCTCCTGAGCGACAGCTGGCGGTAACGGGCAGGATCGTTTTTACGCAGTTCCAGCGCAGCCTGGAGGGTCATATCATTGGGCACGTAACCATTGATAGGATCATGTGCGGAGGTCTGGTCGGTGAGCACATCGGGGATGATATTGTCTTTGAGCAGACGTTCCAGCATATCTCCGGCATCGCTGACGAGGCCTACAGACAGAGGCTGCCCTTTGGCCATCGCTTCTTTCACCCAGGCTACCGCTTCCTCATAGGAATAAGTCATGCGGTCGAGGTAGCGGGTATCTATTCGTTTCTGTATGCGGGTAGGATCGATGTCTGCAGCGAGCATCACGCCACCGGCCATGGTAGCGGCCAGGGGCTGGGCACCACCCATACCACCGATACCGGCGGTAACGATCAGTTTACCGGCGAGGTTACCGTTGAAGTGCTGACGGCCGCATTCCATAAAGGTTTCGTAGGTTCCCTGGAGGATGCCCTGGGTACCGATATAGATCCAGCTGCCGGCGGTCATCTGGCCGTACATCATGAGGCCTTTGGCGCGCAGTTCGTTGAAATGTTCCCAGGTAGCCCATTTGGGTACGAGGTTGCTGTTGGCCAGCATTACTCTGGGAGCCTGCGGATGGGTGCGTACGATGCCTACCGGTTTGCCGGACTGCACCAGCAGGGAATGGTCTTCATCGAGTTCCAGTAATGTTTTGATGATTTTTTCCAGGGCTTCGCGATTGCGGGCAGCCTGGCCGATACCACCGTAAACCACCAGTTCATCGGGGTTTTCAGCTACTTCATCATCGAGGTTGTTGAGCAACATACGCAGCGGAGCTTCTGTCTGCCAGGATTTAGCATGCAGCTGAGTGCCGCGGGGTGCCTTATAATGCGGGTGTGCCGCGTATTGTTTAATAAAGTCCAAACTGGTCATGATAGATTCCATTTATAGGTAATTGATGCTGTGCGGCGGCTTCGTTAGCTACACGCACAAGAGACTGGTCGGTAACGATTTGGTGCAGTGCTTCGATATCGTAGGCGAAGATGCGGTCTTTTTTGGCGAAAGACACTTTTTCGCGGGCATAGCGGTGTACAGCTTCCAGGATGGGGCCTGATTTGAGTGGCCGGCGGAAGTCTACTGCCTGTGCGGCATACAGCAGTTCTATGGCCAGGATGTATTCGAGGTTGCCGATTACCTGGTTGAGTTTACGGCCACTGATAGATCCCATAGACACGTGGTCTTCCTGTCCCAGTGAGGTAGGCACGCTATCGGCGCTGGGAGGGAAACAGAGTGTTTTGTTTTCGGTAACCAGTGCTGCGGTAGTATACTGCGGTATCATAAATCCGGAGTTGAGGCCGGCATCATCGATGAGCAGTTTAGGCAGACCATAGCGGCCTTCTATCATCATGTAGCTGCGTCTGTCGGAGATATTACCTACTTCAGCAGCAGCGATGGTCGCGTAGTCGAGGGGCAATGCCATGGGCTGCCCGTGGAAGTTACCTCCGCTGATGGTATCGGTATCACTGAAGATGATCGGGTTGTCTGTTACAGCATTGAGTTCGATGGTGGTCAGTTCAGCCAGGTGCAGCCATGCGGTGCGGGAAGCTCCGTGTACCTGCGGCATACAGCGAAGTGAGTAAGGGTCCTGAACGCGGTCGCAGTTGACATGTGAAGCCATGATCTCGGAGTTGTCGAGCATGGTTTTAAGACGATGTGCTACGAGCTGGTTGCCGCGGAAAGGCCGGATGGCGTGCAGGCGTGGGTCGAAGGGTTTGTGGGTGCCCATGAGTCCTTCGAGGGAGAGGGCACCGATGATATCAGCAGCTTCCAGCGCGTTGTGCAGGCGTTGTACTGCTTTAACGGCGAAAGACAGGATGAACTGGGTACCGTTGATGAGGGCCAGACCTTCCTTGGGGCCTAGTACGATGGGCTGCAGACCTTCCTGTTGCATCACTGCATCCATGGTGGTTTGCTGACCTTTATACCACACTTTTCCGAGACCGATGAGTGGCAGGAAGAGATGTGATAACGGGGCGAGGTCTCCGGAGGCGCCTACAGAGCCTTTTTCAGGCACCAGCGGGGTGACATTGTTTTCGATATGCCAGATGATGCGTTCCAGTGTGGAGAGTGCCACACCTGAATATCCCTGTGCCAGCGCATGTACTTTGGTGACGAGCATAAGGCGGGCGATCTCTTCGGGGATAGGGCTACCTACGCCTACGCTGTGGCTTTGCAGGATATTGTACTGCAGGGCGCGGGTATCATCTTCTGAGATCTTGGTATCGCAGAGGGGGCCGAAGCCGGTGTTGATACCATATACCGTGGTATGTTGTGCAACGATTTTCTGCACATATCCATGGCTGGTGTTGACACGGGTGATGACTTCCGGAGACAGGATGCCTTTTATTTTGCCGGCGGCAATATCGAGCACCACGCCTACTGTCAGCTGGTCAGTACCGTATTTGAAAATATCACTCATGGTTATTGATTTATAGATAAAGATTGAGCTGGTGTATGATGATTATTTGTTTTTATGCAGGGAGTGTACCACTCTTTCCGACAGCGGCTGTTGCTGCACGGCCTGTTCCACCTGTGCAATGGCGGCCAGCAGCTGCTGGCTTTGTTTGTTTTCCATCACGAGATCTTCCATGGCGATGGAGATAGCTTTCCAGATGGGTTGTATCTGATGCAGCATTTCTGTGCCCTTTTTGGTGAAGGCTACCAGCTGGCGGCGGCCGTCTTCTTTGCAGGGCGTGGTTTTAAGCAGTCCTTTTTTTCGCAGGTTGGTCACCATCTGACTAACGGCAGAGTGGGATATCTCCAGCTGAGCTGCAATGTCTATGATAGGCATGGGCTGCTGGCCAGAGAGCAGATAAAACACAGGGAACCAGCTGGCATCAAAGGGAATGCCTGCCTGTTCATATACCTTGTTGACTTCCATAAGGAAGTATTCACTGAGCCTCCGAAGGCGGCTGCCAAAAACGAGATATCCCAGTGATGGATAAAAACTCATACGATGATGGATTACAAATGATCGTCCTGAAAAATTATATAAGTGCTTATATAATTTTCTTTTAAAAAGATGATAAACGGGCGGAAAAGCGATCGCGGGCGATCATCCGCTTCTATCATCTGTTACTGGTAAGGTCTGCAGCGGGAGGGCTTCACCATTTAAGTTGTGGTGCCGGTGCCTTCTGACAACGGTACGTTGGTAGAGCAGCTGACCCTTAATCAGCGGGTCTGGTGATGCCGGTACCTTCTGACGGCAGTACCTTTTAAAATTATATAAGTACTTATACAATATTAGGAAAAAATTACCAGGCGCCAAGGATTTTTCCGGAAATTTCCGGACGGGCATCGCAGCGGCGCCCATCCGGAAGGTCCGAAGGTCCTTACTTGGACTTTTCCTGGTTTTCTTTGGTACGTTTCATATCGAACCAAACCGGGGAATCATCGGTCACATCACCATTGTAGTTAATGAACAATTCCTCTCCTCTTTTGATATCGCGGCGGGTGATGATGCTCATAGTTTCGGCATCAAAATCCATCTCGTATTCACAGTTGGGATTGTAGTCGTGGTTGTAGATAGAGCAGAACCCCAGGGCAATGCAGGAGCGTGTTTCACGGACACCCCAGAGGAAAATATAATTGTGAAGTTTTGTTTTGTCCACAATTTCTGTGTCATCGTAAGAGAGGACCAGTACGGGAGATGTCTCAATCCTTGTTCCGGCGGGAATTCGTTCCTTTGTGTATACTCCCCGACCTTTTCCCTTGGACTTATCTACGTATAAGTATGGCTTAATCATAGCGCTAATTCAAATAAAAGAAGGCGTAAAGTAAAGTTAAAGAAGGAAGTTATCAAAATCATGTTTAAAAATTTTAGGTTTGCGGCCCGATTTAATTTTCTTTTAAGGGATCGGTATTTACTTTTATACGTTAACAGTTAGCTTATGATCAACTACAACCCGAAAGACTGGTTTACGTTTATCTTCCGTATCCACAAAGCGGACACGGTACGGAAGCTCTTTCCCATGTTTATAGCCCTGTCCATCTATTCTGCTGCAATAGCCTGGCTGGAGCTATCTTTCTGGAATCTGTCTGCCAACAGTGAGATCAAGAACATATCCCTGATGCACGGCCTGCTGGGGTTTGTCATCTCCCTGTTACTGGTATTCAGAACCAATACTGCCTATGACCGCTGGTGGGAAGGACGTCGCCAATGGGGCACGCTGGTCAACAGCAGCCGTAACCTCGCCATTAAAATACAGGCCATGTTACCCTCTTCCAACAAGGAAGCCCGGGAATTTTTCCGGATCATGATCCCCAACTATGCCTTCAGCCTCAAAAACCATCTACGCAAAACCTATAAGCCAGAAGAGATGGAAGCACTGCCCGGAGACCATGAGCCCGTAGATCTTTCCAAACATGTACCCAACCAGCTGGCTTCCCGGATCCAGCACAAAACCATGGAACTGCACCGCCAGGGAGAACTCAGCGGAGACCAGCTCATCATCCTCAACAATGAATTGCAGTCCCTGACCGAAGTTTGCGGCGCCTGCGAACGCATCAAAAGCACCCCTATCCCCTTCAGTTACAGTGTATTCATCAAAAAATTCATCTTCTTCTATATCATGACCATGCCCTTCGGGTATGTGTTCAGCCTGGGCTACCTGATCATTCCCATGGTAGTATTTATATTCTTTGTACTGGCCAGCCTTGAACTTATTGCCGAAGAAATTGAAGATCCTTTCGGACTGGATGCCAACGACCTGCCTACTGATACTATCTGTAACAATATCCGGTTACACGTCGGAGAATTATTATAGTAATAACCCCGGAGGCGTTTTATTTTAACTTATTTTCGCGCATAGAGTCAAATTAGTACATGGAAAATGAAGCATTACTGGAGAAATTCAGCACACTGAAGAAAGAAAAAAACTACCGCGAGCTCTCAGTGTACCTGGACGACCAGTTAATTACGGACATAGCAGAGTTGATTCACGAAGACCCGGAAAATGCCGGTGCTATTATCAACAACCTGTCGATCACCCGAGCGGCAGCGGCTTTCCGTATCCTGGACTTTCCCCTGCAGGAAGATGTGATCAGGGCACTGGCACCCGCCAAAATAGCCGAGCTGATGAATGAGCTGCCGGCCGATGACCGTACCTCTTTTCTGGAAGAACTACCCAGTGAAGCCGTGAAAGAGCTGATCAAACTACTCGACCCGGAAGAACGACGCATCACCCTTTCCCTGCTGGGATACCCTGAAAACAGCGTCGGACGTATCATGACGCCCGACTATATCGCTGTCAGGGAAGAATGGACCGTCAAAGAAGTGCTGGACTATATCCGGGAACACGGAAAAGACAGTGAGACCATCGACGTAATTTATGTGATAGATGAAAAAGGCCATCTGCTCGATGACTTCCGTATCCGCGAATTTCTGCTGGTAGCCACCGACACCGTGGTACATACTCTTATGGACGACCGCTTTGTATCGCTTCATGCTAATGATGACCAGGAAGAAGCCATCCAGGTGTTCCGGATGGAGAACCGGGTAGCCCTCCCTGTAGTAGACGACCAGGGCATCCTGCTGGGTATCGTGACCATCGATGATATGTTGTGGATTGCCAACGAAGAACATACAGAAGACATCCAGAAGATCGGTGGTACCGAAGCCCTCGATGAGCCCTATCTCGATATGCCCTTACTCAAACTGGTCAAAAAACGTGTAGGCTGGCTCGTGGTACTGTTCATCGGTGAAATGCTCACCGCCACCGCCATGGGATTCTTTGAAGATGAAATAGCCAAAGCCGTAGTGCTCGCCCTCTTTGTACCACTGATTATCTCCAGTGGTGGCAATAGCGGCTCACAAGCCTCTACACTTATCATCCAGGCCATGGCGCTGGGCGAAATCACCATCAACGACTGGTGGCGCGTTATGCGACGCGAAATCGTTTCGGGCCTCATGCTGGGCAGCGTACTGGGGTGTATCGGTTTTATCCGCATCCTGCTCTGGAACAGCCTTTTCCACACCTATGGAGAACATACCGTTCTCATAGGCACTACCGTAGGTTTCTCCCTGGTAGGCGTGGTATTATGGGGTACCCTCTCCGGTTCTATGCTACCCATCATCCTTAAAAAA
Source organism: Chitinophaga sp. HK235 (assembly GCF_018255755.1). Classification (NCBI taxonomy): domain Bacteria; kingdom Pseudomonadati; phylum Bacteroidota; class Chitinophagia; order Chitinophagales; family Chitinophagaceae; genus Chitinophaga; species Chitinophaga sp. HK235. The sequence goes on along the minus strand of NZ_CP073766.1, from coordinate 6,872,153 downwards.
GCCGGCGCCGACCCTGCTACCTCTTCCGCTCCTTTTGTAGCCACACTGGTAGATGTGACGGGACTGCTGATTTACTTCACCGTGGCGTATACGCTGATGAAGGGAATTCTACTATAACTGTAACTGTGATTTTTATGATGTTGATGATTCTCCTGATAGGCGGAGATTAAAGCGGAGATAAATAGAGCGAAGATTAAAGCGAATTATAAAGGAAATGGCCCATTGATCCAATCAATGGGCCATTTCCTTTTATGTTGATTATGGATAACAGTCTTCTGTGAGGCTGCTGCCCGCCGATGTTTTACGGACAATGAAGAGCCAATCGTATTCGTGTTCGCCGATGGTAGCCATATGAGGCCGGGCCCGGAGGCTGTGCAGCAAAGGTACCAGCGTATTGCTGTGGCCGATGATAAGCAAACGCTTGCCCCAGTCGCCATGGCGGGTGATTTCATATATCAGTGATTCGCCCGTAGTATCTGCTTTATAGAAGCAGGTATCGAGATGCAGTTTGATCCGCAGACTGTCGGCAGTTTGGATACTACGCAGGTAAGGAGTGAGATAGATCTTGTCGAGATGGGCATTTTTCAGCCTTTCATATAAAAAACCGGCTCTTTTAAACCCTTCTGGTGTAAGGCAGGTGTCTGCTCCCGGAAATCGTTCTGCGTGCCTGACTACATAGAATGTGCCCGTGAGGAAAGTGGTGTCTTCCGATACCGGCACTGGCTGGCGCTGTGGCGGCTTGGGCTTGCAGGCAGCCAATAGAACGAAGGCACATAAAACAGGGTATAAGCGCATATGGCAGCATGATTACAGATAAACGCCGTACGTCTATCCAAAATTTACAGCAATTTATGATTAAACTGTTACATTTATCAGCCAACAAAATAAACAACTGCTATGACAAAATGGGTACTGCCCGCCATCATTTTTTTATCAGCCAACAGTCTCTATGCCCAACAACCGGGGCCGCTTACGGTAGAAAAAATCATGCGCGATCCTAAATGGATAGGCACCTCCCCCGACAATGTGTTCTGGGGAACCGACAACCAGACAGTGTATTTCAACTGGAATCCGGACAAACAACTTGCCGACTCCCTCTATGCCACCGGTATTAAAAACAATACGCCCGTTAAAACCGCAGCAGCCGAACGTTCTCTGATAGCAGCCAGATCTGAAGGCACTTACAACCAGGACCGGTCATTGCTGGTCTATAGTTATCAGGGAGATATTTTCCTGCTGGATATCAAAACCGGTAAGACCATCCGCATCACCAGCACCACAGCCACTGAAACCAGACCTGTATTCAGCTTTGGCGGCCGGCAGGTGGTATATCAGCAAAACCGCGACCTCTTTGCCTGGGACCGGACCACTGGCACCACTACCCAGTTGACCAGCTTCGAAACCGGCAGCAAACCTCCTGCTGAAAAAGCCGATAAAGACAAGGGCAATGCAGAAGAAAGATATCTCAAAGCACAGCAGCTGGAGCTGATGGCCATCATCCGCGATAAAAAAACCAAAGCGGATGCCGCCACTGCCTTCAATAAACAATACGACCCCAAACCATTACGCAGCCTGTATCTCAACGATAAAAAACTGCAGAATGTACAAATAAGCCCTGATGGCCGCTATATCACCTACCGCCTCTACAAGGCAGTCGCTGATGCCCGTAATACCATCGTGCCCGAATTTGTGACTTCCACCGGCTTCACTACGGATATCCGTTCCCGTGATAAGGTGGGTGCTCCCCAGGGTAGCTTCGAAAGTTTCCTGTACGACCGCCAGCGCGACACCGTACTGCCTATCGTCACTTCCAATATCACCGGTATTAAGGACCTGCCCGACTTTTCAAAAGACTACCCCGGCAGAGACAGCGCCGTAGTCAGGGAAGTAATTGTAAATGGCCCCTACTGGTCTGAACAAGGTAACCATGCCATTGTTGACATCCGGTCACAGGACAACAAAGACCGCTGGATCGCTTTGCTGGACCCCGCCACCGGCCAACTAAAAACCATCAACCGTCAAAGAGATGAAGCCTGGATCGCTGGTCCTGGTATAGGCTGGAGCATGGGTGGCAGCAACCTGGGCTGGATAGATGAAAACACCTGCTGGTTCCAGTCGGAAGCCAGCGGCTACTCCCATCTGTACACCACTCAGGTAGCGACTGGTCAAAGCCAGCAACTGACCAGTGGTGCGTACGAAGTCCAGGATGCGCAGCTGTCCCACGACAAAAAATATTTTTACATCATCACCAATGAAATACATCCTGGTGAAAAACAGTTATATCGTATAGCCGTTACCGGTGGCAAAGCCGAAAGACTGACTTCCCTGCAGGGAGCCCATGAAGTCAGCATCTCCCCGGATGAAAAATGGATCGCCTATCGTTACTCCTATTCCAACAAACCCTGGGAGCTGTATCTGCAGCCCAACAGCGCAGGCGCCAAACCTGTACAGATCACACATCAGGCACAATCTGAAGAATTCCGTTCCTACCCCTGGCGTGATCCGCAGGTGATCACTTTTACTGCCCGCGACAACCAACCGGTATATGCGCGCCTCTATACACCGGACCCGGCAAAGAAAAACGGCGCTGCCGTTATCTTCGTTCATGGTGCCGGTTATCTGCAGAATGCACATAAATGGTGGAGCAACTACTTCAGGGAATACATGTTCCACAACCTGCTTACCGACAAAGGTTATACCGTACTGGATGTAGACTACCGCGGCAGTGCCGGCTATGGCCGCAACTGGCGCACCGGTATCTATCGCTTTATGGGCGGCAAAGATCTCGATGATGAAGTAGACGCAGCAAAATATCTGGCAGAGAAATTGCAGGTAGACGCGAACCGTATCGGTATCTATGGCGGCAGCTATGGTGGCTTTATGACACTGATGGCAATGTTTACCAAACCGGGTGTATTTGCCTCCGGTGCTGCACTACGTTCCGTTACCGACTGGGCACATTACAATCACGGCTATACGAGCAATATCCTGAATGAACCATTCACCGATAGTATTGCTTACCACCGCTCCTCTCCCATCTATTTTGCAGATGGACTGAAAGGGAAACTGCTGATGTGCCACGGTATGGTAGACACCAACGTACACTTCCAGGATATTGTGCGGTTGTCTCAACGATTGATAGAACTGGGAAAAGATAATTGGGAGCTGGCAGTTTATCCTGTGGAAGATCATGGATTTACTGTCCCCAGCAGTTGGACCGATGAATACAAAAGAATCTTACATTTGTTTGAGAATACGTTATTGAAGTAATTAACAAACCCGGATTTTAAGCGAAGATCTAAGCGATTAAAATCCGTTATACATCAAAGGGGATATAGTGAACGATGATCCGGATATTAACATTCGGTTAATCGCGCACTATATTCCCTTTTTCATTTTATTTTAGAATGCACGTTATGTGAAATGCACACACACAGGAACCATATCTTATATTATATTTTATTAACATCAACTGGTGTTATTTTCACAATTTATGCGATATTGCAATCAACACCCTCACCAAAAACGCGATTAAACACATGTGTGGAATTGTAGCTTACATCGGGCACAGAGAAGCATACCCGGTAGTATTGAAAGGCCTTAAAAGACTGGAATACCGCGGTTACGACAGCGCAGGCGTAGCCATTATCAACGACGGACTTCAGGTATACAAGAAAAAAGACAAAGTAGCGGCATTGGAAGAGTACGCATCCAGCTATGATATGCGCAGCTCCATTGCCATCGGACATACCCGCTGGGCCACACACGGAGAGCCCTGCGACCGTAATGCCCACCCCCACCTTTCCGGTGACGGAAAACTTTCCATGGTACACAACGGCATCATCGAAAACTATGTACAGCTGAAGCAGGAGCTGAGCAAAAAAGGACATGTTTTTCAAAGTGATACTGACACCGAAGTGTTGCTGCATTTTATCGAAGAGATCAAACAACAGAACCAGTGCCCGCTGGAGGAAGCCCTCCGCATTGCCTTAAAAAGAGTCGTGGGCGCCTATGTGATTGTACTGATCGATGCAGACAACCCTGATACACTCATCGCCGCCCGTAAAGGCAGCCCGCTGGTAATAGGCGTAGGCAAAGGAGAACACTTCCTCGCTTCCGACGCCTCTCCTATCGTGGAATACACGAAAGAAGTAGTGTATGTAAACGACTACGAAATCGCTATTATCAAAGCCGACGAGCTGATCCTGAAAAATATCTCCAACGAAAGACAGACCCCTTACATACAAAAGCTGGACATTGAGCTGGCTGCTATTGAAAAAGGTGGTTATGCCCATTTTATGCTCAAAGAGATTTTTGAGCAGCCGCAAACAATTTTTGATAGTCTGCGTGGGCGTCTGGATGCTAAAAAAGGTACACTCACTATGGGTGGTATCCGTGAATACGCGGAAACCCTCAGCAACGCCCAACGTATCATTATCGTGGCCTGCGGCACCTCCTGGCATGCCGGCCTTATCGCTGAATATATGATCGAGGAACTATGCCGCATACCGGTGGAAGTAGAGTACGCTTCTGAGTTCCGCTACCGCAATCCGGTGGTAGGCCCTGGTGACGTGATCATAGCCGTATCCCAGTCTGGCGAAACAGCTGATACGCTGGTAGCCATTGAAGCTGCCAAAGAAAAAGGCGCTATCATTCTCGGCATCTGTAACGTAGTAGGTTCTTCCATTGCTCGCATGTCTCACGCCGGCGCCTATACGCATGCAGGCCCGGAAATCGGCGTAGCCAGCACCAAAGCATTCACCGCACAGCTGGCAGTACTCTGCCTTGTAGGCCTGAAGATAGCTTCAGAAAAAGGCTCCATCACCCAACAACGTTTCCAGTACCTGCTCGATGAGCTGGAACAGATATCCGATAAAGTAGCGACTGCTCTTAAACTCGACGACCAGGTAAAACAGATTGCTGCGAAGTATAAAGATGCACGTGACTTCCTATATCTGGGCCGTGGCTACAACTTCCCCGTAGCACTGGAAGGTGCACTGAAACTGAAAGAGATCTCTTACATCCATGCCGAAGGTTATCCTGCGGCAGAAATGAAACATGGCCCTATCGCACTGGTAGATGAAAACCTGCCCGTAGTGATTGTGGCTACCAAAGACAGCTACTACGAAAAAATTGTTTCCAACATACAGGAAATAAAAGCCCGCAAAGGCAAAGTGATCGCCGTTGTAACAGAAGGCGATCAAACCATTCCTCCCATGGCAGACGATGTTATTTTTGTACCTTCAGCGGATGAGCTGGTTGCTCCGATTATCTCCGTTATACCGCTGCAATTACTCGCCTACCACATCGGCGTATTAAAAGGGTTTGACGTTGATAAACCGAGGAATCTCGCCAAGAGTGTGACTGTTGAATAACAAAGATCTTATCCATGAACAACATCAAAAAAAAGCCTCTATCCGAACTGGGGTACAACTTTATTGAGACCCCGTTACCCAAAGGTAAAGACGAATACTACCTGCGTAATGAACAATGGAACCGGCAGGATCATTACAGAAGACTGCTGGCCCATGAAGTGGAAGCACTGGTACGAAACGACAATAGTTCTGATGACTGGAACAATATTTTTGTTTCCAATGAATTTAATCCTCAGCTGGTGCAGCACTGCCACTTTTTTGGCATGGTTCGCATCGGCAAACTGGAACCGTACTATCTGGAATTTCACAACCTGCGCCTGCCGGTAGGGCTGTACAACAGCACTATCTGCGCCTGCGATTTCGGAGACAATGTAGTGGTACATAATGTCAACTACCTGTCTCATTATATCCTGGGCAACGAAGTGATTGTAGCCAATGTGAATGAAATGGCCACCACCGACTATGCCAAATTCGGGAATGGTATTTTAAAAGATGGTGAACAGGAAAGTGGCCGCATACAGCTGGAGCTGTGCAACGAAAACGGTGGCAGAAGTGTTATGCCCTTCGACGGCATGCTTCCCGGCGATGCCTATCTCTGGACACGCTACCGCGACGATCTGCAGCTGCAGCAGCAGTTCAAAGCCTTTACTGAAAAACAGTTTGATAAACGACGTGGCTACTACGGTATGGTAGGTGATCGTACCGTGATCAAAAACTGCAAGATCATTAAAGATGTCACCATCGGCACTGATGCTTACCTTAAAGGCGCCAACAAACTGAAGAACCTTACCATCAACAGTACCAGCGATGCCGCTTCCCAGATCGGGGAAGGATGCGAGCTGGTGAATGGTATCATCGGTTACGGATGCCGGGTGTTTTATGGCGTGAAAGCCGTGCGTTTTGTGATGGCTTCGCATTCACAGCTGAAATATGGTGCACGCCTGATCAACTCCTATCTGGGTAACAACGCCACCATCTCCTGCTGCGAAGTGTTGAATTCACTGATTTTCCCGGCACATGAACAGCACCACAACAACTCTTTCCTGTGCGCTGCACTGATCATGGGGCAAAGCAATATGGCCGCCGGCGCCACTATCGGCTCCAACCACAACTCACGCGGAGCAGATGGTGAAGTCATTGCCGGCAGAGGCTTCTGGCCCGGCCTCTGCGTAAGCCTCAAACACAATTCAAAGTTTGCCACCTTTACCCTCATCTCCAAAGGGAATTATATGTCAGAACTGCATATCAATATCCCTTTCAGCCTCATACTCAATGATGAACATGACAACCGGCTCAAAGTAATGCCCGGCTACTGGTTCATGTACAACATGTACGCGATTGCCCGCAACTCCTGGAAATACGTAGACCGGGACAAACGGACAGACAAAACACAATACATTGAGTACGATTTTCTGGCTCCCGATTCCGTAGAAGAGATGTTTGAGGGACTGGGTATCATGGAGGCAGCCGTAGGAAAAGCCTGGTTCGCCCTTCCGGATAACATGCCCAAAAAGGAACTAACGGAGAAGGATATACGTAAAAAAGGAAAAGAGTTGCTACTGCAACAACCGGAAGTAGTAGCACAGCTGACCATATTGGCCACCGGTATGGAAAACAGTTCCCGCGAGGTGCAACTGCTCAAAGTACACAAAGCCTATGCTATCTTCCGCGAGCTGATCGTTTTCTACGGTATCAAAAACATCATCGCTGCCAACAAACCATCTTTCCTGGCTTTACAGGCTGCCGTCAAAACAGCTAAACGCGGCGAATGGCACAACATCGGCGGACAGCTGATGAAAGAGGAAACCGTGAATACGCTCAAACAGAAGATCAAAAAAAACAAGATCTCCGGCTGGCCACAATTGCACGAAGCTTATGTTGCCATCGGTAAGGAATACTCATCAGACAAACTACAACATGCCGTAGCCGGTTTATTGGAAATAAAAGAGGTATCTTTGAAAAACCTTACCCCGGCGCTACTGGCTGAATGGCTGGAAGACTCTACCCGCACCATGGAATGGATCACGCACAACATCCGTCATTCCCGCGAGAAAGATTATAAAAACCCCTTCCGTCAGATGGCATATGAGAATGCTGATGAAATGAATATCGTACTGGGCAGCCTGGAACATAACACCTTCATCAATGAAACACTGAACGAGCTGGGTGAGTATAAAAACCGTGTGAGAAAAATCATCAATGAATGGGAACTATAGCCACCGAAAAAAGCCGATGCGGCTGGAGCCTTAAAGATCAATTGTACAAAGATTATCACGACAACGAATGGGGAAAACCCAGTCATGATGACCGCCACCTTTTTGAACTGCTGTGCCTCGAAGGAGCACAAGCCGGACTCAGCTGGCACACCGTACTGGTCAAAAGAGAAAACTACCGCAAAGCATTTGATAACTGGGACGCTAAAAAGGTAGCCAGGTACGACGAAAAAAAGGTAGCCAAACTGCTGGAGAATGAAGGTATCATCCGTAACAAACTAAAGATCAATTCCGTCATCTCCAATGCCAAAGCCTTTCTGGCTGTGCAACAGGAATTCGGCTCCTTCGATCATTACATCTGGTCATTTGTCAAACATCAGCCTATCGTCAACAATTTCAAAACCATGCAGGAAGTGCCAGCCAAAACAGCTATCTCCGACGCTATGAGCAAAGACCTGCTCAAACGCGGATTTAAGTTTGTAGGCTCTACTATCTGTTACGCCTATATGCAGGCAACGGGGATGGTGAATGATCATGTGACAACATGCTGGACCAGAAAACCGTAACTGTGATGTATGTGATTTTTCTGATGATGTGATGGGCGGAGATAAAAAGCGAAAGGAGCTATTGATCATTTTCAATAGCTCCTTTCGCTTTTATTTTCGTATATCATTCAGCGTTATGGAGTGATTAATACTTCGCTCAGCGCATTGTTATTAATCAGCGTATAGTCGGTGAGGGTATTGAGGAAGAGATATAGTTGTCTTTTTTCCTGGGCAGAAAGCGGGATACCGTTTCTCACCAGCGGATCAGTAGTGCTGGTGACTTTGATACCGTGATCATAGAAGTCGAAGACCTGAAATATATCGAAGTAGCGGCCGTCGTGCATATAGGGCGAGCTTTTCAGGATATTCCGCAGGGAAGGCACTTTAAACTTAAGATAATCGCCGGTGCTGTTGGTGATTTTCATCCTGCCTACATCGTTGAGCGCGGGCAGGTAAGGCAAGCCATTGCTGCGGTAACTAAGATCTGTAAACAACGGCTCTTTATGACAGGCTGCACATTTCTGCTGAAAGATCTGGTAGCCGGCCTGTTCATCCAGGCTGAAGGCCGCACCGGGCTCTTTACGCATAATGCTGTCGTACCTGGAATTACCGGATATCATGGTAGCCACAAACTGGGTAATAGCTTTAAACATGCGTTCGCTGGTTACTTCTTCGGTACCAAAGGCATCTTTGAATTTCTGCCGGTATTGCGGGTCGCCCTGCATTTTTTTCAACAGCTCCTTCAGGTCCATCGCCATTTCATTGTGGTCTGTAAGTGGTGTCAGTGGCTGTATTTCCAGGTTATTCACACCACCGTCCCACATAAATTCCCTTTGCCATATCATATTGAAGATGACGGGCACGGAGCGGGTGCCTTGCTGGCCGCCAACGCCGTGGCTCAGCGCATGGTCGAAATGTCCGAAGGCAGCGAACTTCTGATGACAGAAACCACAGGATACAGTACTGTCGCGTGAGAGCCGGTAGTCATAGAACATGTAGCGACCTAATGCTATCCCCTGTTTGGTGAGCGGATTGTTGGCAAAGCTATATACCGGCGCCGGAAAGCCTGGAGGCAGCTGTAAGGTTACTGGTTCAGGCCGTATACTGCCGTCACCACCGCCCTTGTTTTCCTTCTTACAGGCATGGGCCAGCATCAGCAGTATTCCAAAGGTACCGGCGATATATAGGGCTTTGTGGCGCATGGGTGATTTAATTTTTGATAGAAAACATCTGCTGGTAGTTATTGGCGATAGTCAGCGCATCCGTTCCCGGCGCCATGATTACGGCCGCCTGTTTAAAACTCACCGTATTGGGTGTAAACCATTTGGCGGCATCCGCTACAATATTCAGTTGCGGGATAACGCTCATTGTAGGATTAATACCCAGCTTCACAGGAAGAGAGACTGTTTTTAACACGTTATAAGGCCCTTTAAAACCGCCTACATGAAACTGGAACTGATTGGTGGGAGAACCCACTGCATCGGCATATCCTTCCATCTGCGCCATGATATAACCACTGT